>NZ_JBHXRD010000013.1:0-197898 GCF_042717325.1 Streptomyces sp. NPDC058637 | reverse complement strand
CGGCGGGGGGCCCCCCCCGGGCGGGTCCGCGCCGGGGGGGCGCCACCCTCCGGTGCGGCTGACCGGCCCGGCTAGTCGGTGCCGAACTCCATCGCGGCGCGGTCCAGCATCTCGTCGTCGTCCTCGGTCCTGCCGCGCGAGGCGATGATCTCGGCGCCGCCCTCCGGCATCGCGCCGATCAGGCCCGTCGGTTCCGCCGGGGCCGCACCGAGGAGCGCCGCGTGGGCGTTGCCGACGATGCCGAGACCGGCGTACTGCTCCAGCTTGGCGCGGGAGTCGGCGATGTCGAGGTTACGCATGGTGAGCTGGCCGATCCGGTCGACCGGGCCGAACGCCGAGTTGTCGGTGCGCTCCATGGACAGCTTGTCCGGGTGGTAGCTGAACGCCGGGCCGGAGGTGTTCATGACCGAGTAGTCCTCGCCGCGCCGCAGCCGCAGGGTCACCTCGCCGGTGACCGCCGCGCCCACCCAGCGCTGCAGCGACTCGCGGACCATCAGGGCCTGCGGGTCGAGCCAGCGGCCCTCGTACATGAGGCGACCGAGACGCCGGCCCTCGTTGTGGTACTGCGCGACCGTGTCCTCGTTGTGGATCGCGTTGACCAGACGCTCGTACACGGCGTGCAGCAGCGCCATGCCGGGGGCCTCGTAGATACCGCGGCTCTTGGCCTCGATGATCCGGTTCTCGATCTGGTCGGACATGCCCAGGCCGTGGCGGCCGCCGATGGCGTTCGCCTCCATCACCAGGTCGACCGGACTGCCGAACTCCTTGCCGTTGATCGTCACCGGGCGGCCCTGCTCGAAGCCGATCGTGACGTCCTCGGTGGCGATCTCGACCGAGGGGTCCCAGAACCGCACACCCATGATCGGGTCGACGGTCTCGACACCGGTGTCGAGGTGCTCCAGGGTCTTGGCCTCGTGGGTGGCGCCCCAGATGTTGGCGTCGGTGGAGTACGCCTTCTCGGTGCTGTCACGGTAGGGGAGGTCGTGGGCAAGCAGCCACTCGGACATCTCCTTGCGGCCGCCGAGCTCGGTGACGAAGTCCGCGTCGAGCCACGGCTTGTAGATCCGCAGGTGCGGGTTGGCGAGCAGGCCGTAGCGGTAGAACCGCTCGATGTCGTTGCCCTTGAACGTGGAGCCGTCGCCCCAGATCTGCACGTCGTCCTCGAGCATCGCCCGGACCAGCAGGGTGCCGGTGACGGCACGGCCCAGCGGCGTCGTGTTGAAGTACGCGCGCCCGCCCGAGCGGATGTGGAACGCGCCGCACGTGAGTGCGGCCAGGCCCTCCTCGACCAGCGCCGCGCGGCAGTCGACCAGGCGCGCGATCTCGGCGCCGTACGCCGTCGCACGGCCGGGCACCGACGCGATGTCGGGCTCGTCGTACTGACCGATGTCGGCGGTGTAGGTGCACGGGACGGCACCCTTGTCGCGCATCCACGCGACCGCGACGGAGGTGTCGAGTCCGCCGGAGAAGGCGATGCCGACGCGCTCGCCGGTGGGCAGGGAGGTGAGAACCTTAGACATAGGAAGAGTATGCGTTATTTCGCATGGCCATGCAATGCGGGTTGTCGTCGGCGCGAAAACGCAGGCGGTGGACGACGGGCTGAGCGCCTTCGCCGGCCCCTTGCCGATCCTGTCCGGCAGGAGCCTGCCCTGGGCCGGCGCCGCACGCGCGAGCCCCCCGCACAGGAAGAACGTGCCGCCGATGTCGTCACCGGCGATCGGCTCCGGCGTCCCACCGGACACCAGGTGCGCCCCCTCGACGAGGTACGCCCGGCCCACGTCGAAGCTGAAGGGGGACGCGGCCGGTTCGGCCAGGTCCGGGCGGCCGCATGGGGGCCCGCCGGTGCGTGAAGGCGTGTCGCCGCCCCTCCGGAAGACCCAAGCGGCACTGCCTCCCCACCGGTTGACATGCCGGGCGGCGCGTCCCGAAGGTCCGGACCCTGACGTCGGGCAGGGTGGCATCTGTCGCATTCGGACCCATCTGTATCGGTAGGGAGCGGTCATGCAGGGCACGCAGGAGTGCCGGCCGGCACGCCCGGCACCGGAGGCCGTACCCGTACGGCCCCGCAGACGGATCCGCGGCCCGCTGCCCTGGCTGGCAGCGGTAGCCACGGCCCTCGCCCTCGTCCAACTGACCCTCGTGGTACCGGGATCGGGGCCTGCCTGGGACGAGACCGTGTACGTCAGCCAGGTCGGCGGCAACGCGCCTCCGGCCTTCTTCAGCGCCCCACGGGCCCGCGGCATCACCTACCTCGTCGCCCCGGCCGCAGCCCTCACCACCTCCACGACCCTGCTGCGGATCTACCTCGTACTGCTCTCCGCCGCCGCACTGGTCGTCGCCCTGTGGATCTGGCGCAAGGTGCTCCCCACCCCCGTACTCGTATGTGCGGGCGCGCTGTTCGCCGGGCTGTGGCCCACCCTGTTCTACGGCCCGATGGCGATGCCGAACCTCTGGTGCGCCCTGGGAGCGCTGGCCGCCGCGGGCTGGGCCGTGAGAGCGGTGGGCGGCGCGAGGGGCCGGGCCGAACTGATCGGGGCGGGGGCCGCCGTCGCACTGGTCGCCCTGATGCGTCCCGCCGACGGTGTCTGGCTGACCCTGCCGCTGATCCTCGCGGCGGTGCTGGTCCCCGGCCGGAGGCGGCCCGACCTGTGCGCCGCCCTCGTGGCCGGGCTGCTCGCGGGCTGCGCGCCCTGGGTGGCCGAGGCGTACGCACAGTACGGAGGCGTGGGTGCCCGGCTGCACCGGGCCGGCGCGATCCAGGGCGGCCTCGGATGGAACATGGCCGTCGACGACCAGATCCGGTCCCTGGAGGGGCGCACCCTGTGCCGCCCCTGCGACATCCCGTGGAACCGTCCGGGCACCGCCGTGTGGTGGGCAGCGGTCCCCTTCCTCACGGCCGGCGGGGTCGTGGTCGCCCGCCGTGCGGGCCGGGGGACCGCCGCCCTGGTGGCGACGGCGACCGCGGGATCACTGGCGGTGCCGTACCTGTTCCTGATCGAGTACGCCGCACCGCGGTTCCTCCTCCCCGCCTACGCGCTGCTCGCCGTACCCGTGGCCGAGAGCGTGACCCACCTGTTCGCACGGGCGAGGCAGCGGGCGAGGGCGACGGGGCGGCCGGTCGGCGTCACACTGCTGGCCCTGGTCCTGACCGGACACTTCGCCGTCCAGCTCCAGGTCCTCAGCCGGGTGTCCGCCAGCAGCCACTCCACGAGTGCCGACTACGCGGCCGTCGCCGGTGCGCTGAACCGGCTCGGGGTGCGTCCGCCGTGCGTGGTCAGCGGGGAGCAGGCCGTCCCCATCGCGTACTACGCCGGCTGCTCCTCCCGGCAGACCGGCGGGCACGACGCGAGCACCACCCCGGAAGGGATCAGGGCCGCCGCCCGCCGGACACCGGTGGCCGTCCTCGTGACCGGTCGCGCGGAGCCACCCGGCTTCGCCCGTGCCTGGCGCTCCGTACCCCTGCCGTACACACGGGGCTCCGGGCCCTACCGAGGGTTTCTGTCCTCGGACACGGCCGGGTCGCGGGCGTCGGGCCACCGGGCACCCGCACCCAGGTTCTCCTCGATCCACCCGACGCCGAAGCGCACGACCTCGTCGGCCTCGAACAGATAGCTGGTGGCCGCGCCGACGCTGCCCCGGCGGCCGATGCCGGCGGCCAGCATGTCCTGGGTGATGGCCTCGAACGGATCCTGTCCCTCCGGCACCACGGAGGAGTAGTCGAAGGCGCCGTGCTCGGAGTCGATGTCACGGAACCGCCGCCAGACCCGCTGCCCGTCCACGCGGATCGGCTGCTCGTAGTCCACGAACCGCTTGCCCGGCGCCACGGCGAGCGCCTCGGCGTGGTGCAGGAGCGTGAGGGTGTCCAGCGGGGCGCCCAGAAGAAGGACCCGCCCGCCCAGGGCGACCAGTTTCGCCAGCGGGCTGCCGGGGCCGTGCGGATCGTCCCAGGGGTGGTCCGCCGTCAGGAACCGGGCGGCGATGCCGTGAGCCGCGAAGCTGGCGTCGGGATGGCGGCTGCGGACGGCGCCCGGCAGCCGGCGCAGTGCTTCCGGCAGACGGCCGAAGCTGTGGTCCGCCTCGCTCAGCCCGGGGTCGTACGCGGGATGCTCGGCGCGCACGGCGTCCTGCCAGGCCTGCGGCCAGTCGGTGAAGTCGTACGGCGGGGCGTCGTTCCAGCCGCAGGTCACCATCAGTGTCCCGTGCTTCCCGACGACGTCGTCGAGTGCGTCGATGACCGTCCTGGGGCCGCCTGCCACGTATCCGATGGCGGACATCCGCGTGTGGAACATGACGACGTCGCCCTCCTCCAGCCCGAGCGCGGTCAGGTCCCGGACGAGCCGGCTGACGGTGACGGGGCCGTGCGCGCGCCGGAGTGAGGCCAAGTCGTCCATGGACGCAAGATATCCGTCGGCCGGCAGGTGTGGGGCGACGCACGCTACGATCGACGGGTGACTACCGGGTCGGCCTCGAGCCATGCACGAGAGAGGCGCCCGGCCCTGGCATGACCGCGCGGCGGGCCCGAGGCCCGCCCGATCTCCGAGTCGTACCGTCCGGTGCCCTGTGCGGCACCGTCCCAACGGAACCCAAGACCCGGAGAGTTGCCACAGATGCGGAACGAACAGACCCTCGACGAGGGTGTCACCACCGTCCAGTTGAACCACCACGCCGTGTACGCCTACGACCGGTCTCTGTCGGCCGAGTTCCTGGCCGTGGTCCTGGGCCTGGAGGTGGGCGCACCGTTCGGCCCCTTCCTGCCCCTCGACCTCGGCAACGGGGTGACGCTCGACTACTACGAGAAGCGGGACGAGCCCGTCCAGGCGCAGCACTACGCGTTCCTCGTGCCCGACGCGCAGTTCGACGCCATGATCGGCCGGCTGCGGGCGCTCGACGTCACCTACTACGCGGACCCCAGGCACACGGAACCCGGTCGGATCAACGGGCTCTTCGGCGGTCGCGGCGTGTACTTCGACGACCCGGACGGCCACAACATGGAGATCATGACCCGGCCCTACATCCGGCCGTAGGAGCCACGGCCCGCACGTGGGCCGGGCCGGCTCAGCACGCCATGGAGCGGACCATCTCGTGCGCATCCCGGCGCAGGGCGGACGACCACTCGTCCCGCGCCGGGGTGTGGGGCCGGGCACGGCCGTCGTGGCAGGCGGTGTCCCGGTCGAAGTCGGGGGAACCGAAGTCCACTTCGATGCCTGCCCGCTCCGCGAGAGCCAGTGCCGTGGCGACGAAACCGTCCGACAGCGCGCGCATGACCCGGTGGCCGGTGTCGCGGTGCCACCGCAGCAGGGCGTGTACGAACGCGGCGAAGGCGTCGGGGTCCACCTGGTACGCGTCCGCATCCTGGGGTCCGATGCCGGACGGCATACCCAACTCGGCCTCGTAGACGGCGAGGTGACTGACGAACAGCCGGGCGGCACCGTTCGACGGGTTCCACAGCGTCCGGTCGCCCCTCTCGAAGTACTGGCTCATGCCCGTCGCCCTCCTGCCGACTGTGGCGGACAGCGTAGTCGGCGGGAGGGCGCGGTGCCGGGTCAGCTCGGCTGGTCGCCGGTGTAGCGGTAGATGTCACCGTTCTTGTTGACGTGCCAAGCGGTACCGTCGGCGCCGGCGGCGATGTCGGTGGCGGTGCCGGGGATGTTGACCCACGGGTTGGCGTCGTTGTTGGTGTACCGGTAAATGGCTCCGGCCGCGTTGACGCCCCACACGTTGGTCCGGGAGCCCACCGCGATGCGGCTGAGGCCGCCGGTGATGTTCTTCCACGGGTTCGAGCTGTCCTGGTCCCCGGTGTACCGGTAAATGCCTCCGGCGGCGTTGACGCCCCACACGGTGCCGTCGGCGCCCGCGCCGATGTCGCTCAGCGCCCCAGGGATCTTGATCCAGGGGTTGGCGTCGTGGTTCGTGTACCGGTAGATGGCGTCGGCTGAGTCGACCCCCCATACGTTCGTCCGGGAACCCGCGTCGATGCGGACGAGACTGCCGTTGATACTCGGCCACGGGTTCGAGGCACCCTGGTCTCCGGCGTACCGGAAGATCTGGTTGCCGCTGTTGACGCCCCACACGGTGCCGTCCGCGCCCGCGCCGATGTCGCTCAGCCCGCCGGGGATGTTGATCCAGGGGTTGGCGTCGTAGTTGGTGTACCGGTAGATCGCGCTCCCCGCGTTCACACCCCACACCGTCGTCCTGGAGCCTGCAGAGACAGCCGAGAGGCCACCCGCGACCTTCACCCAATCCGCCATGCCGAAACACCTTCCCTCGAACCGTTGGTGCGGCCATCCTCTATGGCCGGATGAGGCAATAAAGTGCGTGAACGCTTGTCTTGATAACAAACAAGCCGGTAAGTCGATGTTTGAGCTCCTGCCATCCTGCGGAACACGGGGGAGACGGTGCGGTCGGCAGAGCTTTCGACGGAAAGGACTGTCCTGCTCGCGGGGGATCGACAGAGTCGCCCGCTCGTGTATCCGCTCGACCGGCCTCTCCCTCCGGCCCCACAGCAGCCGATCGAGCGCAGGTGGTGGGTATCGCCCGCCTCGGAGCTGACGTCGAGGCGCTGGTCGGCGCCCTGCACCAGTTCACGGCCGAGAACAGCCGGCTTCACCAGCGCCTGACGCAGGGCGCTGAGTGGTCCATATCCTGCCGCAGTCGAGGACTGTCGGTGCCATACCGCCCGACGCGTCCGGCCCGGTCGCCCCGAGCGGTGCAGACACGGACCTCGCGAGGTCGGCCCGGTATTCGGTGCAGGTCGGTGCGTCGCCGGGTGAGGAGGTGACCACAGAGACCGGGCCCACCAGGCGGGCGGCTCAGTTGGCGACGCGGATGACGATCTTCCCGAAGGCACCGCGCGCGAGGTGCTCGTACGCCTTGATCGCGTCGTGACCGCTCAGTTATGCCGGAACGCGCCCGGCGTCAGGCCGGTCGTCCGCCGGAAGGCCGCGCCGAACGCACTCGCCGACCGGTAGCCGACCTGCTCCGCCACACTCTCGACGTCCCAGCCCCGAGAGAGCAGGGTGACCGCGTGCTGCGCGCGCACCGCCGCCACCCAGCGCGCGAAGCTCGTCCCCGTCTCCGTGTGGAACGCCCTCGTGATCGTGCGGGTGCTCACCCCGAGCTCGGACGCCCAGTCCGTCAGCGTCCGCAGATCGCCCGGGTCCGTGCGTACCGCCTCGGCGATCGGGCGCAGCAGTGCGGAGGCCGGCACCTGGACGAGCAGTTCGCGCGGCGACGGCCGGAGCACGTCGAGCACCAGCACCTCGGTCGCCGCGCGCGAGGCTGCGGGGAGGCCGGGTTCACCCAGTCGTTCCAGCAGCAGCCGCAGCAGCGGCGTGATCTCGACTGCCACGGGTGTGTCGGATATCGACGCCGTGGTGCGGAAGTCGAAGAAACTCGCACGGAACCAGGTGCCCGCCGCGGCCGAGCCGGAATGCAGCGTGCCCGCGGGCATCCACAGCCCCAGCGAAGGGGTGACCGTCCACACCCGGGCACCCACCACCGCCGAGGTGGCGCCCCGCTCGTTCCACAGCAGTTCGTGGAAGGGGTGCGAGTGGTCGCCCCAGACGATGTCGTGCGGGACGACCTCGTCGTACCCCTTGATCACGAAGGTCGTGTCCGTCGAGCCCGGTGCCAGAGCCGGAAGGGTCCTGGTCTCCCTGGTCATGGGCGTGGGTCGACGGTGCGGGAAACGGGGCGCATTCGCTCACTTTACCGGCCGCGCAGGCGGGGCATCCGGGACCGGATACGCGTACGACCACCCGTCCTGTCGCCCCGCCGGACGGTCCGTGCCCTACCGTCCGGACGCCACCACCGGGTAGTGGTCGGAGAGGTTCGTGTAGGTGTAGTCCGTACCCCAGCTGGTCACCGTCCAGGGTGCGCTCTCCTCCTTGACCACCTCGTTGGTCCACCCGGACGGCTTCACGTGCCCGGCGCGGTGCAGCACGTGGTCGAGGTCCTCGCGGGGGTCGTCGGGGTAGCGCTCGGCCGCGATCGAGTTGTCCCGGGTGTCGAAGGAGTACAGGTGTCCCGTACGGGCGTCGGCGTCAGTCAGTCCGGCATCGGCGAGCATCGACGCGTACTCGGGGGAGTGCGAATCGACGTTGAAGTCGCCCGCCACGACGACCTGTTCGGAGGCGGGGATGTTCTTCGCGTCGAGGAAGGCGTCGATCTGCCGGAACTGCAGGCTGCGCTTCCGGGCCGCCTCACCCGCACCGCACCCGGGATCGGTCGACTGGGCGTGCGTTCCCACGACGTGCACCCGGGAGCCGTTCACGTTCAGTTCGGCGTACGCGAAACCCTTGTTGGACCACCAGTCGCCGCCGCAGGCGTCCTTGTAGACGTGCTGTTCCTGGCGGGTGATCGGCCACTTGCTGAGCACGGCGACCCCCCCGTCCTCCGGCGTCGTCGCCGAGTAGGAACCTCCCGTCGCGTCCCAGCCGCTCCTGCTCCGGCCCACCACCGGGGTGCGGTACGGGTACTGGCCGGCGGCGTTCCGCAGCAGCTCGTCCGAGGCCGCGTTGTCGAAGGCCTCCTGGAGTACGACGACGTCGTTGCCCCGGAAGAAGTCCGCCTCGGGGATGACCGCGGCCCGGTGGTCCTGCCCCCAGTTCGGATAGAGGGTCTTGCTGAAGAGGAACGCGTTGTAGGTGAGGACGCGCAGCGACGGGGTCTCGGCCGCCGCCTCCGCGGCGTGCGCCGCCGGTGCGGCCGCGGTGAGGGCGGCGAGGGCGGCCAGGGCCAGGGTCGCGCCGGAGGCGCGGCGGATCACGGTGTGCAGCACGGGTTCTCCTGCTGTGGGGTGTGGGCAGTCGGGCCGGTGACGCCCATCAAAGCAGCAGGAGTTACCCGTGGGTAGACATCGGATGCCGGGAGTACGTCGGGTAGTTGTAGCGACATCGAACGCGTGGAACGCGAGCCGCGCGGCTGCCCGGCGCACGGGCCGCCGGCCTGTTGGCCCGCCGGTTCAGCGGAGCGTCGCGTACACGATGAGGTTGTCGACGGGATGCCCGTCGGCGTCGAACGAACCGTCGCACGTGACGAGCCGGAGCACCCGCTCGGTCGTCGACTCGTAGACCTTCTCCGTGGGGAAGGAGTTCTTGCTCACCGTCTCGGTGTCCGTGACGGTGAAGTGGGTACGCTCGCCGCTCCCGCCGAGGACGGTGATGACCGCCCCCTTGGTGATCTTCTTCAGGTCATGGAAGACGGCCTTCCCGAACCGGGTGTCGTTGTGGCCGATGAGCACGGCGGCCCCGGGCTCACCGGGGACGGCCCCGCCCGCGTACCAGCCGGCCGTCATGCCCTTCTCCGCGGGCGGCACTTCCACGGTGCCGTCCGCGTTGAGCCCCAGCCGCATCAGCTCGCTGGTCACGCCGATCGACGGAATGGTGACCTGCGCGGGCGCCGGTGCCTTCAGACGTTCCCCGGATACCTCTGACTCCCCGGCCTCCCCGGACTTCTCGACGGTCGAACCCGACGCCTGGACCGCGGCGGAGGGCTCCGCCGCACCGGACGACGAACAGCCGGTGAGCGGCACCAGGAACAGGGAGGCGGCGGCCCTCGCTATGACGGTCCGCCGGAAGGCGCGTGCGGTACGGGACATGATGGCTCCGGGCGTAGGGGCTCTGGGCGTACGGAGGTGCGTACGGGGCATGGGGCGTCGGGTCACGGGAAGTGGCGCCGCCCCGTCGTGCGGAGCGGCGCCACGCGTGCCCAGGTCAGCCGTTGCGGTGCGCGGCGGAACGGCGGCGCAGCACGAAGGTGCCGGCGCCGGCCAGCAGGACCGCGCCCGCCGCCGAGCCGTACAGCGCGGTGCCGCCGCCACCCTGCTCGGCCGCACGCTCACCGGCCGCGACACCGCCCCGCGGCAGCGTGCCCGCGGGAACGGACTCGGCCGGCACCGGCGTCGGCTCGGCGGCACCGGTGCCGGCCTCCGTGGGCACGGGGCTGGGCTCGGCGGTCGCGGGGGTGCTGACCTCGGGGGTGGGCTTCGGCTTCGCCGAGTCGTCCGCGAAGGCCGCGGCGGACGGGAGGAGGACCGCGCCGACCGCGACGGCGGTCAGGACAGCGGCGCGCAGGGACGCACGAGGGGACATTGAGTGACTCCGATTCCGGCCCGGCGTTGGTGGAGCCCGCCTGCGGGTGCGTGGCGGGCGCCGGGCATGGCTCCAGACTGGAGTGGAGTTATGAGGAAGCTGTCAGGGCGCTGTGTTCATCGCATCAGGGCCCGAACCGATGGTCGCCGCCGGAGCCGGGCGGAACCCGTGGCACAGCACCGGGACCCGTACCCTCGGGGCCGGCCGGCGGCAGACACAGGGTGAAGACGGAACCCTCGCCCACCGTGCTGACCACATGGGCCGTCCCCCCGTGTGCCTCCGTGAGCTTACGGACGATGGACAGGCCCAGACCGCTGCCGCCCGTGCGGCGGTTACGGGACTTCTCGGCACGCCAGAAGCGGTCGAAGACGTAGGGCAGGTCCTCCTCCGGGATGCCGCTGCCGGTGTCGGCGACCTCCACCGCCACCTCTTCCCCGGCCCCGGTGACGTACGCCCGCAACGTCACCCGGCCGCCCGCCGGGGTGTGGCGTACGGCGTTGGAGACCAGGTTGCCCACCGCCTGCCGCAGCCGCACCGGATCGGCGGTGAGCGTGGGGACGGGGGCCCCGGCCGCGTCCACCGTCAGAGCCACCCGCGCCATGTCGGCCTGTGCCTGGTGGGCCGCCGCGACGTGGGCGAGCAGATCCCCGATCCGAACCGGCTCCGGGTGCAGACGCAGCGCGCCCGCGTCCGCCGCGGACAGGTCCTGGAGGTCGTCGATGATGTGCTGCAACTGCACCGCCTCCTCCAGGAGCGAGGAGATGAACACGGCGTCGGGATCGGCGATCCCGTCCTGGGCGCCCTCCAGCCAGCCACGGATGTTGCTCAGCGGGGTGCGCAGCTCGTGGGCGACGTCGCTGACCATCACCTTGCGCTGCTCCTCCAGCCGCGCGCGGTGTGCGGCCATGTCGTTGAAGGCGACGGCCAGCCTGCCGATCTCGTTGTCCGTGGTGACCACGACGGGTGCCGAGTCCTCGCCGTCCCGCATGCGTTGGGCGGCTCCCGTGAGTGCGTGCAGTGGCCGTACGAGCCTGGCCCCGGCGAGCACCGACGCGCCCACGGTGAGTGCCAGGACGAGCGCCGCGACCCCCGTGATCCGAGCCGTGTTCGCGGGGGACAGTTCGAAGCCGGGGACCGCGCCGCCGCTCGGATCGCTGATGAACAGCAGTGCGGGGGAGGCGACGTACGAGCTGAGCTGTTCCTGGCGGGCGATGCCGACACAGGAGGCGATGGCCCGGTCGTTCTCACTGGTGAGGGCGTTCACGGTGAAGGAGGGCGACGGGGTCGGCCGGGTGACCTCACGGGGTACGGGAGTGGGTTCCGCCGTCGCGCCGGGGGCCACCTCCGGCTCCGGGCCCGCGTCCGGGCCCGCGTCCGGGCCCCACGAGAGATCCAGGTCGAGATGTACGGATTCCCGCTCCTGGCGGTCCAGGCACGCGTCGACCAGTTCGTTGAGCGCGGCGAGCGCCTTCTCCTCGGTCGGGGTCGGGGTGCCCAGCGCGGCCGTGGGGCACAGGGTGCCCTGCACACGGTCGGGATCATTGCCCACGACCTCGAGCCGGGGCCGCCCGCTGGGCCCCTCCACGACGTCCGAGGCGATGCCCTCCCGGTCGAGGCAGGCTGCCGCCTTCGTGGCGATGTCCATCAGTGACGTGCGCTCGGCCGGCGGCAGGCGGAACGGGCCGACGGCGCGGGGATCGATCCGGTCGGTGCCCGACCGTGCGCCCACGTCGGTCGTCACGGAACCGGTCACGGACCCGGTGATGGACCCGCTCACGGATCCCGCCCCGGACGACAGGGCGGCGTCCACGGACATGGGGTCCACGACCGCCGACGGCTGGGACGGCAGCGCCGGCGGGGGAGGGGAGGCCCCCGCGGTGTCGGCGAGGATCTCCCGGGTCTGCGTCGTCAGCGTGATCCGCCGGCCGGAGTCGTCCGCCAGCTCGCGCAGGGTCGTCGCGACACCGTCCCAGGTGGGGTGCTCCGCCGCGTATCCGAGCAGGGTGTCGTGGACACGGCTGTCCGCGGTGAGGTTCTGGCCCTGCTCCTGCTTGATCGCGCCGGAAGTGGTCTGCACGGCCAGCCAGGCCGTCGCGGCGACCGAACACGCCGCGACGAGCGCCGACACGGCCAGCAGGCGGCCCAGGAGGCTCTTGCGGAGCGGCAGCCGGTGGTGACGGCTGCCGCCGCTATCGTCGCGCTGACGCACGCGCGCCACCCTTCGCCGGGTCCGTCAGCTTGTAGCCGACCCCGAAGACGGTGAGCAGCCGGACCGGCCGGCGAGGCGCGCGCTCGATCTTCTTGCGCAGGTTCATGATGTGCACATCGACGGTCCGGCTGCTGATGTACCGGTCGAACCCGTGCAGTTCCTCCAGCAGTTGCTCCCGGGCGAAGACACGGTCGGGCTCGGCGGCCATCGCGGCGAGCAGCCGGAACTCACCGGGCGTGCACTCGACCCGCACGCCCTCCACCGCCACCTCGTGACGTACCGGATCGACGGCGAGCGCCCCCACCCGCAGCACGTGGCCGTCGACCGGGTCCGGATCCGCGTCGCGCCGGGTGCGCCGAAGCAGGGTGCGCACCCGCGCCATCAGCTCGCGCGGGCTGTAGGGCTTGGTCATGTAGTCGTCCGCCCCCAGGTCGAGCCCGAGCAGCAGATCGTCCTCCGTGGACCGGGCGGTCAGCATGAGCACCGCCAACTCCCGTCCCTCGGAGCGCAGTACGCGTACCACGTCCAGCCCGTCGGCCCGCGGCATCATCACGTCGAGGACGAGCAGGTCCGGCGTGCCCTGCCGGACCTGCTCAAGGGCGGCGAGACCGTCCCCCACCACCGTGACCGCGTGTCCTTCGCGCTCCAGGTAGCGGCGTACGAGCTCGGCCTGCTTCGGGTCGTCTTCCGCGACTATCACATGTGCGCACACGCGGACGATCGTAGAGGAGCCCCTGACCACGCCTCCGGGTCAGGCGGGTCAGACGAGCAGGTCCAGGACCTCCCGGGTCACCCGAGTTCCACGGCCTCCCAGGTCACCCGAGGTCCACAGCCTCCCGGAAGTCGGCGAGTGCCTCGCCGTACCGCTTGCCGGCGACGAGCAGGGTCGAACGGTCGGTCAGCGCGCGGGCGAGGACGGCCGGGCCCCGGTCGTCGTCCACGGCGGCCAGCCGGCGGGCGAGGGCGACCCCCTCGTCGAACAGAGGGCGCAGGGGATCGAGGATCAGATGGGTGCGGGACTCCCAGTACATGACCGAACGGTGTGTCAGCTTTCGTTGCAGCAGGACCATTTCGGCGAGGCGGTCACGGACCGGCACGGATCCGACCGGGGGTGACAGGGCTTCGATCGCCTCCATGAGGGGTTCCCGGCCGTCGAGGTACGCCTTCCTGACGTCGGGCGACCACCCGAGGTTCACGCCGAAGGCCGGGGCGGGCTCACCGGGCACGGGCTGTTCGTCCGTACGTCCGGACAGGGCCAGCAGGACACGCCACCAGGAGAGGATGTTGCTCCAGCCCTTGCGTTCCCCGCTGTCGGCCAGCTCGGTCAGCAGGCCCAGGACCTCCTTCCGGGCCGTGCGGGCCTCGTCGCGGCGCCCGTCAGCATCGAGCATCCCGGCGAGCCGCACCAGCTTCCACACCAGCATGGCGAGAGAGGTGCCGTCACGGTCCAGCCGTTCACGGCCCGCCTCGACGAGGGTGGCGAAGGCGTCGACGGCCTCCCCGTGCCGTCCGGCGGCATCCAGCTCCGCCACCCACGCGACCGTGTGCCAGAAGGGCACCGCGGACGGGTCCCCCTCCGCCCGTGCGACCCGGGCGATCTCCCCGAACAGGCGCGCCGCCTCCTCATGCCGTCCCTCCTCGGCGAGCGCGGTGGCCAGCGGATCGTGCGCGTACACAGGGCTCGCCACATGGCCCGCCTCGAACGCCCTGCGTCCCTCGTGTGCCATCTCCTCGCACAGGGCGAAGGCCTCCGCCCGTCGCCCGAGCGTGTACAGCTCGTGCCGGCACGCGTCCAGCGTGTCCGTGAGCAGCTTGGCCCGGTTCGGCTCGGCCCCGTCGATCCGCCGGGCCGCGGCGACGGCTTCGGTCAGGACTGGCAGCCGCAACTCCGGCATCACCAACTGCCGGTAACTGAACGTCAGCAGCGTCCGGGCGAGGCGGGGCAGATAGGCGGCCGGGCTCACCCGGGCGAGAATCCTGTACGCGTCGGCCTCCTGGTGGACGGTGATTCCGCCGGATCCGAGCAGCAGCGTCCGTGCGCGCAGCACCGCATCGTGATCGATGTTCTCGGAGTGATTCATGACGGCGATTCTGGGAGTCGCGCAGGGTGCTCAACAAGGCTTCACGGACGTGCTGTTCGTCCTACGAAAACACGCCCTGACCTGTCATGATGGGTGTGTCATCGTTCCTCGGGGAGCCGGATGGCCCGGGCGGCCCTCCGGGACGCCCGCCCGGCGCACGGGTCGCTCACGCCGCGATGGCCACGCACGACTTGCCGAGGGGCGTGCCGCCTTCCGCCGGTACGACGGCCGGCCCGGTGAAGACCGCGAACCGCAGCAACGCGAACCGCCCCACCCCGGCCACCGCCGACGCCGACAGGTACACCGTCTGCTCGACCACCATGGAGGGGGAGTCCTGTACGGCGTGCAGCATGAGCAGGGCGCCGGTGGTGAACGCGTAACTCACGGCGACGGTCAGCCCCGACTGCAGGTGGATCCGCCACCCCCTGCGGTCGCTCCGGAAGGAGATCCGGCTGTGCAGCTCCGTCGCGATCACGGTGGAGACGACGGTGATCAACGCATTGGCGACGACCAGCGGTATCCGCTCACTGAGCAGCACGAGCGCACCGCCGGAGGCGAGCCCGACACCGCCTCCGCACACCACGAAGCGCACGAAGGCCCCGATGAGCGGGTGGGCGGTGCGCGGCGGGCGGTACGTCGGGGCGGTCACGGGGGATCCTCCGGAAGGTGTGCGAACTGTGCTTCGATTCCACCCCACAACGTAGGGATTCCGCGTCACCCGAACGATCCGGTAAGGCCCCGACTTACGTGGGGGATATCCCCCAGGGACCCCTGGGGGATGGCTCCACCCCCAGGGTCCAGGAAGGGCCTCGAGAGGCTCTTGTCCGCAGGTCGTCGGACGGCTCGGGTTTCACTCGGACTCGATCCGTCCCATGGGGAACGCCCCTCCCCGACGTGGCCTTTCGTGGCGGGGCCGCCGCGCTGCCGTCCGGCCTCGTCCCGTAGCCGGCGAGCTGCTCGACGCCGAGGCGGTTGAGATCCGCTCCGGCATGGACGCCTGCCCGCACTGACGGACAGCGGGAGACCGATCGGACGAGCGAGCGCTTCCGGGGCCCCACGGAGACGTCGACCGATGCCACCCGCCGCGTGTCACGTACGCTCGGACCATGGTGCGGAGCCAGGCGGAAGATGTCGACGGCTACCTTGCAGAGGTGCCCGGGGAACGCAAGGAGGCACTGACCCGACTGCGCGACCTGTGCCGGTCGGAGCTGCGGGGATTCACCGAGGTGATGGCCTACGGGATGCCGGCCTACGAGCGGGACGGCATCGGGGAGATCGCCTTCGCGAACCAGAAGCAGTACATCTCCTTCTACCTGCTGCGCACCGACGTCCGCGACGCCTTGGCGGACCGGCTGGCAGGCCACGACATGGGCAAGGGCTGCCTGCGCTTCCGCAGACCGGAGAAGATCGACTTCGCACTCCTCCGGGATCTGCTGCGGGCGACGGCAGCCGGCCGGGGTACGGCCTGCTGACCCCTGCGCCGCAGCCGGCCCTCACCACGACCGCCCCCACTCAAGTCGGACGCGGGCGGGAGCCCGTCCGGTCGTTGCGGACCGGCGAGTTCGTCGCCGCCACGCAGCATGGCCGGGCGCCTGCCTTCTCAACCTCACAATCGATCAGCTGACCAGCCGGGCCCACAACGGACCCGTGCCTGCCGTCACCCGGCCTGCAGCCCCTCGCGGATGGCCTCGACGCCCGCACCCACGCTCGTGTCGAGGACAAACGACTGATCGATGAGCCAGGTACTCCCGCCACCGGGAACGACTCGGACGGCGTAGTGCATGTCCACCTCATGGAGCGATATCCGCAGGCCGACGCCCGCAGGATGCGGACCAGCGGCTTCAACCTCGGAGATGCTGCCGATACTTATGCGGAGATGGCCGTAGTCGTCGAGAGCGAGCCCCTCGGTCCGGTCCAGGCAATCGGCCACGCTGCCACCCCGCAGGAGTTCCGTCCGAGCCTCGCAGATGGTCTTCCAGTCCTTCTCCAGCATGGCCTGCTGGTACTTCCGAGCGGCCCCGGCCGCAGCCGCCATCCGCGCCTCCGCCGCGACACCGGCACTGTCGCCGCCGACGAGCGACACCAGCAGAGCCGACAGCAGAACTCCGGCCACGTGCACCGTCCGAACCATCATGTCCCTGTCCCCCCGAGCCACCCACCACGGCGGCTTCGCCACGCATTACAGCACGGTGTCCGCACGCCGACGCAGAGGGTACCCGGCCCTGCGGCACGACCACCCCGCGCACGCCTCAGAGTGCGGCGGCGACCCCTTCAGGAGCAGGGCGGGCGGCAGCCGGCTCCTCCGGACGCTGCACCGGCACCACGGTCGGCCGCAGCGCCCGCGGTCCCGCTATGACCGAGTAGTCCGCGCCCAGGAAGTCCGGGGTCTGATCGCCCGGGTCGTCGCCGAGTGCCAGGCGCACCGCCGCCCACGGTGCGTTGATGCCGCACTGGGAGAGCTGGTGCAGCCCGCCGGCCGGACGGGTGTTGACGTCCATCAGGACCGGCTGCCCCTCGTACATCCGGAACTGGATGTTCGTCAGCCAGTGCAGCCCGAACGTCCGGGCGATGAGCCGGGCGGGCTCGGTCAGCGACGGCCGCAGCGTGAATCCGCGCCGCCGCCCGTTCTTCGTACGTCCCACCGCCATCCTGACCGCACCGTCCGGACCGGTCAGGCAGTCGACGGAGACCTCCGGCTCGTCCAGGCGCGGCATCACGAGCCAGTCGACGGAGCCCTCGCCGCTCCGTAGCGCCTCGATGACCAGGCCCAACGGTACGTAGGGGCTCGGGAAGCCACCCAGGTGGAACAAGGAGAAGGGGGCCCGGGTGATGATGCGGAACCCGACCCCGCCCGCACCGGCCGCCGGCTTGAAACAGGCCGTGCCGCCACTCGCCTCGATCGCGTCCACGGCCTCGACCAGCTCGTCCTCGGTACGCACCCGCCACCACGGCGGCACCGGTACCCCCACGGCCGAAACCGTCTCGTACGCCGTCGCCTTGTCCTGGAAGAGAGCACAGGCCTCGACGGGCGGGGCCAGCAGCGTCGTCCCGAGCGCAGCGAACTCCTCACGGTGCGCGGCTGTCGCAGCCTGGTGCAGGACGGGAACGAACACGTCGATACCGCGCCGGGCGCACTGGTCCAGGGCGAATTCGGCGTACGCGGCCGGGGTCAGTCCCTCCGGCTCCGGCGCCGCGGTGTCGGCGGCAGCCAGTACGGGCGAGTCGGGATCCCCGTGCGTGGCATGGACCTCGACCGGCCGGCCGTCAGGATTATGTCGGAGCTGATCGATGAAGAAGACGTTCTCCGCGTACGTGCGGTTGAGCCAGATACGTACGGGAGAGACCATTCAGGCCGCCTTCCAGGGTTCGCGGGCAGGGCAGCGCGGTGCCGTACCCGGTCAGGGAGAGGGAGACGCACGAAACCGCGGCAGAAAGTCGGCGGGTGTGCTGGGGCGATCATAGGGTGCGCGGGACCCCCCACTGCTACGCGCGTGTTACGGAACGACAGGCAGGCCCTCGTCCCACCCCCGGACCCCATCCGGCCACCGTCCGAAACTCCGCGGAAACCGCCTGTACGCGGAAGCTTCCTACGCTCGCCCAGGAATCCTCGCAGCGACACCCACCCGGAACGACGGACCGTCAGCAGGGGGCGATCATGTGACCGGCGCACCACGGCAAGCAGGCGAGCAGGCGGCGGAACTGCGGCACAGGGTCATCCACGGATACCGCAGGGCCTACCGGATGGCGGGGAACGGCCCCGTGATCCTCCTCATCCACGGCATCGGCGACTCCTCCGCGACCTGGGCGGACCTCATCCCCGACCTCGCCCGCCACCACACGGTGATCGCCCCGGACCTCCTCGGACACGGCGCCTCGGACAAACCCCGGGCCGACTACTCCGTGGCCGCCTACGCCAACGGCATCCGGGACCTGCTGGGCGTCCTGGGCATCGAACGCGCCACCCTGGTCGGCCATTCGCTCGGCGGCGGTGTCGCCATGCAGTTCGCGTACCAGTACCCCGAGCGCACCGACCGGCTGATCCTGGTGAGCGCGGGAGGCGTGGGCCGCGAGGTCAACCCCGTCCTGCGCGCCGTGTCCCTGCCGGGCGCCGACCTGCTGCTGTCCACGCTGCGGCTGCCCGGGATGCGCCGCCAGGTCGGCCTCTTCACCCGCCTGATCAAGGCGCTCGACACCGATCTGGGCCAGGACGCGGACGAACTCGTCGACCTCGTGGACGCTCTCCCCGACGCGACCTCACGCAGCGCGTTCATCAGCACCCTGCGGGCGGTCGTCGACTGGCGGGGCCAGGTGGTCACGATGCTGGACCGCTGCTACCTGACCCAGGGCATGCCCACGCTCCTGCTGTGGGGCTCACGCGACAGCGTGGTCCCCGTGCACCACGCGTACGGCGCCCACGCGGCCATGCCCGGCAGCCGCCTGGAGATCTTCGAGGGCGCGGGCCACTTCCCGTACCACTTCGACCCCGTCCGGTTCCTGGGCCTGGTCGAGGACTTCATGCGGACCACGGCCCCCGCCGACTGGAGCCAGGAGCGCTGGCGCGCACTCCTGCGCACCGGCCGGCCCGGCAGCCGGGAGGGCGCACCGGACCCGGCGTACGACCGTGCGGTGGACCGCGACCTGCGCGAGGCGAGCGAACGGAGCGCCACGTGAGGGGCCGGCGCCCCGGCTGCACCGGAGTTCAGGGCCGGAAGCGCGGCGCTTCGTCGTCCGGGGTGTGCGGGCTCGCGAAGTGGAACGGTACGGAGAGCCGGACGGCCAGGGCCCTGCCCGCCCTGTCGGCGGCGACCGCGGACGGGTGGAGCGGGCCGGAGTCCTCGCCGCCGAGGTGCCGTACGGCCGCACTCCGGTAGACGGTGGCCAGTCGGTGCTCGCCCGCCGGATCGGCGGTGACGGCCAGCAGGTCCACGAACCAGTCGTGGACGGTGTCGCCGTCCCAGACGGCCTCGATCGCCACGACCCGCCCCCGCGCACCCTTCGCCAGGGCGGTCAGGGACTCCAGGTCGAGCGGGCTGTCGGGGGTGCGGGCGACCCGGTCGCCGTGGTGGACGTACCGGCCGTGGACGACCGACTGGGCTTCGACGAGACCGAGGCCGTGGGCACGGCCGGCATGGAAGACGACGCGGACGGCCGCCAGGAACGCGTCCTGGAGGACGTAACCGTCGGCCTGCTGACGGATACCGGCAGGCAGGAGCTCCCACCACTCGGCCGTGGTCCTGTCCGTCATCCTGGTCCTCCCCTCCCCGTCTTCCGGGGGATTCGAAGTGGCGTAGTCCGCGCGGGTACAGCGCGAGGCGAGGCCGGAGCCCGGGTGCGAACGGCGCACGCACCTGGCTCCGGCCTCATGGGTTCGGCCTCACGCGGTCCGGCCTCATCGTGAGTGAGGCGTGGGGGAGGAGGTCAGCCTGCCCAGACCTCGGCCTCGGCGGCCGGGACGGTCGTGGCGAGCTTCAGCTCCTTGCGGGCGGCTACCGACTTGTTGGGGTCGATGCCGGTGAAGGCGGCGTCGTACGCCAGGTAGAACGTGTCGGTGTCGCCCGCCGACGCGGCCTTCTTCCACTCACCGGCGGCCTTCTCCAACTGCGCGCGAAGCTTCCCGGTCTCGGGCTGCTCGATGTCCCCCAGGGCCTGTACATGGGCGTCGAGCGCGGTGGCGACAGCCTTGGCCTGCAGCTTGTATCCGGGGAGGTCGTCCTCGATCTGGTCCCCCTCGGGCTGGTTCGCCCACAGGGCGTCGTAGACGGCGGTCGAACCCTTGAGGTACGCGAGCTGGTCGGGGTTCATGGCGTCGCTCTTCAGCGAGCCGGACAGCTTGCCCGACTCCTTGGTGTAGGCGCAGCTCACGGCCCGGTCGCCCGTCGCCCAGCTCTCCTTGGTGGGGTGGTAGTAGAAGACGTCCGCCCCGGCGGGCAGCGCCCAGGTGTCCGGGGCGAACTTCTGCGCCTCGACCGGGCACCGCTCGTCGGCGATCACCGCGACCGCGTCATCACCCGGGAAGGCCTTCTTGTCGTCGATCTCGAACTCACCGACGACCTGGCCCTCGTGAGGCTCCGCGCACGGCACGATCTCGATCGCGAACTCCTCGGTCTCGGTCGCCCCGCTGTTCGGGTTGTAGCAGTCGCCGGGGGCGAGGGAGAACACCGAGCGCTGGCGGGCGACCTTCTTGGCGCCGTCCTTGGCGCTGTCGACGACATCGGCGCAGCCCGCCGCACCGACTGCGAGAAGGGCGACGGCAACGGAAATACCGCGCAGGGAACGGGACGTGGCACCCAGAGACATGACGTAGGCATCCTCAAACAGAAAAGTGCGAACAAGTGTGCGTATCGTATGGCACTTCTGTGACTGCCCTGTGCGCACGGACGCGCGGAGTGGAGTCAGGGGGTCTTCGACTCCAGGTGGTACGTCGTGTCGACCCAGAAGCCGTTCGTGGCCCTGCCCTTGATCTCCAGGACGTACTGGCCGGGAGCCAGCGGCTCGATGCCACCCCAGACACCCCATGCGTAGCGCTGGGTCAACCCCGTCCTGAACGGCGCGGAGAACTCCTGCAGCGGCAACGGCATGCCGTTGAGCGACGCGGTGGCCTCGGCCACCGTCAGGGACCGGGGGACCCTCGAATACGACCTGTCGTGCTGCATGTTGAGCACCGGGAAGAACAACCGCCGGTCCGACGGAATCACACAGCGCCGCACCACCCGGCCCCCGTACGTACCGGCCAGGAACCAGAGATCGTCCGGCTGCCCCCACGCGGCGTGCTCGCCCGTCGTGTCCCTCACCGGACTCCGGTCCTCGGGCGCGGCCAGCGCCCACTTCCACCACCGCCCCGCGAGCGCCCCACGCTCCTCGACGCCCAGCCTCCACGTACCGTCGACCGACCCCGCACCACTCATGACACCCCTCCCGCCCACGGCCCCTGATCCGGGACCTGTTTCGGACAAGCGGACATTACTGGGGGGAGGTAAGGGGGGTGGCGGGGGCCTCTGTGTTTTCCAGCCGGCGGGCGAGACCGTCTACCGCGGACAGCAGGGCGGCCGGTTCCTGGGCGAGGTCCAGGACGTGCTGGTGCAGTGTGATCCCGGCACGGCGTACGCGGTGGCGGTCGCTGAACGGGTGCGTCCGCCTCAGACTCCGGCCTCGACCAGGAACTCGCTCGGCTCGCCCCACCACGACACGTACAGACCGTCCCGCGCCCGGGTGCAGGCGACCGCGACGTCGGCCCGGCCCTGCGGCACACGACGAGATCGTCGGCGACCTCCGCGGTACGTGAGCCGTTGACCCGGACCGCCACAGCACCCCTGCGTCGCCGGGCCAGGCATTCCGCAGGTTCGCCCTCGCCCCCGTCTTGCCGTCCGAGGTCACACTGTCCTCGAGCACGAAGAGCCAGCTCACCGCGGTGCTGAGCGGGCGTATGGCCTCGTCGAGACGGTCCGGGCCTCCGTCGGTGCCGCTCATG
Organism: Streptomyces sp. NPDC058637; assembly: GCF_042717325.1. Lineage (NCBI taxonomy): Bacteria > Bacillati > Actinomycetota > Actinomycetes > Kitasatosporales > Streptomycetaceae > Streptomyces > Streptomyces sp. NPDC058637. The sequence goes on along the minus strand of NZ_JBHXRD010000013.1, from coordinate 176,049 downwards.
CGACGCCCTCCGCCATGAGCTCGTCGATCTCGCCGTCCGTGAGCCCCAGCTCGCCCAGGATGGCCCGGGTGTGCTCGCCGAGATCCGGCACCGGATCCATCCGCGGCTCGTCTGTGACCAGGCCGGGAGGGGCCAGTGAGGCTACCGGGCCGGCCGGGGTCCGAATCTCGTGCCAGCGTCCGCGGGCCGCCAGCTGCGGGTGCTCCCAAACCTCGGCGACCGTGTTGACGCGCGCGTTGGCGGCCGGGACCGCACCGAGCAGTTCGATGGCCTCGGCGCTCGTCAGCTCGGCGAAGCGCTGGGAGACGATGCTGCCGAGGGCCTCGCGGTGGGCGTTGCGGACCGCGTTGCCCGCGTAGTCAGGGTGGCCCGCGAGCTCCGGCTGCCCCAGGAAGCGGTCACAGAACGCCGCCCACTCGCGCTCGTTCTGGATGCTCATCATGACGACCTTGCCGTCACCGGCGACGAACGGGCCGTACGGATAGATCGTCGCGTGCGCGGCGCCCGCCCTCGGCGGCGGTTCCGCGCCACCGTAGGCGTAGTACAGGGGGAAGCCCATCCACTCGACCGTGGCCTCCAGCATCGACACATCGACATGGCTGCCCACACCGGTCCGGCCGCGCTCCAGCAGGGCGGCGAGGATCGAACTGTAGGCGTAGACGCCGGCGGCGATGTCGGACACGGAGATGCCCACCTTCGCCATCTCGTCGTCCGTTCCGGTCACCGAAAGCAGCCCCGACTCGCTCTGCACCATCAGGTCGTACGCCTTCTTGGACGCGTACGGACCGCCCGCGCCGTAGCCCGAGATGTCACAGACGATCAGCCCCGGGTTGGCGGCCGTCAGATCGTCGAAGCCGAGACCCGCGCGGGCGGCCGCGCCCGGTGCCAGGTTCTGGACGAAGACATCGGCATCGGCGAGGAGCCTGCGCAGCACGTCCATGGAGCGCGGGTCCTTGATGTCGAGGGTGAGCGACTCCTTGTTGCGGTTGACCCACACGAAATGGGAGCTGAGGCCGTTCACACGCGAGTCGTACGCCCGGGCGAAGTCGCCGGTACCCGGCCGCTCCACCTTGATCACGCGGGCTCCGAGGTCGGCGAGATGACGGGTCGCGTAGGGAGCGGCGATGGCCTGCTCAAGTGATACGACGGTGATGCCGCGGAGGGGCTGCATGTCCTTCTTCCTTCGGGTTGTCGGAACGGCTGTGGCCAGGGCGTTACGGGATCACGCCACGAAGCTCACTCCCACGACCAGGACCAGCGACACGACGGACGCCAGCGGTCACGAACCGAAAAGTCCGAGGCCGTGCGTCGTCGGTGCGTGATCTTGCCTCAGCGCCTCAGCGCCTCAGCGCCTCAGCGCCTCAGCCCTCAGCGTCCGGCGCCGTGATCCGCGATGCCAGGATGCCGGGATGATCCAAGATGCCGGTGTGTTCCAGGACCGCGGCGGTCAGCGGGGCGAGGACTTCCCGGGGGAGGGCGTGCCCCATGCCGGGGATCTCGACCGTGCGTGCCCCGCGGATCACCTGGGCGAGATGTTGTGGGTGCGGGGGAGGGAAGACCGGTTCGGCGGGGGCGGAGATCACCAGGGTGGGCACCTCGGTCCTCGCCAGCTCCTCGGTGCGCAGCATGCCGGAGCTGTCGGCGCAGGCATGCGCGGTGCTTGAGGCGTGGTGGCCGGTGTGCTCGATGATCCTCCGTTCCAGCGCACGGGCGCCCTCCGCGTCGAAGGGCAACTGCTCGCCCGCCAGCGCCCGCCAGTGTGCGACGCGCGCGTCGAGCTCGCCCTCCGGGCCGCGCTCCTCGGCCGGCCGGGCCCAGATCTCCAGCACCTGGGGAGCGATACCGGGAAGTTCCCCTGACGGGACCCGTGCTCCGTCCGGCCGCACGTACGGCGTGGTGCTCAGGGCGCACGTCCCGATCAGGGTCGCGCTCAGCAGGCGGTCCGGGTGGTCGGCAATCAGCAGCTGAGTGAGCATTCCGCCGAGGGACATGCCCACGACGTGGGCCCGGTCGATGCCCAGGCCGTCCAGGACCGTGATCGCGTCCTCGGCGAGGTCGGTGACGGCGTACGGCTGTCGGTCGAACGCCCAGGTGGAACGGCCGGTGTCACGGTGGTCGTAGCGGATCACCCGGTGGTGCGAGGCCAGCGCGTCCACCAGTTCGTCCGGCCAGCCCAGGCCGGATGTCTGCGCGCCCATGATCAGCAGGAGGGGAGGAGCGTCCGCGGAGCCCCGCTCCTCCGCCCACAGGCGCACGCCGGGTGCCGCGTCGATGAAGTGGTCCATGGTGCTCCTCCTGTTGGGGGCAGACATCAGACAGCAACAAGCCGAGACGTATCGTCTCGCTTCTACTGTAGCGCAGGCTCCGCGGGGCGCGCGCGGCCCTACCTGCAATCGCGTCCGCGCACGGCTCAGGGCAGCAGTGGGCGGCCCTCTGCCGCGGCGGCGATGTGATCCTGCCGGAGTGCCTCCGGGCCGTACTTCTCCGTGAACGCCCTGACGCGACCCAACGGGGAGGACGGGTCCGGTGGTTCGCTGCTCACGGTGACGCCCAGGGTGATCTCGGCGAAGGTGATTCCCGTCTGCTGTGGGTCATTCATGTCCATACCCGCACCCTAGGGCGCAGGTCTGACAGTCAGCCGCCCTCGCCACCCTCTCCGTCGGGGGGCAGGATCCTCGCCACGTAGGCCGCCAACTCCGACCTCATCCGCTCCGCCGTCATGTGCTCCTGCCCTGACAGGTGTTCGACCAGATCCGCACGGGTGGCGGCCAGGAGCGCGTGGGCGGTGAAGTCGCCGTCCGGCACCGAGGGGATCTGCCGCAGCGTCTCCTGGAGCGTGCGGTGCCACCACGTGTAGTGCTCCGCCTGGTAGGGGCTGCCGCTCCCCGCGTCCTCCAGGGCCAGGGCGAGGTGACGGTTGTCCAGCTTGAATCGGAGTACGGCGTCGAGCAGCCCCGGTACGCGCTCGTGGGGCGGAGTCGACGGGCCGAGCGGGGGAGGGCCCGATTCCACGGCCTCGCGCAGGGGTTGGACGCGGGCCTCGTACAAGGCCCGGACGAGGCCGGTCCGGTCGCCGAAGCGGCGGAACAGGGTGCCCTTGCCGACGCCGGCCGCCGCGGCGACATCGTCCATGGACACGCCGCGGGGGCTCGGGCTGCGCGCGAAGAGGTCGTCGGCCGCGGCCAGGACGGCCTCGCGGTTGCGCAGGGCGTCGGCGCGCTCTTTGCGCTGGATCATGACCTCTCCTTGCTAAACGGACCGCTGGTCCGTATGGTTTCGAGTATTAAGCGGACTCGCAGTCCACATTCTAGGGGTGAGTGACCGATGAGTGAAGTAATGAGCCCGGAACGCCTGTACCGCCACAGCCTGCGCCTCCTGCTGGAAAAGGACATCGACGGCTGGATCGCGCTGTGCGACGACGACGCGGTGTTCGAGTTCCCGTTCGCGCCGGACGGGTTCCCCTCGAAGCTGGAGGGGAAGGAGGCCGTGGCCGCCTACATGCGTGGATACCCCGACTCCATCGACCTGCGCGAGATCCCGCAGCTGGAGGTCCACACCCTGCGCGATCCGGAGACCGTCGTCGCCGAGTGGCGTGGCGTGGGGCGCGTGGTCGCCTCCGGGGCTCCGTACGAGATGTCGTACGTCGCCTTCGTCACCGTCAAGGACGGCCGCGTCACCCGGTACCGCGACTACTGGAACCCCCTCGCGATCCCCGGCTCCATGGACGACGTCAAATTCTTCCCCGCCTCGTGAACGCGAACGTGAGGGAAGAAGAAGAGGAGAAGACCGTGACCACCCGTGCATCCGTCCTGGTGACCGGCGCGACCGGCAACACGGGCAGCCGAGTTGCCGACCGGCTCGTCGCCCTCGGCCACGACGTCACCCCGGCCGCCCGCCGGCCCACCGACACGGCCGGTGCCCGGGGTGTCAGGTTCGACTGGCACGACGACCGCACCTACGCAGCCGCGCTGCGCGGGGCCGACCGGGCCTACCTCGTACCGCCCGTCGGCGATCCGGATCCCGCCGCCGTCATGCTGCCCTTCCTGGAGCAGGCCCGTGCGGCGGGGGTGCGGCGCGTCGTCCTGCTCAGCTCCTCGGCCATTCCCGTGGGCGGACCCGGAGTCGGACAGGTGCACGCGGCGCTGGCCGACGGTCTCGTCGGCGACTGGGCCGTGCTGCGACCCTCCTGGTTCATGCAGAACTTCACCGGCGGGCATCTGCATGCCCAGAGCATCCGGGAGTCGGGTGTCGTGTCGAGCGCGACCGGTGACGGCAAGGTCGGCTTCGTCGACGCCGACGACATCGCGGAGGTCGCCGTACGGGCCCTCACCGACCCGGTGGCGCCCGATACGGATCTGGTGATCACCGGTCCCGAGGCGCTGAGTTACCGCGAGGTCGCCTCCGTGCTGGCGCAGGTGTCCGGGAGCCCCGTCGAGCACCGGCAGCTCACGTACGAACAGATGCGCGAACGCCTGATCGCGGCAGGCATCCCCGGCGCGTTCGCCGCGATGCTGGCCGACATGGACCGCTCCATCGCCGGGGGCGCCGAGAACCGCGTCACCGGGACCGTCGAGCGGATGACGGGCCGCCCACCCCGCACGTTCCGCGCGCACGCGGAGCGCGCCCTCGCGGAGCGCGTGCGCCGGGAGGGGCCGCGGGCGTAGGACCGATGGGGGAGCGGGGGACCGGTCCCCGGCCGGAGGTGGTGACGGGCAGGGCGCCCTAGCGTTGCGCCCATGAAGATCGGAATCTTAGGAACAGGCAACGTAGGACGCGCACTCGCCGACGGCTGGGCCGCTGCGGGACATGACGTCGTCCTCGGATCACGTCGGTCGCAGGACCTCGAACTGCGGTCGGAACTGGAGGCGTCGGTCGGGGACCGGGTGGCGGTCGCCGATCCCGGTCAGGCCGTCGCGGGCGCGGACGTCGTGGTCAACGCCACGCCGGGCACGGCGTCCGTGCCGCACCTGGCCTCGCTCGGGTCCTCGGCCCTGGCGGGGAAAATACTGCTCGACGTGGCTGTCGGCTTCGGTGAGGGCGTCACGCTCTCCCATCCTGTGGAGAGCCTGGGCGAGGAGATCCAGCGGACGTTCCCGGACACACGGGTCGTCAAAACGCTCTGCACCATCGACGCGGGCCTGATGGTGGCGCCCGGCTCCTTGGTGGGACCGAGCACCCTCTTCCTCTCGGGCGACGACACCGACGCCAAGCGAACGGTCGAGACCCTCCTGAACGACCTGGGCTGGCCACCGGAATCGCTTCTCGACCTCGGGGGCATCGCCACGGCCCGGGGTCAGGAGCACTACAGCCTGCTCTTCATGGGCATCGCCGAAGCTCTCGGCTCGTACGGCTTCGGCATACAGGTGGTGGTGCCGACGAGCACCCAGTCGCTGTGAGGAAGAGGGCAGATGTAATGCCGTAAACCGGACATGAGTCCGTCCGTCCTTAGCCTCACAACGACAACGGTGCGACGCTACAGCCGCCACTCCTCGGCCAGCAGGCCGAGGAGTTCGGTCTGGCGCTTCTCCAGGTGTTCCGGTGTCCAGGTGTCCTGTCCCAGAACCTGCGTGGTCAGCGGGAAGGCGACGACGCCTCGCCTGAGGTACCGCTCCTTCTTGTCCGTGAAGTCGAGGTTCTGGACCTGGGAGTTCTTCGTGCGGCTGAGCAGCACCAGATTGGCGAGCCTGTGCGTCCACTCCTTGCGCTGGTCCACGGTGAAGTCCGCGCGCCACTGCGACTGGGGCCCAGGGTTCTGGGGGAGTACGTGCTCGACCGTGATGCGCGGGGCGTGGTACGTGGTCACGATGTCGTCCTCGGCCACCAGCTCGTCCAGTCGCAGCAGGATGAAGCGGCGAGTCCTCAACTCGTAGTACACATCGCCGTCGAGCCGGGCCAGGGTCTCGGTCCGCTCGTCGTCCGTGAGCTGGAAGGCCGGGGCCTCCAGGCCGAGGCCCTTGTTGAGTTCTGTCAGCAGCTCGGCGAAACGGAGCACCCGGGGAGTGGTGTAGATACGCCGGACGAACATGCTTGCCGCGAGGCGTTCCAGCGAACGGAGGAACGAACCCAGCCATACGGGATCGTCCCCGTGGGACCGAAGCGCCCACAACGCGGCCGGCCACCAGTCGTTGTTGTCCAGCTGCAGCAGTCGGCGGAACCACAGGTTGACCTGTGGCGACCCGTCCCCGGCCGCATACGTCTTGTCGCGGATCACCGCGGACGCCTCGGCGTAGGGAACGAGTACCTCGTCGACGAACTCCTTGGCCCGTCCTCCCTTGTAGTGGGTGAGGACCTGTGCCTGGAACTCCTTGAGCAGTTCCTGCCGTGCCCGCTCGCCGGAGAAGATCATGCGGATATGCATGAAGAGGTCGGAGAATTCCTCGCGGCCGAGGCTCTCCTCCGCGTCTTCCCATCGCCTGGCGTAGGTCTCCGAGACCTGTTCGTCGATCTCTCCGATGATCTGCGCCTTGAAGATGTCGGCAGGCGAAAGATCCAGGCCTCGGGAGTTCATGACGCTGAAGATCCGGTGCGCGCTGTCCAGATCCGGGGTGCTGACGGCGACCAGGAAGGTCTGGACGCCCATCAACGTGCACAGGGCGAGGCGCTGGTCGTCGGTCCAGCCGGACAGGGCGGTGTGCAGGACCCGCGCGTTGGCCTGGACGGCCCTCTGCGCGTCGGTTCTCAGGTTGTGCGGGTTCAGTTCCAGGAGGGTCTTGATGGAACCGGAAGTCTGGATGTGCTGGTGGAAGAAGTCGGCGTCCCGGGGGCGCAGGGTGAGCCGGGGCTTGGCCTTCAGTCCGAGCACGGTGTTCCCGGGCTCGGAGATCATCGCCACCAGGTTGGTCACCACATCGGGCTGCTGAGCCAGATCGCGCATGACGGCCAGCAGGATGGTCAGGGTCGTCAGCCTCTGCTGGCCGTCGATGACGTCGGCCTCGGCGGCGCGGCTGTCCTTGACGAGCACCAAGGACCCGAGGAAGTAGGGCTCCCCGTCGCCGCGTAGAAGGGCTTCCTCGAGATCGGCGAGGAGTTGCTGGGCCTGTTCGGTCTGCCACGCATAAGGGCGCTGGTAGTCCGGAATCCGGAAGTCGTAGTCACTGCAGAAGACCTTGTGCAGGGGTAATTCGCGCGCTTCGAGCTGAGCCATGATCAGAATGATTCCTCACCGGAGACCGTCTGCGCAGCGAAGCGTGGGAAGGCGCGTCTGCGGATGCCGCGCAGACCGGGCCGGGTGGCACCGCAGGCCTGACGGGGAACGGCCGGTCGTTGTGAGGAGAGGCGCAGGCATAAGGCGTTATTCGGACATGGTCTTGTCCCTGCCCTCACAACCACGCGACGCGGATCCCCGGCGGGGCGGAAGGCGTGCGTGGTCGCGGACCTGTCGACCACGCCTCGCCGTCGGTGACGACGCGGAGCGCGTCACCACCTGTGCGGTGACGCGTGTGTGAGGCCGGGCGGTCAGCCGGTGTGTGAGGCCGGGCGGTCAGCCGGTGTGAGGCCGGGCGGTCAGCCGGTGGCGCGGATGGCGGCGATGTCGAACTGGAGGCGGAGCCTCTCGCTCACCATGGCTCCGCCCTCGGCCAGCCTGGCGTTGTAGGTCAGGCCCCAGTCGGAACGGTTGATGGTGGTGGTCCCGTCGAAGCCGACGCGTTCGTACCCGAACGGATCGGTCACGTGGCCGATGTAGGTGAGCTCCAGGACCACGGGGCGGGTGGTTCCCCTGATGGTCAGGTCGCCGGTCATGCGGTAGACGTCCTTGCTCGCGAGGTCCACGGCCGTGCTGGTGAAGGTGATCCGCGGGTGCCTCGACGCGTCCAGGAAGTCACGGCCGACCAGATGGGCGTCCCGCTGCCCCACACCCGTGTCGACGCTCGCGGTGGCCAGTGCGATCTCGGCCCCGGAACGGGACGGGTCCCGGCCGTCGAAGCGGAGGCGGCTCTCGTACTCCGTGAAGGAACCGCGCACCGTCGTCACCATGGCGTGCCGCACCGAGAAGCCGATCCTGCTGTGAGCGGGATCGATCATCCACTCCCCGGTGAGAGCCGCCAGGCCCGGATCCGGGACCACCTCGGCCGTGGGGGCCGCCGGGACGGTCGGTGCCGCTGTACGTCGGAGGGTGGAACTACGGCTGAAGAGGCTCATGATCATCTAGTTAGCCGGGGGGCGGCGACACCCGCAAGGGAGCACGAGGAACCCGACCATTCAGGAGCAGACCTTCACAGGGTGTATGTCGCGTGCACCCGGCGTACACCCCGCGCGGCCCCGCAGCTGTCAGGCCGTCGCCGCCGGTTTCTCGCGGCGTCGCGCGCCCTGTTCGTGGCGATCCCGAGCAGGGTGCTCTGCTCTTGGATCGCGGTCGCCCGCCCCGATCCGTTCGCGCGTGCGCTCCCGACAGTCCGCTCGCACCAGCTGTCCCGTCGGACCGGACGCGGGGTTCCGGTGATCCATGCCACACCGATGTGATCGTGAACAGTCGGGAAATGGGCGCGACTGTAACCCAATGCTTCACTCAACCTCCTTATAGTGGTCGCGCGTTGATCGTATGGCCGCAACGCGCGAAGCCGTCTGCCAGGAGTCCGTACGATGACGAGCCCCTTCTTATCCACCGCGCCCGCGTCCGGCGGCTGCCCCGCGCACGCCGCCCCCGCTCCCGTGCCGCTCGGCGGGCCGGACTTCCACACCGACCCGCAGGGCCTGTACCGGACGATGCGCCACGCGTACGGGCCCGTGGTCCCCGTCGAGCTCCCCGGCGGCTTCCCCGCCTGGCTGGTCGTCGGCTACCGGGAACTCCACCAGGTCACCAGCGACGGTGAGCTGTTCCCGCGGGACGTCGGGCTGTGGAACCAGTGGGAGCACATCCCCGAGGACTGGCCGCTGCTCCCCATGGTGGGGCGGCCCATGCCGTCCATCTACTTCACCGCGGGGGCCGAGCACCGGCGGCACGCCGAGATGGTGGTGCCCGCGCTGGAGGGTGCGGACCCGTTCGAGATCCGGGGGCACTGCGAGCAGCTCGCCGACCGGCTCGTCGACGGCATGTGCGGCCGGGGCACGGCCGACCTCGTCGCCGAATTCGCCGAGCCGCTGCCCGTGCTCGTCCTCGCCCGGCTCGTCGGCTTCCCCGACGCGGAGGGCGCGGACATCGCCCGCGTCCTGAAGGACCTGGCCGACGGAGGGCCCGGGGCGCAGGAGGCGTACGGGCGGTTCGGCGAGCACATGCGGCGGCTCGTGGCGGCCAAGCGGGCCGAGCCGGGGGACGACATCACCTCGCGGATGCTCGCGGATCCCGCGCCGTTCACGGACGAGGAGTACGCGCTCGACCTGATGGCGATCACGGCGGCGGGCCACCTCACCACCGCCGACTGGATCAGCAACTCGCTGCGCCTGATGCTCACCGAGGACCAGTTCGCCGACTCGCTCGCCGGCGGCCGGCGCAGCATCGGCGACGCGATGAACGAGGTCCTGTGGGAGGAGAGCCCCACCCAGATCCTGGCCGGCCGCTGGGCGGTCCGTGACACACAGCTCGGCGGACGGACGATCAAGGCCGGGGACATGCTCCTGCTGGGCCTGGGCGCGGCCAACACCGACCCGCTGATACGCCAGGACCTGGGCCCCGGCGCCGCGTCGCACGGCAGTAACGCGGCGCACCTCGCCTTCAGCCACGGCGAGTACCGCTGCCCCTTCCCGGCGCAGGAGATCGCCGAGACCATCGCCCGCACCGGGATCGAGGTCATCCTCGACCGGCTGCCCGACCTCCAGCTCGCCGTACCGCCCCAGGAACTCGTGCGACGGCCCTCCGCCTTCCTGCGCGGGATGAACGCGCTGCCCGTCCGGTTCGTTCCCGTACGTACGACAGGAGACCTGTTGTGAACTGCCCGCACGCGACCGTGGTCGTCGACCCCCTGGTCCAGGACCTCGACGGTGAGACCGAACAGCTGACCAGGGGCGGCGCCCCGCTGGCCCGTATCGAGCTCCTCGGGGTGCCCGCCTGGACCGTCACCCGCCACGCGGAGGCACGTCAACTCCTCGTCGACACACGGCTGGTGAAGGACCTGGGCGCGTGGGGGCTCTGGCAGAACGGTGAGGTCACGCACGCCTGGCCGCTGATCGGCATGATCGACGCGGGGCGCTCCATGTTCACCGTGGACGGCGAGGAGCACCGCCGGCTGCGGACGAAGACCTCGCAGGCCCTCACCCCGCGCAGGCTGGAGGCGATCCGCCCGGCCATCGAGAGGTTCACCGAGGAACTCCTGGACGCGCTCGCCGAACAGGGCAAGGACGGCGTCGTCGACCTCAAGGCGGTGTTCGCCCAGCCGCTGCCGATGCGGGTGGTGGGCCTGCTGATGGGGGTGGACGAGGCGCAGCACCCGATGCTGACGAAGCGCTACAAGGCGTTCTTCTCCATGCTCACCCCGCAGGAGGAGCGCATGGCGCTCATCGCGGAACTGGACGTCTTCTACGCGGAGCTCGTGCGGGAGAAGAAGGCCCGCACCACCGACGACCTCACCAGTGCGCTGATCCTCGCGGAGGAGGGCGGCGAACCGCTCACCGAGGAGGAGGTCGTCGGCAACCTCAAGGCCATGGTGGCGGCCGGGCACGAGACCACGATCGGGCTCATACTCAACGCCGTACGGGCGCTGCTCGCCCACCCCGACCAGCTGCGGAAGGTACTGGACGGGGAGATCCCCTGGGACACGGTGGTCGAGGAGACGCTGCGCTGGGACACCCCCACCACGCATCTGCTGATGCGGTTCGCCACGGAGGACATCCAGGTCGGTGAGCAGGTGATAGCCAAGGGGGAGGGCGTGGTGATCTCCTACCGGGCCATCGGTCGCGACGCCGCGCAGCACGGCGAGGACGCCGACGCCTTCGACATCACCCGCCCGACTCCGATCCGGCACATGACGTTCGGCCACGGGCCGCACATCTGCCCAGGTGCCGCGCTGTCCCGGGTGGAGGCGGGCATCGCGCTGCCCGCGCTGTTCGGCCGCTTCCCGGGGCTGAAGCTCGCCGTACCGGACGAGGAGATCCGCAAGCTGCCGGTGATGACGCAGAACGACATGGAGGCGTTTCCGGTGCTGCTGCACGGCTGAGGCGCGGGCTGCCGGGGCGGGGGAGCGCGGGGGGTGCGGGTGCCGGCCCGGGGTGCGAGGGGACGGGGCGGCCGGGGCTGGGACGTGCGGGGCGGTACGGGTGCGTGCGCCGGGGCGCGCGGGGGGCCAGGCAGGGCGTGCGCCGAGCCAGGCAGGGGCGTGCGGGCCGGGGCGAGTGAGTGCGCCGAGCCCTGCGGTGTGTGTCCGTGCGCCGGTGCTGTGCAGGGATCCTGACGGTCTCTCGGCTCCTGTTACGCTTTCCGTGGGTCATGAGTTCCAGCGGTAAGCCCCGGCTCGCTGGACGGCACCCCGCTCCGCTGCGGGTGCTCCGGGTGACGACCCGCTCCGCGCGGCACCGCGCGGGGAACAGCGGACCACCGGGGACGGGCCCCCGGGGTCCACGACCCCGGAAGGCGGGCGACGGCCCATGCTCCCCCACCTCATTCACCACGACGGCTGCACGCGGTACGCCCCCGGCCACCACGTGCACTGGATCCACGCCAAGAAGTGCGCGCAGGAGCCCGGCCAGGCCGTCGAGCTGCTGCTGACCTCCAGCGATGTGCGGGACGACGGCTGGCTCGCACTGCGCGCCGCCTTCGACCACGCGGGCGACCTGCCCGAGGTCTGGATGCACGCCCCCGCGGATCTGCGGGAGTTGCTCGCCGGGCACCGAGGCAGGGTCTTCTGGCTGCCGCGCTGGCACGCGCTGCGGTTCGTGGGCCTCGACGGTGAGGCCACCGGGCTGGTGAACGTCGGCACCGAGGGCGGCGCACTGTGCGCGACCACGGCGCCCCGCCCGCAGCGCACCGCCCGCGGGGACTTGTCCTACGGGCTCTAACGGGCCGGCGGGCAAGCGGGCCGGTGGGCCGGACGCGACGACCCTGTCGCGCCCGGCCCACCAACCACGCCTGGGGGCACCGCTGTTCGTGATGTCGGACATGGGGCGGGTATTCGGCGAATCCGTGCGCGATCCGTTGACGCAAGACGTGTTCGATTCTACGGTCCCGTCCGAAGTGCCGAGCGTTATTCGGTATATCGAACGCGCATTGATGGCATGGGCATGGCAACGGATGCGTCGGCGGTGGCGACCAACCGGTGCCCGCCTGTACCGCCCTCGCGCCCCACCCCACGACCGAAGGAGGAGACCTCCTCATGAGCCGCACCCTGAGAAGGACCCTCGCCGTTCTCCCCGCAGCGCTCCTGATGGCCCTCGTGCCGGGCAGCGCCTCCGCGTACCCCAACCCCGGTGTCGTCAACGGCGACATCGTCGTCCACGACCCGTCCATGATCCGGAGCTCGTCCGGCCAGTACCTGCTCTACTCCACCGGAGAAGGCCTCCAGCTCCGCACCTCCACCGACCGCACCGCCTTCGGCCGGTCGGGCAACGCCTTCACCACGAAACCGAACTGGTGGAAGAACTACTCGTCCGCCTCGGACCCCTGGGCTCCCGACATCTCCTACCGGGGCGGCAAGTACCTGATGTACTACGCCGTCTCGTCCTTCGGCTCCAACACCTCGGCCATCGGGCTCGCCGGCTCCACCACCGGCCTGGCGGGCAGCTGGAGCGACTACGGCATCGTCTACACCTCGAACTCGTCGAGCGACTACAACGCCATCGACCCCAATCTCTTCGTGGACGACGACGGCAAGTGGTGGCTGTCCTTCGGCTCGTGGTGGACCGGGATCAAGATGATCCGCGTCGACCCGTCGACCGGCAAGCAGTACGCCGGGGCCACCGCGCGCCGCTCCCTCGCCTCCCGCCCCACCGGGACCAAGGCCGTCGAGGCGCCCTCGATCGTGAAGCGCAACGGCTACTACTACCTCTTCGCCTCGTACGACACCTGCTGCGCCGGCACCGGCTCCACGTACAAGATCAAGGTGGGCAGGTCGACGAGTGTCACCGGGCCCTACAGGGACCGCAACGGCGTCGGCATGCTCAGCAACGGCGGTACCCCCGTCATGGAGTCGCACGGCCGGTACATCGGCCCCGGCGGCCAGTCGATCCTGGCGGACTCCGACGGCGACCTGCTCGTCTACCACTACTACGACGGCCAGGACAACGGCACCCCGAAACTCGGCGTCAACCTACTGAACTGGAGCAGCGGATGGCCCGTCGCCTACTGACCCTGCTGAGCGCTCTCCTGCTCGCCCTCGCCCTCGGGCAGTCGACATCGGCGTCGGCGGCCGAAGGACGTCCGTTCACCAACCCGGTCAAGGCGCAGAAGGGCGCCGATCCCTGGATCTCCTACCACGACGGCAACTACTACCTGGTGTCGACGAGTTGGACCGACGTCATCACCATGCGCAAGTCCCCCACGCTCGCCGGGCTCGCGACCGCGCCGAGCGTGCAGGTGTGGCAGGGCGACGCCGCCTCACGCTGCTGCAACATCTGGGCGCCCGAACTGCACTACTCGGGCGGCCGCTGGTACCTGTACCACGTCGCGGGCCAGAACATCGCCGACTACAACCCCACGCAACGGGTGCACGTGCTGCAGAGCGCGGGCTCCGACCCGATGGGGCCCTACACGTACCGGAACCAGCTGGGCAGCACCTGGATGCTGGACCCGAGCGTGCTCACCGTCAACGGCTCGATGTACCTGCTGGGCAGCGCGAGCGGCGGCGGCACGCAGAACCTGGTGATCGCGCCGATGTCGAACCCGTACACGCTCAGCGGTTCCTTCTCGACGATCTCGACACCCACCCACGACTGGGAGAAGTCGGGCGGCACGGTCAACGAAGGGGCAGAGGTCCTCCAGCGGGGCGGGAAGACCTTCGTCGTCTACTCCGCCAGCGGCTGCTGGACCCCCGACTACAAGCTGGGGCAGCTCACCCTGACCGGCTCGAACCCGCTCTCCGCGTCCTCCTGGACGAAGAAGCCCACCCCGGTCTTCCAGCGGAACAACGCCGCCGGGGTGTACGGCCCGGGCCACAACGGCTTCTTCACCTCGCCCGACGGCACGGAGAGCTGGATCGTCTACCACGCCAACGACTCGGCGTCCGACGGCTGCGACAACGGACGTACGGCGCGGGCGCAGAAGTTCGGCTGGAACAGCGACGGCACCCCGAACCTCGGCACACCCGTCGCCCTCGGTACGACCCTGGCCGGGCCCTCCGGCGAGACGGCGGCCACGCCGACCGCGTACACGGTGGTCAGCCGGGCCACCGGGAAGTGCCTCGACGTGAACGGCGCGTCGACCGCCGACGGGGCGAACGTCCAGCAGTGGACGTGCGACGGCAGTACGAAGCAACGGTGGCGCGTCGAGGACCGGGGCGACGACACGAGCAGGCTGGTGAACGCCGCGACGGGCAAGGTGCTCGACACGGCGGACTGCTCGGCGGCCGACGGCGCCGACCTCCGTCAGTGGTCGTGGCTCGACAACACCTGCCAGCGCTTCCGCTTCGTCACCACCGACGCCGGCGGCTGGGTGCGCATCGTCAACCAGGCCACCGGGAAGGTCGCCGACGTGGCGGACTGCTCGGCGGCCGACGGCACCGACGTACGGCAGTGGACCTGGCTGAACAACACCTGCCAGCAGTGGAAACTCACCCCGGCGGCCTGACGCCCCAGGACCCGGGCCGCCCGGCCCCGTGGGGGGCGGTCATGGAGCGACGGGCCCCGCCCCTGGCCGCCACCGACGCCGACGACCCGGAAGCGCTCGACCAGTTCATCGCCCGCCCCGCCGCCGACGGCCTGTGGCTGTACGACGCCCTCACCGCTGAACGACTGCCCCCGACTACGCCACGCCCTCGCCGATCGCATCGCCGACACCCTGGACCGCCACGACACCTGAGCCCGCACGACACCGCAACCTCCCGACCGCTGGAGCCGAGCCGTGTCCACCGCGGTGGTCATTTGTCAGACAGCGCCCAGGTGAAACCCAGCCGGACCGAAGCCGCGCCGGCGCCGGCCGCGCCGATGAGGTCGATGACGGCCCGGTCGGGGATGGTCGTGTCGAGCTGCTGGAGGTCCACGCCCGTGCTGCTCCAGGGGGCGGGGATTCGATTCAAGCCCGGTGCCAGAGGGGCCGGCTCGGTGGTCAGGCGGGAACGCCGGCCCGGTCCAGGACGGTGGCCATCTCACCCTCAGGGAGCCCCGCGTCGGCCCCCGCGCTGAAGGCCAGTCCAGGAATGTGAAGGGCTTCGCGGAGCCGGTGGAGCGGCAGGCGCGGGTCGCCGGCCGCCGCCTGGCGCGTCCGGACTGCGGAGTCATGACTGAGCCGTTCGATCAGCACCGGCGTAGCGGCCGGGTCCCGGACGGCCAGCCGACGGTAGTTCCCGTCGGGGTGGTCCGCGAACCGCGCGGCGAGACCGTCGCGGGGAAAGCGGGGGTGCGATTCCGCCATCCACGCGGAGAACGTGGTCCGACAGGTTGTGCCGGACCGCCAGTGCCGTTCACACCGCCCCGGCCGTCGCCGGCGTCGCGACCTGCTCGACGCCGGTCAGCGGGCACGTCCGACCCAAACGGAGTTACCAGGCCGCCCTGTCCGACCCGGCGCATACGCTGTCGCCCCGGAACCGAGCTCCTGGAGTTGGAGGCGGCATGTCGTTGACGTGGCTGGAGACGGGGGGCGGCCCGTTCATCGTGGTTCCATCCGACGCGTTGTCACACTGGTCGGGAACGGAGGGCGACTACGACCGGGCCTGCGCGGTCATGAAGCTCGTCGGAGTCCTCGAACTACCCGACGGAGGCGAGGCGCTCGTCCTCGGCGACGAACCGCTCTCCACCACCTACCTTCCCGCGCACCGAGTGCTCGTCCGCTGGTGCCACGCGGAGAGCGAGGAGGGCGTCGCTGACATCATCCTGGCTGGGCTTCCCACCGCTGAGTGGGACGAA
Organism: Streptomyces sp. NPDC058637; assembly: GCF_042717325.1. Taxonomy (NCBI): domain Bacteria; kingdom Bacillati; phylum Actinomycetota; class Actinomycetes; order Kitasatosporales; family Streptomycetaceae; genus Streptomyces; species Streptomyces sp. NPDC058637. The sequence continues at coordinate 160,128 of NZ_JBHXRD010000013.1, read as the reverse complement.
GGCCCGGTGATGAGGACCACTGGCAAGCTCATCATGTTCGACGCCGCCTACTTCGGTACTGAGGTCGGGACACTCACGGACTGCACCGTTCTCGAACTCGGCGCCGGCCGCTTCCGGGTGGACTCGGCAAGCATAGAACCCGACCAGCTGACGTCCTTTCGCGTCCACCGATTCGTTGAGCTGACCTGACCCGCCTTCGGTATGCAGAGGAAATCCAGCTTTCCTCTCAGCGAGTACCGGCAGGTTCGGACATCCGACGAGGCCGCTGCCATGGGAGACGGGGTCGGTCATCAGCCGATTCACTCAGGCCCGTGCCAGGTCGCGGTGTCGGGGTCGATGCTGTGGGCGCGCGCGTCGGCGTCGATGATGCGACGGAGCCATGTGGCGAGGCCGGCGCGGATGCCGTCGTAGTGGGCGGCGAATCCCGGCTCGGCCTCGTACATGCGGCCGAGACAGACCTGCATCTGTCTGGTGAGGGGAAAGTACGAAGCGAATACTTCCCGGTGCCGCTCGACGAGTTGACTCGCTTCCGGGCTGCCAGGTGTGACGCCGGCATCCATCGCATCCCCGAGGGCGCGGTCGAGGCCGGCGATGTCGTCGGCGATGGCCTGCCATTCCTCCGGACTGCGAGAGGCTGAGCGTTCGGCGTACTGCCGCCATTGCGTCGTGTCTCCGTAGCGCTGACGGGCTTGGGCCGGCCCGTCCGGGTCCCACCGGGGGCCGAAGATCGCGGCCTGCTGCTCGGTGGTCAGCAGCAGGCCGCGCTCATGGGCGTCGATCATCCGGTCCAGTCCGGCGCCGAGCTGGCGGAGGCGGTCGATCCGTTCGGCGACCTGGGTGCGCTGCGCGCGCAATGCGCCGGGCACGTCCGCGGTCGAGTCGTCCAGGACGGTCCGGATCCTGTCCAGGCCGAGGCCGAGCTCACGGTAGACGACGATGCGGTGCAGGCGCTCCAGATCGTCAGGGGTGTAGAGCCGGTATCCGGCAGCCGTGCGCAGCGACGGTCGCGCCAGACCGATCTCGTCCCAGTGGTGCAGGGCGCGGACTGTCACGTCCAGACGCGTCGAGACCTGACCGACGGTCAGGCCCCCGGCGTCAGTGGTATCAGGCATGCTTCCCATTGTCGCCGCGACCGTCGCCGGGTGGGGTGATCCCGATGGCCTCGAGGTTCCGCGCCTCCTGGCCGGCCGGATCAAAGGGTTTCGCCGCAGTGAAGACGACCCGTGCGTTCTCGGGGGTGATCACCTCCACGTCGCGGGTGTTCCAGAAAGTGTCCCGTGGACCGTCGACCGAGTTCGGGCGCAACGCGCGGCATGACTCGGCAAGGGAATCGACCTGGCTGAGCACGCCCGAGAAACTGAAGCTCATCGCTGGAGGCTGCTCCGGAACGCTCGCCGCCGAGACGAGAAGTACGTCCTGGAACGCCCACCGGCGCAGATGCACGATCGTGCCGGGGACGCTGAACAGTTCGAAGAAGCCGAGTCCACGAGTCCAGAAGTCCACCGACGCCGCCAGATCGCTCGTGGGGATCGTCACGAACGCGGGCATTCCGTAGATGCCACGGAACGGCTCCGGCGGAACCGCGTCCGGGCCGGGGGTGGGTACGGGACTCATCTCGAACGCGTTGTAGTAGTCACTCATGCGTCCCACCCTCCGGCCTCACGCAACGTGAGGGTCAAGTCGGAACCGTGAATCTCACCCCGACCCGACGATGCGCCCAACGTCGTGGCCGGGTGCAGGTGAGCAGTGAGGCAGCTCCCGAAGATGAGCTGGGAGGGGAGGGCCAGGCTTCGCCGTCTCGCCGGGCGGCGTCGGCGATTGCCTGGGCGAGCCGTTCGACATCGGGCGACCGCTACGCCCGCTCGGTGGGCTGCTGGGCGGCCTCGCCCGCGCCGACACTGACCAGACCGGTCTCGTAGGCGACGATGACGGCCTGGACACGGTCGCGAAGTCCGAGCTTGGCGAGGATACGGGCGACGTGTGTCTTGACGGTCGCCTCGGACAGGTGAAGGCGGGTGGCGAGTTCGGCATTGCTCAGTCCTCGGGCCAGAAGGCCAAGGACTTCCAGCTCGCGCGGGGTGAGCGGGGCGAGGTCGCGGTGGAGAGCGGCGGTGTCGCTGCCGGGCTGGGCGAACCTCCGCACGAGGCGGCGGGTGATGGCGGGCGCGAGTAGGGCGTCGCCGGTGCGGACCGTGCGGACGGCCGAGGCCAGGTGCTCGGGGGTGACGTCCTTGAGGAGGAAGCCGCTGGCCCCCGCGGCCAACGCCGCGTAGACGTACCGGTCGAGGTCGAAGGTGGTCAGGATGATGACACGGGGTTCGCCGGGGGCGCCCCTGAGGATGCGGCGGGTGGCTTCCAGGCCGTCCATCTCGGGCATCCGTACATCCATCAGGACCACGTCGGGCCGGGTGCGGCGGGCCGCTTCGACGGCTTCGGCCCCGTTGGCCGCCTCGGCGACGACGTCGATGCCGTCGGCGCCGAGGATCATCCGGAATCCGGTACGGACCAGGGTCTGGTCGTCGGCCAGGAGCACACGCGGCGGCTGCTCGGTCACGGTGCCTCCAGGGGGATGAGCGCCTCGACACGGTACCCGCCGGTCAGGCGCCGGCCGGCATGCAGGGTTCCGCCGTAGACGGCGAGGCGCTCGCGCAGGCCGATCAGGCCCCGGCCGTTCCCGGCGGCCGCGTCGGCAACCGGGTGGCCACCGGTGTCGGTGACCTCCACCCGAAGGTGGTCCGGGCCGTATTCGACGGTGACGGCGGCGGTGGAGCCGGACGCGTGCTTCACCGTGTTCGTCAGTGCCTCCTGGGCCACGCGGTAGGCGGCGAGTTCGAGGCCGGGCGGGAGGGGGCAGGGCGGGCCTGCCACGGTGAGACCGACCGTGAGGCCTGCGTCCCGGACCCTTCCGACCAACGATTCCAGCTGGTCGAGGCCGGGCTGCGGGGTCAGGTCCGTACTTCCGTCCACCTCCGGACCGCCGTCCTTGTCCTCGTCGGGCATGGTGAGTAGCCCCATGACGTGACGCAGTTCGGTCATGGCCGCCCGCCCGCCGGCCTCGACGGCGAGCAGCGCCTCTCCCGCCTGGTCGGGGGAGATCTTCATGATCTTGCGGGCGGCGCCGGCCTGGATGACCATCACGCTGACGTTGTGCGTGACGACGTCGTGCAGCTCGCGGGCGATCCTCGCGCGCTCGTGCTCGACCGCCCGACGCAGCGCCTCGGCCTGTTCGCGTTCCAGGGCGGAGAGGCGGGTACGGCCCTCGTCGGTCCGGAGTTTCCAGGTGCGCAGCCCGAGAGCGGCTCCTGCCATCGGGACCAGGATCAGCAGGGCGATGTACTGGTTGGGGATGATCGGTGTCACCGAGTTCCCCGAGGTGCCGACCAGGAGGACCGACACCGGCAGCGTGGCCAGGGCCGCCACCCGACGGGGGCTGTGTACGGCGGCGCTGTAGACGGCGATCACGAACGCGTAGAACGTCAGCCGCATGACGCTCTGTGGTGTCGCCAGTACCGCGGCCGTCACGACGCACAGCACGGCGAGCGGGAAGCGGCGGCGCAGCGCCAGGGCGCCCGAGGCCACGGCCGCGAGGGCCACCATGAAGGCCATGCCGCCGGGGCCGGACGGGCGCGGCATGACGTGCCGCACGCCGGCGATCTCCCGCACGACGACGTTGTCCGCGTTGTCGATGCCGTAATAGACCGTGGTGACGCCGAGCATCAGCGCCACGAGCACGTCGAACTGCCAGGCACGACGGCTGAGTCGCAGCGGCGGGCCGGTCGGACGTCTGGCGTCGTGGACCACGCCCCGCAGCCGCGCCGACATCGTACGTACGTTCATCACTGGTTCATTGTCGTTGCAGTCGGACTCATCGGAGTCCGCCTCAGCGGCCGTTCTCGGAGCCCGGCATACATCGGACGCCTACATCGAAAGGATGACGTTTCCGCAGGTCATCCCGATGCCGTACGGCAAAGGGTCCGAGCGGGCGACGCGCGGCGGCAGGGCCGGCTCCTAGCGTTCCGGGAGCCGGATTCCCCATCCGGCACCCCTGTCGAAGGAGCCCTTCCATGACCACGCCGGTGATCGAACTGCGCGAGGTGAGCCGCCGCTACGACGACGGCCCGCCCGCCCTGTACGAGGCGTCGCTGACCGTGCGGCCCGGCGAGGCCGTCGCGGTCCTCGGCCCCTCCGGCAGCGGCAAGTCCACACTGCTCAATCTGATCGCGGGCCTGGACCGGCCCGACACGGGGACCGTCACCGTGGACGGAACGCGGGTGGACCGCCTCAGCGAGGCCGGAGCGGCCCGCTACCGGCGGTCGAAGATCGGCATGGTCTTCCAGTTCTTCAACCTCCTCGACGACCTGACCGTCACCGACAACGTCGTCCTGCCCGCACGCCTCGCGGGCACGGCACGTGGCGCGGCGGGCCGTCGGGCAGCGGAACTCCTGGAAGCCCTCGGCATCGACCGGCACGCCCACGCCTACCCCGGGAGGCTGTCCGGCGGCGAACGGCAGCGCGTCGCGGTGGCACGTGCGCTGATGAACCGGCCGCCGCTGCTCCTGGCCGACGAGCCGACCGGGGCGTTGGACACGGCCGCCGGACAGGACGTCAGCAAGCTGCTCACCGACCTCAACGCCGAGGGCCAGACCATCGTCGTGGTCACCCACGACCTGGCCCTGGCCCGGTCCTGCACGAACCGTACGGTCCGGATCGCTGACGGCCGGATCACCGAGGACCTCATGTCGCCCGAGGCCGTTCGATGAGCGCCCTCGGCCAGGTGGTGCGCTCGGGGGTGGGCCGGCGCCGCGTGCAGACGCTGGTGATCGGGCTCGCCACGATGATGGCGGTGGCCGCCTCCGTCCTCGGCGGATCGCTGCTCGTGGTCTCCGGCGCGCCTTTCGCGGATGCCTTCGCCGAGCAGCGCGGCGCGCACCTGTCCGTCGAGTACGACGCGGGGCAGGTCGGCGCCGGGCGGCTGTCCGAGTCGGCCGACACCGAAGGGGTGAGCCGTGCGGCAGGACCGTTCCGTACGGCGACGGTCGCCCCGAAGACGGACGGGGCGGGCGACGGATGGCCGATGACCGTGGTCGGCCGGGGTGATCCCGGCCGGGTCGTGGACGAGGTGGCGCTGCGGGAGGGGCGGTGGCCCACGCGCGTCGGCGAGATCGTGCTGTCCGTCGACTCCTCGCTCGTGCCGGCCCTGGGCATGAAGCTCACGTTCCCCGCCCTGTCCGGCGGGCCGACGCTGAAGGTGGTCGGGGTGGCCCGCTCGGTGACGCGGACCGCCGACGCGTGGGTGGTGCCGTCCCAGATGCCCGCGCTCACCGCGCCGGGCAGCGGCGGCTACCAGATGCTCTACCGCTTCACCGACGCGGCAACCGCCGCGCAGATCAGCGCGGGCGGCAAGGCCGTGACGAAAGGCCTGCCGACGGGAGCCGCCGTGGGCAATCAGTCCTGGCTCACCGTCAAGAAGAACGCAGAGCGCGACACCGCCCTCTACGTCCCGTTCCTCATCGCGTTCGGGGCCCTCGGCCTGGTCATGTCCGTGCTGATCGTGGGCAACATCGTCGCGGCGGCCGTCGGCGCGGGAACCCGCCGCATCGGCATCCTCAAGGCTGTCGGTTTCGCTCCGAACCAAGTCGTGCGGGCCTACACCGGCCAGGCGCTGATCCCGGCCTCGGCCGGCACGGCACTCGGCGTTGTCGCCGGCCACCTGCTGGCCATCCCCGTACTGGCCGAGACCGGGGAGGTCTACGGCTCCTCCTCCCTGACCATCGCCCCCTGGGTGGACGCCGTGGTGATCGCCGGGGTGCTCGGCCTGGTCGCGGTGACCGCGTGGGCGAGCGCCTGGCGGGCCGGCCGGCTGCGTACGGTCGAGGCGCTCGCCGTCAGGCGCGGGACGTCGACGCGGCGTGGCCGGTGGGCGGCCCGCTCGGCAGGCCGGCTTCCGCTGCCGCGACCCGTCGCGCTCGGCCTGGTCAGACCCTTCGCACGGCCCGCCCGCGCGCTGGCCATGGGCACGGCGGTGCTCTTCGGCACCATCGCGGTCACGTTCACCGTGGGGATGGTGGACTCGCTCGGCGAGGTGATGAAGGCGAAGGCACACGACGCCGCCGATGTCACCGTGCCCGCCCCCATGCCGGACTTCGGCCCGCGGGGTCCTGCTTCGGACAAGGAGCTCGGAGCCGATCCCGCCGCGGTCGCCGCGGCCGTCGAGGCCGGCGCGGGAACCGCGAAGCACTACAGCGCCGCGACGGTACGCGCGACCGTGGCCGGCGTGACCGGCACCGTCGACGTGATCGCCTTCACCGGTGACGCCTCCTGGGGCGGCTACACGATGGTCTCGGGCCGCTGGATCGACAGGCCCGGCGAAGCGGCGGTCCCGACCGCCTTCCTGGCCGCCACAGGTACCCGCATCGGTGACACCGTCACCGTGAACGGCCTGGACAGGCCCGTCACGGTCCGGATCGTCGGCGAGGTCCTCGACCCCCGTAACTCCGGCATGCAGGTCTTCACCGACGCCGCGAACCTCGAAGGCGCGCGTCCCGACCTGACGGAGACGAGTCATCACATCGCGGTGGCGTCGGGCACCGACGTCACCGGTTACGTGGACGCTCTGAACAGGGATCTGGCGCCGCTGGGAGCCACTGCCCGGATCGGCGGGCTCGGAGACGGCAGCGACATGGTCGTCACGCTGAACTCGCTGGCCGCGATCCTCACGCTGATGCTCGTCACCGTCGCCGCGATCGGCGTGCTCAACGGCGTACTGCTCGACACCCGTGAGCGTGTCCGGGAGATCGGTGTCCACAAGGCGCTCGGCATGACCCCTGGGCAGACCGTCGCGATGGTCCTCACCTCGGTCGTCGTGACCGGACTTGTCGCGGGCGCACTGGGCGTGCCGCTCGGTGTGACCCTGCACAGCTGGGTCATGCCCGCGATGGGCGGCGGCGCGGGGCTCCGTCTCCCCGACTCCGTCATCGCCGTCTACGACGCCGCCGAGCTCCTCCCGCTCGCACTCGGCGGCCCGCTCATCGCCGCCCTGGGCGCGCTCCTGCCCGCAGGCTGGGCCGCAAGGGCCCGCACCGCCACGGCCTTGCGCACCGAATAGAAGGCCGTGGTCGGAGCTCGTGCCGCTGACGCCCACCGCGAGGAGCGGTGGGGGTCAGCCGGCTGGTCCCCTCCAACTGGTTCGGGACGCGGGAGATATCTCAGCTCCGGGACGTGGTCGCAGAGCGTGCCGATGGAGACGCCGAGGATCTCGGCGAGGGCGGTGACGCTGTCCGGATCTCCGCGTCGCCGGTTCACCCCGCCTGGCTAGGGTGCTGTCACATGGCCCCGCTCCTCGCACTCGCCCCGCACCGTTCCACCACCGCCGGCCTCCTGGCCGGGGCGGCGCGCGACCGGGGTGCGGAGGTCGTGATCCTGCCCCGGGACGGCGTGCCGGACCGGCTCAGGGAAAGAGGGGACGCGCACTACTACGGCGGCCCGCACTTCGCGGCAGGCGTGGCCGGACCCTTGGGCGTGACACTTCTGGAGCCGGACGAGGACTGGCTGGACGCGCTGCCGTACGCGTTCACCGGGCGCGGGATCAGGCGCGTCCGGCTGTCGGAGGCCCGCCGCGGGACGGAACCCCGCTTCGTCAAGCCGCCCACGGACAAGAGCTTTCCGGCGGCGGTGTACGAGGACGGCGGCGCGCTCCCGGAGCCCGCCCACCCGGACGACCCGCTGGTGCAGGTCAGCGAAGTGGTCACCTGGGCGGCGGAGTTCAGGCTGTTCCTGCTCGACGGGGAGATACGGACCGGCTCCCGGTACGCCACCTTCGGCCGGCTGGACCCGGCGCCGCTGCCGGGGCACCCGGACGAGGCCGGGATCCGTGACTTCGCGCGACGGCTGGCCGAGGCGTGCGGGGACACGTTGCCCGGCGGGGTGGTGGTCGACGTCGGGCAGATGCGGGGGACGGGCGGCCGGGACACCGAGAGGTGGGCGGTGGTCGAGGCCAACATGGCCTGGTTCAGCAACGTGTACGCGGCCGATCCGGCCGGGGCGCTCGACGTGGTGCTGCGGGCGGCGGGGTCTCACAGTCGGGTCCGGGCGGGGGATCTACGCTTCCGCAGGAGCTGAGGCGGGGCGTGAGGCGGGGTGTGAGGCAGTGGGCCCGGGCCAGGACATCCGCCGCTTCCCGGAACCCGGCAACCTTTCGGGCCGCTGCGGCGACTACTGCCAGGAACCCCCACCTCTTCCCGACGGAACGGACCAGGTCATGGCAGCGAATCGACGGCGTACCGAGGCCCACCCCGCACGGCGCCGCGCCCTGGCGGCTGGAGCGACGACGCTCCTGGCCGTCGTGTCGGTGCAGGCGCACGGGTCGGCGTCCGGTGCCGTGGCGGCGACCACCCTCACCGTCGCCAAGGACGGCACCGGGCAGTACACGACCGTGCAGGCCGCGGTGAACGCGATCCCGGCCGGCAACACCGCGCGGGTCGTCGTCTCCGTCAAGCCCGGCACCTACCGCGGGACCGTGAAGATCCCCTCCACCAAACAGAACGTCACCCTCCAGGGCAGCGGATCGAGCCGCAACGACACCGTCATCGTCCACAACAACGCCTCGGGCACCCAGAAGCCCGACGGTTCGGGCCCCTACGGCACGGGCGGCAGCGCCACCGTCGCGGCCGAGGCGAACGGCTTCCAGGCCCGCAACCTCACGATCTCCAACGACTTCGACGAGGCCGCCAACCAGAACATGAGCGGACTCCAGGCCGTCGCCCTGCGCACGGCCGCGGACAAGGTCTTCCTCGACTCCGTCATCGTCACCGGCGACCAGGACACCCTGCTGCTCGACACCGCGTCCAAGGCCACGCTCGGCCGTGTGTACATGAGCAACTCCTACGTCGTCGGCAACGTCGACTTCATCTTCGGACGGGCCAGCGCGGTGATCGACAAGTCCGTCATCACCCTGAAGAAGCGATGGGACGGCAGCTCCGCCGGCTACATCACCGCACCCAGCACCGCCGCCGACCGCAGGGGCTTCCTGATCAACAACTCGACCGTCAACGGGGACGTCTCCGCGGCGAGCTTCTACCTCGGGCGACCCTGGCACGCGGGCCAGGACGCCTCCCTCGACCCGATGGCCACCTTCCGCGACACCACGCTGAGTGCCGCGGTCAAATCCGCCCCGTGGACCGACATGAGCGGCTTCTCCTGGAAGGACGACCGCTTCGCCGAGTACAAGAACACCGGACCGGGCGCGGGTTCGGCGAGCGGCAACCGGCCGCAGCTCTCGGATTCCCAGGCCACGGCCCAGGAGACCGCGGACTGGCTCGCCGGCTGGACACCGTCGGCGTCCTGAGACACGGTGTGATGAAGAGGGCAGCAGTCGATCGAAGCGCTTCGACTCCACTCTGGACAGTCCCTGTGGGCGAGTCTAGGCTCGACACTGTCTGTGCATGTCAGAGTGTGAAGAGTAGAGTCGGGAGTGCTGTCGAAGCGCTTCACCTCTCCTTTACCGTCCTCATCTGCAATGGAGAGCTGAATGGTCACGCTTGCCGAGGTCGCCCAGCACGCCGGAGTCTCCGCGAGCACGGTGAGCTATGTCCTCAGCGGGAAGCGGTCGATCTCCGCCTCCACCCGGGAGCGCGTGGAGCTCAGCATCCAGAAGCTCGGCTACCACCCCAACGCGGGGGCGCGAGCGCTCGCCAGCAGCCGGACCAACATCATCGCGCTCATGGTGCCGCTGCGCACCGACATGTACGTACCGGTGATGATGGAGATCGCGATCGCCGTCGCCACCACCGCCCGTACACACGGCTACGACGTCCTGCTCCTCACCGGGGAGGAAGGGCCCGCGGCGGTCCGGCGGATCGCCGGGAGCTCGCTCGCGGACGCGATGATCCTGATGGACGTCGAGATGCACGACGAGCGGCTTCCGCTCCTCAGGGAGTCCGGCCGGACCGCCGTCCTCATCGGGTTGCCGGCCGACACCGACGGACTGACCTGCGTGGACCTCGACTTCGAGGCCACCGGGGCGCTCTGCGTCGAACACCTCGCCGGCCTCGGACACCGTGAGATCGCCGTGATCGGTGAGGCCGCCGCCGTCTACGAGCGCCACACCGGCTTCGCCGAGCGGACCGTGGACGGCATACGGGCCAAGGCGCAGGAGACGGGCGTGCGGGTCCTGCACCGGCCCTGCGAGGGAGGGTACGCGGCGATGGCCGGCACCCTGGCCAGGGTCTACGACGAACGGCCGGGCACCACCGGCTTCATCGTGCAGAACGAGGCCGCCGTCGAACCGCTGCTCAACCTGCTCCAGCAGCAGGGCCGTGCCGTGCCCGAGGACGTCTCCGTCGTGGCGATCTGCCCCGAACAGGTGGCCACCCAGGCCTCGGTGCGGCTCACCTCCGTCGCCATCCCGGCACAGGAGATGGGGCGCGGGGCGGTCGAGCAGGTGGTGGCCAAGCTCGCGGGCCGAGGCACCGACGAGGTCGACCTGCTGGCCCCGGAGCTGACCGTACGGGCGAGCACGGGACCGGCGCCTGCCTGAACCCCTTCGGACCAGGACGAGCCGGTCCCCGCTGGGGGACCGGCTCCGCCCGTACGTGAGGGCCCGGGGGATCAGCTCGACGAGACGTCGAACGAGTTGGTCCTGAAGTCCAGACCGCCCTGCGACGAGGTGATCTCGTAGCCGAACTGGACGTCGCCGATGGTCTCGTTGCCCCACCAGCCCTTGGTGTCCTTGATCCACTTCAGGATCGGCAGGATGTTCACCGTGCCCGAGGAGGAGTCCGAGGTCCGCAGGAACGAGAAGACCTCGTTGGCCCCGTTGTCACCCTTGTGGACGGCCCAGGTGTGACCGCCCAGGGTCACCGTCCCCTGTGAGGTGCCGAGCGGGCCCACGGCGCCGTTGTGGTTGACCCAGAGCATGACCTCGTAGTCGTAGTCCGTGTCCCAGATGTCGTACGACGTGTTGTAGGCGCCGGACGACGGGACGGTGACGTTGTAGCGGCTGGTCAGCGACGACAGCGAGGTGATCGGCTTGTTCACGATCTTCTTGGCGTTGGGGTACGACTTGATGCCGCCGGTGTTCGGGTGGTCGGCCCAGACGCCCCAGTTGCTGGAGGAGTTGGCCCAGATGGACTGCGCGCCCGCTCCGGAGCCCCAGATGTTGTTGTAGAGGATGTAGTTGTCGGACGTGGTGTAGTTGCCCCACTGGTCCGATGAGGACCAGACCGCCGCGTGGGCCGGTGCCGCGGCGAAGCCGATCAGAGCGGCCACCGCTGTCGCGGGGGCCAGCAGGAGCTTGGTCAGGGTGCGTCGTGCCATGGTGTCCCTTCCATGGGTGGGGGGTCGGTGGGGGGAAACAGCTACCGCGGCCCCAGGGTGAGGACGCGGTCCACGCCGGCCGCCAGGTCCAGCGGGACCCGGAGGTTCGCGGCGCGGGTCTCGGTGAGGGCGAGCCCGTCGCCCGTACGCACATCGACGCGGGCGTCGCGGGTGGGGTGCAGGACCGCGGTGGCGCCCTCGGCCGACCAGCTCAGGTCCAGCCGGGCGCCGAACCGGGTCCGCACACCGCGTAGTTCACCCGCCGGGTACGCCGCGGGAAGGGCCGGGAGCAGGACGAGGCGCTCCGGGGCCGACTGGACGAGCGACTCGATCACGGCGGACGGGAGCGTGTGGGCCGCGTCCGCGTTGTACACGTTGCGGGACGGGTAGTGCGCGCTCATCAGCGAGTCGTGGAAGAAGTCGCCGCCCAGCACCGCGTCCAGCGCCGCCGACACCCGCGACGGGTCCCGCAGCCGGGCCGCGATGAGCGCATGGTGCAGATGCCCGTGCGCGGAGTCGTTCTCCGACCCGCGCAGCTCCAGCGCGCGGTGCGCCGCCGCCGCCAGCCCCGGGGTGTCGTACGGATTGATCTCGTCCAGCGGCCACACCGGGTACAGGTGGCTGAGGTGGCGGTGGTCGTACGTCTCCTCCAGGCCCGGCCACGCCCATTCCGCGAGCGCCCCGTCCTCGTTCACCAGATACGCCGGGAGCCGGGCGGCGAGCGCCCGCCAGTGTCCGGCGGACGGGTGGTCCGGGGCGACACCGGCTGCCGTGGTCAGGGCGTGCCGGGCCGCCGCGATGTCCATCGTGGCGTTGACCGTGCCCCAGCTCGCGTTCGCCGGCCGGTTCTCCGGGGAGTAGGAGGGGACGACCGCGATGTTCCCGTCCGGGTCCTCGCGGCCGAGGAAGTCCTCGTAGAACAGCGCCGCCTCGACCAGGGCGCCGGCCAGGCGGGGGTCCGCGGTGCCCGTGGTCACCTCGGCGTGTTCGAGGAGCGGCTGCAGCAGCCAGTCCGCGCCGGCCGTCCACAGGTGCAGCGGATAGGCGCGCTGGAAGTGCCGGGTGTGGCCCGACTCGCCGTCCGTGTGGGACGGCGCCACGATGCCCCGGGCCCCGAAGATCGCCCGCGCGTTGTCCTGCCAGTCCGCCAACTGCCCGTGCACCAGCGCGGCATGGGCCTCGGTGACCTCCGGGAGGGCGGCCGTGGCGGCCGAGGAGATCTGGAGGTTGAGGTTGGCGTTCGTGGTGAACGCCCCCGACCAGGCCGTGTCCCAGTCACCGGTCCACAGCCCGGTCAGGCGGGGCGGCAACTGCCCCGAGGAGGACAGCAGATGGTAGCGGCCCGCCGCGAACAGGCGCTCCAGGAGCGCCGGGCTCCTCGGGCTGCGGAGCAGTTCGCTGCCCGGCAGCTCCCGGTCCCGGGCCGCGTCCCGCAGCGTGAGGGACGTACGCCCGAACGCCGCGCGGTGCAGCGGCTGATGGCGGGCCAGCAGGGTGGCGTAGTCCTCGTGCGGCAGGTCCGCCCACAGGGCGCCGAGGCCGGGGTCGCCCGCCCCGCGCCGCACCCGGGTCGTCAGCGTGAGGCTCCGTGCCCCCTCGACCCGGACGCCCTCGCCCGCCACGGTCACCGTTCCGCCGTCGGCCCGGACCACGGTGACCCCCGTGTACGACAGGTCGCTGCCCGGGTAGCCCACCCGCAGTGCGAGGTTCGCGCCGTCCGGGGTCAGCACCGTCGAACGGCCGACCGCCAGCTGGGCCGGGGCGCCGGGCAGGGCGTGGTCCAGGAGGACGTCCGCGCTCAGCCCGAGGTCGGTGATGTGCTGCACGATCACGTCGTCGGCCCGCGACACGAAGACACGGCTGCGCCACGCCTCGTACGACGCCGTCACCTCGCCCGTCGTGAAGTCGACCTCGCGCCGGTAGCCGGCGACCGACTCGTGCAGCCCCCGGCCACGGCGGACGCCGGTGCGGAACGCCGGGTGGAAGGGCTGCACCCACAGCAGCGGGCGGCCCGCGCCGAACTCCTCCGACGCCTTGGTGTCCCCGGACAGCAGCGCGTCCTGGAGGCGCCCGAGGCGGTCGGCGAGCTCGGGCGGCCGGACGTCCTCACTGCCGTTGGGCCGCACCAGCGTGTGGTGGTTGACGATCACGCGGTCGTCCGCCGGATCGCCGTACACCATCGCGCCGTGCCGCCCGTTGCCGCTGAGGAAGGCGTCCTCCCAGCGGGCGGCGGGGGCCGGCTCCCACGTCCCGTCGATCATGCGGAGAGGTCTCTGAGAACGGCCACCCCGTAACGCCCCAGCTCCACGACGCCGTCGGCCTCGACGCCCGTGAGCAGGTCGAGACGGCGGCCCGGCAGCTTCACCGTGACCGTGGAACGGCTGTGGTGGAGGAGGAAGAGCAGACCGCCGCGGCGCACCGCCTCCACCCCGTCGGGCAGCCCTTCCACGACCGGACGCACACCCGCGCCCGCCGCCGCCCCGCCGAGCAGTTCACGCAGGGCCGCCGGCTCGGGCAGCGTGGAGACGTACCAGGCCGTGCCCTTGCGGAGCACCGCCGGCAGGCCGTCCAGCTCACCGCCCCGGTACGCGGACACCGTCTCCGCCGTGCCGTCGACCTCCAGCTCCTCCGACCACAGGCCGCCCCGGAACCCGTCGCACTCCACCGACCCGTCCGCGTCCAGCGGCCACCACTCGTGCACCGTACGGATGCCGAACAGCTCACGCAGCCGGCCGTCCATGCCGCCCGGCCTGATCCGGTCGTCCACGTCCGCGACACCGGTGAAGAAGCCGCAGACGAGCGTGCCGCCCGCCCGGGCGTAGGTGACCAGGTTGTCGATCGCCGCGTCGGTCAGCAGGTACAGCTGGGGCACGACCACCATGCGGAAGGCGCTCAGGTCCGCCTCCGGCCGGGCGAACTCCGTCGCGATCCCGCTCTCCCACAGCCCCCGGTGCCAGGCCTGCACGAGCTCCGGGTACGCGACCCGTGTGGAGGGGCGGCCCTCCTGGGTGCTCGCCCACCAGGAATCCCAGTCGTGGAGCACCGCGACCTCGGCCGGGACCGCCGCGTCACTCACCTCGGCGCCGATCAGGGCGAGTTCGGCACCGATCCGCTTGATCTCCCGGAACGTACGGCCGTGCTCGCCCGCGTGCGTCAGCATCCCGGAGTGGAACTTCTCCGAGCCCTGCCGGGACTGCCGCCACTGGAAGTAGCAGACGGCGTCCGCGCCCCGGGCCACGGCCTGCAGCGACCAGAGCCGGTTGAGGCCGGCCGGCTTGGGATGGTTGACCTCCCGCCAGTTGACCCCGCCCGCCGCCTGCTCCATCAGCATCCACGGTCCGGCGGCCTGCGAGCGGGTCATGTCGGCGAGCATCGCGTTGTACTGGCCGCCCAGCGGGTCGGTCGGGTCCGGATAGATGTCGACGGAGACGACGTCCTCCTGCTCCGCCCACGCCCAGCCGTCCTGGCCGGCCCACAACGGCATGAAGTTGGTCGTCACCGGGATGTGCGGGGTGTGCCGGGCGACGATGTCCCGCTCGGCGACGTAGCACTCCATCAGGGCGTCGGAGGTGAACCGCTTGAAGTCCAGCACCTGCGCCGGGTTCTTCATGTACTGCGCGCGGCGCGGCGGCAGGATCTCCGCCCAGGTGTCGTAGCGCTGGCTCCAGAAGGCTGTGCCCCAGGCCTCGTTGAGCGCGTCGACGGTGCCGTACCGGTCGGCCAGCCAGCGGCGGAAGTGGGCGGCCGTCGCGTCGCACCAGCAGTGCGTGCAGTACTCGTTGTTGATGTGCCAGACGGTGAGCGCCGGGTGGTCCGCGTACCGTGCGGCGAGGTCCTCGGTGAGCGCGGTGGCGTAACGCCGGTAGACCGGTGAGCTCGGGCAGAAGTGCTGCCGCGAGCCGTACGACACGAGCGTGCCGTCCTCGGCGCGCGGCAGCGTCTCCGGATGCAGGGCGCCCATCCACGGCGGCGGCGAGGCCGTCGGGGTGGCGAGGACGACACCGATGCCGTGCGCGTGGAGGAGGTCCATCAGCCGGTCCAGCCAGCCGAACTCCCGTGCTCCCGGGCGTGGTTCGATCTTCGCCCAGGAGAACACGCCGAGGGTGACGGAGTTGACCCCGGCCTCCTCCATCAGCCGGACGTCGTCGGCCCACACCTCCTCGGGCCACTGCTCGGGGTTGTAGTCGCCTCCGAAGAGGACGCGGCCACGGGTGGCGTCGTGCAGGGACGGCATGGACTTCTCGTTCCTCATTCGGGATCCGCGTACTGGATGCCACGGCCGTTGGTGCCCAGGTAGACGCGGCCGTGGACGCGGGGGTCGCCGGTGATGACCTCGCCGGTCCACCCCCACTGGTGGGAGTCGTCGTTGACGCGGACCCAGGTCCTGCCCGCGTCGTCGGAGCGGAGCACCGCCACGCCGTCGTGCGTGGCCAGGACGCGTCCGGTCTGGAAGACCGCCGGATATCCGCCGCGGCCCTTCCTCGCGGACCGGCCGAAGCCGAGGGCGTGCGAGGCCTGGCAGCCGGCCACCACCGTGAACGTCAGACCGCCGTCCACCGAGCGCAGCAGCCCGTGGTCCTTGGCCGACAGCCACAGGTCGCCGGAGCGGCCGGGTGCGGCGGCGATGCGGAACTGCACGTCGCCGGAGGGCAGTCGCCCGGCGCCCGGGGTGAAGGTGGCACCCCGGTCGGTGGAGCGGAACACCGTCCCGGTGTCCGTGTCGTACACGTAGAAGCGCGCCGGGTCGAGCGGGTCGGCGACCGGGGTGCCGCCCTTGGGGAACGTGGCGACCTCGGCCCAGGTCGCGCCGCCGTCCGTCGAGCGGTGCGCGGCGTACTTCGTACCGTCCCAGTGGATGAACGACCACAGCAGCGTCGCCCCGTCCGCCGAGACCGCGACCGGTCCGGGGGCGGACGCGGCGAGCTCCGGCTGGGTGGCGAACGGCTGCCAGCTCGCGCCCCCGTCGCGGGAGTACGCTCCGGCGGCGCCGCCCGAGGGCCAGCCCGTCCGCACGACGTACGAGGGCTTCAGCGTGGCCAGGGCGAGGCCCGTCGCCGTACCGAAGACCGGGTTCGACGCCATGCCGCGCGACGGGGAGGCGGTCAGGGACTCGTGGTACATCACCCCGATGTCACCCAGCCCGCTGAGCAGCCGGGCCCCCGACGGCGGTGCGATCAGCTGCCGGACCGCCGACTCCTCCAGACCTCGGATCTCCGGTGCCCAGCGCACCAGGTCACGCGTACCGAAGATCGTCGCGCCGGTGCCGTACACGATGTGCCGGGAGTCGTACGGGTCGACGGCCACGGCCTGGATCCACCAGCCGAACTTGGGCGTCTCGCCGCCCCACCTCAGATACGGCGTCTCCGACGCGTCCAGGACCGCGGAGTCCTTGAGCGAGGTCCAGTTCGCGCCCCCGTCCGTGGAGCGGAACAGGGTGTCCACCGGCCCCCAGCGGTTGTTCGTGGAGACGACCACCGTGCCCGGCCGGCCCGCGTCGACCGCCACCCCGCCGTAGCCGAACGCGTCACCGCCGCCCGGCGCGACCGGGGTGACGTCCGTCCAGGTGCCGGTCACCGTGTCGAGCCGGTGCACCGAGCCGTCGGACTGGTTGTTGGGCCCCGGGCCGTCCGCGTAACTCACGTACAGCGCACGGGTCTGGGCGTCGTACGCGGCTCGGATCGGCACCTTCGACGCCGCCGTGCCGGTGGACGGCTGACCGGGGACGGGCTCCCAGCCACCGGCGGAGTCCGTACGGTACAGAGCGGTTCCGCCGTCGCCCCAGCCCGCGTACACCGTCCGGCCCGCGGCCACCAGGAGCGTGACGCCCTGGCCGTTCGCCGACGCGGCGGCCGGGAACGCGGTGTCAGCCGCCCAGGTCGCCCCGCGGTCCGTGGAGCGCAGCAGCCCGTCGTGCCGGGTGCCCAGCCACAGCGTCTCGCTGTCACGCGGGTCGACCAGGAGCCGTTCGCCGGCGCCCCGGCCGTCCTCGTTCGCCCCCAGCCGCACCGCGAGGTCCGTACGCGTCCAGGTGGCGCCCCGGTCCTCGGACCTGAGCACCGCGCCCGGACCGGCCCACGACTGCGCGTAGGTGCCGAGCGCGAGATACAGCCGGTCCGGGTGTGCCGGATCGACGGCCAGGGCCTCGACGCCCAGCAGATTCCAGTCGTCCCAGCCGAGATGGTCCGTCAGCGCCGTCCAGCGGGCCGCGGTGTCGTCCCACCGGTAGGCACCGCCGATGTCCGTACGGGCGTACGCCAGGCCCCGGACCGCCGGGTGGAAGAGGATGCCCGTCACGAACCCGGTCCCGCCGATCACCGCCGTACGCCAGCGGTGCGGCTGGGTCCGCCTCGGACGGCGGGCCGCCACGGCCGGGGCGGCCGAGGGCAGCACGGCGGCGGTGGCGGCCACCGCCGCCGCCCCGGCGAGCACGGTCCGGCGCCGGGGCGCGTCTGGCTGTGCGGGTTCGGGCCGCGGGTCGGACGAAGCGCGCATGACGAACACACCTTCCGGTGGGGAGCGGGGGAGTGGTGGAGATCAGCCCTTGACGGCGCCGGTGAGCATGCCCTTCTGGAAGTGCTTCTGGACGAACGGCGACAGCACGGCCACCGGGATCAGCGCCAGGACCATCACCGCCATCTGCACAGCCAGGCTGTTGATCTGTCCGCTGCTGACCGCCGCGCCCATGGCGCCGGGCGGCACCTGGTGCTGGAGGACGAGCTGGCGCAGGATCATCTGCAGCGGGTACTTGTCGCTGTCCTGGATGTAGAGCATCGCGTTGAACCACTGGCTCCAGTAGCCCACCGCGTAGAACAGCGAGATCACCGCGATCACCGCACGGGACAGCGGCATGATGATCTGCAGCAGGATCCGCCACTCGCCGGCGCCGTCGATGCGCGCCGCGTCGATCAGCTCGGGCGCGGTGTCCATGAAGAAGCCGCGCAGGACCAGGATGTTGAAGACGCTGATGGCACTCGGCAGGATCATCGACCAGTAACTGTCGCTCAGGCCGATGCCCGTGACCAGCAGGTAGGTCGGGATGAGGCCCGCGCCGAAGAACATCGTCGCCATCATGGTCATCAGCAGCGGCCGGTGCGCGTAGGAGTCCCTGCGGCTCAGCCCGTAGGCGCACAGTACCGATATCACCATGCTGAACACTGTGCCGACGACCGTCAGGCCGATGCTCACCAGTGCGGCACGGGTGACCGCGCCACCGCTGAGCAGTTCCTTGTACGCGATGAACGTGATGCTCTTCGGCCAGACGACCAGACCGCCCGCGTCGTTGATCGCCTTGGTGTCCGAGAGGCTGGTGACCACGACCACCCAGATGGGTCCGAGGATCACCGCGCAGATCGCGAAGAGTCCCACCCCCTTGAAGGCGAGGCCCGCCTTGGTGGGCTCCTCCTCCCACACCGGGCGCGGTTCGGTGCGCAGGGCGCGCTGGAGCGGGGTCTGCGTCCGTACGGCAGTGGGCCGCGCCGGCGGGTTGCCGTCCTTTTCCATGTCCAGGAGAGTCGTCATTTCTTGGAGTACACCCCCTGCTCGCCCATCATGTGGGCGACCTTGTTGGCTCCCAGCACCATGGCGACGCTGAACAGTCCCTTGAAGATTCCGGCGGCGGCCGCGTAGCCGAAGTCGCCGGTTTTGATGCCCGTCCACCAGATGTAGGTGTCGAGGATCTCGGACGCGCCCGCGCCCACCTGGTCGCGCTGGAGCAGGATCTGCTCGAAGTCGAGGTTCAGCGCGCTGCCGACCCGCAGCACGAGCAGCAGGGCGATGACGGGGCGCAGCGCGGGCAGGGTGACGTGCCACATGCGGCGCCAGCGGCCCGCGCCGTCCACGGCCGCGGCCTCGTACAGATCGGTGTTGACTGCGGCGAGCGCGGCGAGGAAGACGATGACGCCCCAGCCGGCGTCCTTCCAGATCGCCTGGGACGTCACCAGGAACTTGAAGAAGCCCGGGTTGGTCATCAGGTCGAAGCCCTCGTGGCCGTGCTCGCGCAACCACTGCGCGACCAGACCGGCGCCTCCGAACATCTGCTGGAAGACGGTGACGACGAGCACCCAGGAGAAGAAGTGCGGCAGGTAGACGATCGCCTGGACCCAGGCCCGCACCCTCGCGCTCATGATCGTGTTGACCAGCAGGGCGATGGCGATCGGGATGGGGAAGAAGAGGAGCAGCTGGGTCATGAAGATGACCAGCGTGTTCAGCAGGACTTCCCAGAAGCGGTGGTCCTCGAAGATCCGGGTGAAGTTGTCGAAGCCGACGAAGGGGCTGCCGGTGATGCCCAGGTCGTAGACGTCGTAGTCCTGGAAGGCCACGACGTTCCCGAGCAGCGGGATGTAGTTGAAGACCAGCAGCAGCACCATGGCCGGCACGGTCATCAGGATCAGCGTGCGGTCCCGGCGGAAGCGCAGGCGCCGGGTGATGCCGCCCGGTGCGGCCGGGGCCTTCGTCTTCCTGCCGCTCCGCTTCGGCGGCCGGGCGGGTGTCCCGCTCGCCCGTGTGCGGCCCTGCGCGCCGTCGTCGTCGCTGCTGTCCTCGCCGGAGGGTACGGTCGCCCGCCCCGCCGTGCGGTCCGCGTCGGTCGCCACCGTGGCCCGAGGCTTCACCCTGTGCTCCCCATGTCGTGCTCTCCACCCCGGCCGCCGGGCTCCTCGCGCCCGGCGGCCTGCTGTCGTTGTGCGTGCGTGCAGGTGTGGCGTACGGGTCAGACGCCGGAGCCGTTCTTCTCGAGGAGGTCCTGGTACCAGTCGCGGAGCTTGTCGCCGCCGCTGTTCTTCCAGGTGGTCACCGCGGCGTCGACATCGCTGACCTTCTTGCGGCCGCGCCGGATGTCCTTCTGGAGGTCGTCGAAGGGCGTGTACAGGGAGGCGTAGCGCTGGGGCTCCACGACCTGCATGCCGAAGAAGAGCGGCTTCTTGATGTGCGGGGCCTGGCGGGCCATCCAGCCGGCGTAGTCCTGCACGAGCTGCGGCTCGTCGGGGAAGGCGATGGTGTGCGGCGGGGAGGCGATGTAGAGGAGGGTGGCGGGCTGGGCCTCCTGGATGCCCTTCGGGGTGAAGGTCGGCACCCCGCCCTCGACCTTGTAGTGGGTGTCCTGGACGCCGTAGTTCGTCAGCATGAACTCCTCGGTGCCGTACGGCGCCGCGGCGAAGTCGGCGATCCCGAGGAACTCCTCGATCTTCTCCTTGGGCAGGTCCTTGCTGAGGAAGGTGAAGATTCCCGCCGGGTCGTCCTGCCACAGAGTGGGCCTGCCGCCGTCCGCGGCGAAGAAGTCCAGTGCCTGCATGTCGAACTTCGGGTTGGCGGCGGCCTGTTCGGAGACCATGCCCTTCCAGCCGCCGGTGCCGTCGTTGTACATGAGGACGTGGCCGCTGGTGAAGCGGATCTTGGAGTCGGCGTCCTTGTTGGCCTCGGCGTCCGGGTGGACGTACCCGCCGTCGTGCAGCTTGCGGGCGAAGGCCAGGGCCTCGCGGTACTCCTGCGTCTCGATCTTGTGGACCAGCTTGCCGTTCTCCAGCTGCCAGTAGTGCGGGGCGTCGGGCAGCAGGCCGTAGATCTTCTGGATACACGTCCAGAGGTCGTCGAACGCCCACACCTTGCTCTTCGGGGCGGTGTACTCCTTGCCGAAGGCGAGCAGGTCGTCGGCGCTCGCGGGCAGGGCTCCGGAGCCGACGAGGTCCTTGCGGTAGAAGAACGCGTTGCCGATGACCGGGTTGGGCATGGGCAGCCCGCGCAGCTTGCCGCCGAAGACGGAGTACTGCCAGGCGCCGGTCGGGATGTTGGCCAAATTCGGGTACTTCTTGACGGCGTCGCCCGCCAGGTAGGGCCCCAGGTCGGCGAACTTCGCGGTGATCGCGTTGCGGATCTGCCCCTGCATGTTCCAGCCGGGGATGGTCATGACGTCAGGGATCTCGGAGCCGGCCAGGACCGCGCCGATCTTGTCCTGGTAGGTGTTGCCGTCCTGAGGGTCGAAGCTGAGCTTCGCGCCGACCGCCTTGTTCACGGCCGAGTAGTACGGGTTGTCCTTCTTCGGGACGGTGCCCCACAGCGGGGTCATGACCCGGAAGGACGACCCCTTGCCCGGTGCGGACTTCACCGAGGTGACCAGCGGGTCGGGCAGCTTGGTGAAGCCGGGGCTCGAGCCGTTGACGCTCTGCACGTCGGGCTGGACCAGGTTCGTCGGGGCGTAGCTCGGCATGACCTTCTTCAGTGCCTTGCCCGTCGTCGTGCCCTCCTTGCTCCCCGAGGCGGAACCGCTGCCGCCGCACGCGGCGAGCAGCGGCGCTCCGCCGGCCACGGCCACTGCGGCGAAGGCACCCGATGCGAGGAAGCTTCTCCGGCTCGGGGCGGTGGAGGAGGGGGAGGAATTCGGCGTCATTGCGTCAACCCTTCGAGGCGCACCAGGACGACACACGGCGGGCGACCGCCGTTCGGTTCCTGTGTCTGAGGTGGGGCGTTACTGGCCGAGCCGGCTGCGACATCTCCGGCCGAGATGAAGCGGTTCGATACTGTCGAAGCGCTTCGATGTTGCAGCGAGGTTAAGTGAAGGGGACCGGTCGCACAAGAGTCCGTTTCCAGATTCCTCCGACCTGTTTCCGAACCGTTTCCGGCGCGACGTGCCCGAGATGCACCCGGTTGAGGATGCTGTGCCCTTGACACCCACGGGGTCGGCCGCAGAGCATCGAAGCGCTTCGAAAGATCTTCTCCTCGGATCGAGGGTCCTTTCGCGGCTTGAAGACCGGAAAACCTCCCACCTCTCCAAGGGGACCCGCACGTGACGGACCATCCGCTTCCCTTCCGCGACCCGCAGCTCTCCTTCGCCCTGCGCACCGACGACCTGCTCGGGCGGCTCACGCTCGACGAGCGGATCGCGATGCTGCACCAGTTCGCCCCCGCGGTGGAGCGTCTGGGGATCGGTCCGTTCCGTACCGGACAGGAGGTCCTGCACGGAGTCGCCTGGATGGGACCCGCCACGGTCTTCCCCCAGGCCGTCGGGCTCGGCGCCACCTGGAACGACGAGCTGGTCCGCCGGGTCGGCGAGGCCGTCGGCAACGAGGTACGTGCCAAGCGCGCCCAGGACGACCGCGTCGGCCTCAACGTCTGGGCCCCGACAGTGAACCTGCTGCGTCACCCGCTGTGGGGCCGCGGCGAGGAGGGGTACGCCGAGGACCCGGCGCTCACCTCCGCCATCGCCGTCGCCTACACCCGGGGCCTGCGCGGCGACGACACCCGCTACTGGCGCACCGCCCCCGTCCTCAAGCACTGGCTCGCCCACAACAACGAGACCGACCGCGACACCGCCTCCTCCTCGGTCCGCCCGCGCGTCCTGCACGAGTACGACCTGCGCGCCTTCCGCGACGCGGTGAAGGCCGGAGCGGTGGCCGGTGTCATGCCCGCCTACAACCTGGTCAACGGCCGCCCCAACCACGTCTCCCCGCTCCTGGGACAGCAGCTGCGCGGCTGGACCGAACAGCCGCTCGTCGTCTGCTCGGACGCGGGCGCGCCCTCCAACCTGGTCGACTCCGAGCACTACTTCGACACCCACGAGGAAGCCACCGCCGCCTCCCTGAAGGCCGGCGTCGACAGCTTCACCGACCACGGCCAGGACTCCACGGTCATGACCGGCCGGATCCGCGACGCACTCGCCAAGGGCCTGCTCGACGAGAGCGACATCGACACGGCCGTCCGCAGACTGCTCGCCCTGCGCTTCGCGCTCGGCGAGTTCGACCCGGAACTCGACCCCTACGCGGACGTCACCGACTTCGACACCGCCGGGCACCGGGCGCTCGCCCTGGAAGCCGCGGAACAGTCCGTCGTCCTGCTCAAGAACGACGGACTGCTGCCCCTGGAACCGCGCGAGGGCCGGACCGTCGCCGTCGTCGGACTCCTCGCCGACGCCTGCAAGCTCGACTGGTACAGCGGCACGCTGCTGCACCGCTCCACCCCGCTGGACGGGCTCCGTGAGCGGTACGGCGCGGACAACGTCCTCTTCGCCGAAGGCGCCGACCGCGTCCGGCTGCGGTGCGCCGACGGCTGGCTGCGGGTACCCGAGACCGCTCCCGCCAAGGGTGGCGAGGCCCGCGGCGCGGAAGGCGCCCTCGACCCGGCACTCCTCGCCGGCCGCACCGACCTGCCGCCGCTGACCTGCGGCGACACCGCCACCGACCTGGCCCTCGTCGACTGGGGCGACGGCGTCCTCACCTTCCGTACCGACGAAGGCCTCTACCTCTCGGTCGCCGACGACGGATACGTCCGGGCGTCCGCGGACGAGCCGGGCGGCTGGATCGTCCAGGAGACGTTCCGCCTGGAAGCGGTGGAGGGACACGACGGCGGGCACCGCCTTCTGCACATCGGGACCGGTGGATACGTCACAGTCGCCGCCGACGGCGCGAAGGTTGCCGTGTCCGGCGAAAAGATTCCCGCCGCCGACGCCACGGTCTTCACGACACAGACCGTCGAGCGCGGCGAGGACGCCGTGGCCCGGGTCGCGGCAGCCGCCGACACCGTGATCGTCGTCGCCGGCAACGACCCCCACATCAACGGCCGCGAGACCGAGGACCGCACGACCCTGGACCTGCCCGCACAGCAGGACCGGCTGTGGCGCACCGCGCGCGCCGCCAACCCGCGCACCGTCCTCGTCCTCACCTCCGCCTACCCCTACGCGGTCACCGACGCGGCGGCCGAACTGCCCGCCCTGCTGTGGACCGCGCACGGCGGCCAGGCGGCGGGCACCGCGCTCGCCCGCATCCTCGCCGGCGACGTGTCCCCGGCCGGCCGGCTCCCGCAGACCTGGTACGCCTGCGACGCCGACCTGCCGGGCCTGCTCGACTACGACATCATCGGCTCCCGCCAGACGTACCTGTACTTCGACGGCACCCCCCTCTTCCCCTTCGGACACGGGCTGGCCTACGCCAACTTCACCTACAGCGGCCTGACGGCGGAGGCGGACGGCGAGGATCTGCGGGTGTCGCTGACCGTCACCAACGACGGGGCGGGCGCCGCCGACGAGGTGGCCCAGCTCTACGTCCGGGCGGCGGCCCCCGCCGCCGGCCTCCCGCTGCGCAAGCTGGTCGGCCACCGACGCGTGCACCTCGCGCCGGGCGCCGCCGAACGTGTCGAACTCCTCGTGCCCGTGGCGGAGCTCGGCCATTGGAGCGTGGCGCACGGCCGCTGGACCGTCGAGCCCGGCACGTACGAGATCCTGGCCGGCGCCTCCAGCACCGACATCCGGCTCACCACCACCACGGTCGTCGACGGCGAGCCGTCCGGCCCGCGCCCCGTCGTGACGCACGGCCTGGAGGCCGCCGACTACGACGAGCAGCAGGGCACGGAGATCCTCGACCGTACGAAGGTGGCGGGCGACACCGTCACCCCCGTCGAGGACACCGGCCAACTGCTCTTCCGTGCCTGCGACTTCGGCGGCGGCGTGCGGGCGGTCACCGCCTTGGCCGCGGGTGCCGGGTCCGTCTCGCTGACGGTGGACGGGCGGACGGCCGAGCTCGTGGTCCCCGCCACGACCGGACCGTACGACTACCGCACCGTCGAGACCCCGCTCGACATCGCCGGGGTGCACGACGTGCGCGTCACCCTGCGGGGATCCGTCCGCCTCGCCGGCCTCGGGTTCACCGCATGACGGCCGTGCGGCACGCCCCCGCCCCCCGACCGCTTCCCCGTGAACACGGCAAGGAGTCCTCATGAGGTTCACCGACGGCTTCTGGCTCATGCGTGAGGGCGTCAGCGCCTCCTACGCGACCGAGATCCGCGATCTGCGCGTCGAGGAAGGCCGGTTCACCGCGTACGCCGCAGTCAAGCGGGTGGCGGCCCGCGGCGACACGCTCAACACCCCGCTGATCACCGTCGAATGCTTCTCCCCGGCCGAAGGCGTCATCGGCGTACGCACCACCCACCACGCCGGGAAGGCCCGGCGCGGCCCCGACTTCGACCTCCTGCCGGGGGCGGGCGACGGCACCGCACCCGCCGCCCGCACCCGCAGGGACGGCGCCGTCACCGAACTCACCAGCGGTCCGCTGACGTTGCGCATGGACGGCGACGGGCCCTGGGGCATCTCGTTCCTCGACGCGGACGGGCGGCGCCTCACCGGAGTCGACGCCAAGGGCACGGCCTTCGCCACCACGCCCGACGGTGCCCACCACATGATCACCCAACTCGCGCTGGGCGTCGGGGAGAACGTCTACGGCCTCGGCGAGCGGTTCACCCCGTACGTCAAGAACGGCCAGACCGTCGACATCTGGCAGGCCGACGGCGGCACCAGCAGCGACCAGGCGTACAAGAACATCCCGTTCTACCTCTCCTCGCGCGGCTACGGCGTCTTCGTCAACCACCCCGGCAAGGTCTCCTTCGAGGTGGGCTCGGAGTCCGTCGGGCAGGTGCAGTTCAGCGTCGAGGACCAGACGCTGGAGTACTACATCGTCGCCGGCCCCACGCCCAAGGACGTCCTGGCCCGCTACACGGCCCTCACCGGCCGCCCGGCCCTGCCGCCGGCCTGGTCGTTCGGCCTCTGGCTGACCACCTCGTTCTGCACGTCCTACGACGAGGAGACCGTCACCTCCTTCGTCGACGGGATGGCCGAACGGGACATCCCGCTCAGCGTCTTCCACTTCGACTGCTTCTGGATGCGTGAGTACCAGTGGTCGGACTTCCTCTGGGACCCCGAGGTCTTCCCCGACCCGGAAGGCATGCTGGCCCGGCTCAAGGCGCGCGGGCTGCGCATCAGCATGTGGATCAACCCGTACATCGCCCAGAAGTCGGTGCTGTTCGCGGAAGGCGCCGAGCTCGGCCACCTGGTGCGGCGGCCCAACGGCGACATCTGGCAGTGGGACCTGTGGCAGCCCGGCATGGCGCTGGTCGACTTCACCAGCCCGGCTGCCCGCGACTGGTACGACAGCAAGCTGCGGATGCTCCTCGACCAGGGCGTCGACTGCTTCAAGACGGACTTCGGCGAGCGCATCCCCACGGACGTCGTCTGGCACGACGGCTCCGACCCGGAGCGCATGCACAACTACTACGCGCAGCTCTACAACCGCACCGTCTTCGAACTCCTGGAGAAGGAGCGCGGCACGGGCGAGGCGGTCCTCTTCGCCCGCTCCGCCACAGCCGGCGGCCAGCAGTTCCCCGTGCACTGGGGCGGCGACTGCTTCGCCTCGTTCGGCGCGATGGCCGAGTCCCTGCGCGGTGGCCTCTCCCTGTCGCTGTCCGGCTTCGGCTTCTGGAGCCACGACATCGGCGGCTTCGAGGGGACCCCCGACCCGGCGGTCTTCAAGCGCTGGCTCGCCTTCGGCCTGCTCTCCTCGCACAGCAGGCTGCACGGCAACGTCTCCTACCGGGTGCCGTGGGCGTTCGGCGAGGAAGCGGTGGACGTGACACGGAAGTTCACCCTGCTCAAGCACCGTCTGATGCCCTACCTGTACGGAGTGGCCACCGAGGCCCACCGCACGGGCGTCCCGATGATGCGCCCCATGCTGGTCGAGTTCCCCGGCGACCCGGCCACCCGCACCCTGGACCGGCAGTACATGCTCGGCCCGGACCTGCTGGTCGCCCCGGTCTTCACGGAGGACGGCGAGGTCGAGTACTACGTCCCGGAGGGCACCTGGACCTCGCTGCTCACCGGCGAACGGATCACCGGCCCCGCATGGCGGCACGAGACGCACGGCTTCGACAGCCTGCCCCTGCTGGCCAGGGACGGCGCCGTACTCCCGTGGGGCGCCGACGACCAGCGCCCGGACAGCGACTGGCTGGACGGCCTCACCCTGCGGGTGTTCGGCTCCGGCGGCGGTGAGCGGACCGTCACCGTGCCGGACCTCACGGGTGCCCGTGCCGCGGCGTTCCACGTCGTACGGGACGGCTCCGGGGTGCACGTCACCGCCGAGGGGACCGACCGTGCGTACCGCGTGAGCGTCGAGGACTCCGGCGCGACGGAGGAGGGGACGGGGACGGTGACCGTCGCCTGACCAGGGCGTTCCACGAAGACGGCGGCCCGGTGTGTACGGACACACCGGGCCGCCGGCCGTTCCCACCGTGCCCGCCGCCAGCCGGTCGCACTCGCGCCCCGGCCGTGTTGCCGGTCCTCAGCCGGATTCTCGGTCCCCGGTCCGGTCTTCGGGGCCGGTCCCCACCCGCGGCCCCCATGCCCCCATGCCCGTCGGTCCCGGGAGGAGAAGGGTGTGAGAAGCCCCGCACATCGGTGGGCCCGCCGGGCCCGGGACGGCGATCACGCGTACGGAGCCCGAGGCCTCAAGTTCGCCGTGCTCCCCCGGCACGCGCGGCGACGCGGCCGTGACCTGTGAGAGACACATCCGCACCGGTGCCGGTGCCGCTCGTGAGTCATGTCACCCAGGGTGAATCGCTCGGCATACATTCCGCCGGACCGGAGAGGTGTCCAGGCCGCTGGTGTGCTCCATCCCGGTCCACCGGCGCGGAACAGTGCCGGGGGACTGCAGGGCCTGCCCTGGTGGTCCGTCCTGCTGATCGTCGCCGCACTCGCCTGGACCATCGGCACCTGGCGCACCGCGCTCACCGCCGTGCTCGCCATGGCCGCCATCGGAGTCCTCGGCGTCTGGGAACTCTCCATGGACACGCTCAGCCAGGTACTCGCGGCCGTCGCCGTCACCCTCGTCCTGGGCTTCACCGTCGCCATCGGCGCCGCACGCAGCTCCCGACTCGAACGAATGCTGCGCCCCGTCCTGGACGTCTTCCAGACGATGCCGCAGTTCGTCTACCTGATCCCCGTCGTCGCCCTCTTCGGCGTCGGCCGCGCCCCCGCCGCCGCCGCGGCCGTCGTCTACGCGCTGCCCGCCGTCGTCCGCATCACCACCCAGGGCCTGCGGGGCGTGGACCCCGCCGCGATGGAGTGCGCCCGCTCACTCGGCGCCACGCCCGGACAGCAACTGCGCCAGGTCCAGCTGCCACTGGCCAGGCCCGCCCTGCTGCTCGCCGTCAACCAGGGCGTCGTCCTGGTCCTCGCCGTCGTCATCATCGGCGGTCTCGTCGGCTCCGGCGCGCTGGGCTACGAGGTCGTGTTCGGCCTCGCCCAGGGCGACCTCGCCACCGGCCTCGTCGCCGGCGGGGCCATCGTCTGCCTGGGACTGATGCTGGACCGGGTCACCCAGCCCACCACCCGCCGCCGGCATGAGGAGAGCTGACATGGCTCGCACCCGGACCCGCGCACGCCTGCGCACCTCCGCGGCCGTGGCCTCGGCCGCCGCCCTGCTGGCCGGCACCGGCTGCGGCGCCGCGGACATGACCAAGCAGGCGTCCCCGTTCGCGGCCCCCGCCGACATCAGGACCGTCACGCTCTCCGTGCAGTCCTGGGTCGGCGCCCAGGCCAACGTGGCCGTCGCCCGGAAACTCCTGGAGGACGAACTGGGCTACCGCGTCGACCTCGTACAGACCGACGAGGTCCCCGCCTGGGACGCCCTCAGCCAGGGCCGGGTGGACGCCATCCTGGAGGACTGGGGCCATCCGGACCAGGAGATGCTGTACATCGAGGACAAGAAGACCATCGTCCCCGGCGGCGACCTCGGCGTCACGGGCCACATCGGCTGGTACGTCCCGAAGTACTGGGCGGACGAGCACCCCGACGTCACCGAGTGGAAGAACCTCGACAAGTACGCCGACGAGCTGCGCACCCCCGAGAGCGGCGACAAGGGCCAGCTGATGGACGGTTCGCCGTCCTACGTCACCAACGACAAGGCGCTGGTGAAGAACCTCGGCCTGGACTACAAGGTCGTCTTCGCAGGCTCCGAGGCCGCGCAGATCACCCAGATCCAGCAGTTCGCCAAGGAGGAGAAGCCCTTCCTGAGCTACTGGTACCAGCCGCAGTGGCTGTTCAACGAGGTGCCGATGGTCGAGGTGGAACTCCCGGAGTACTCCGACGCGTGCGCGGCCAAGGCTCCGGAGGACATCGACTGCGCCTACCCGACGACCCCGCTCCAGAAGTACCTCAACGCGGACTTCTCCCGGCGGGGCGGGGACGCGGCGGCCTTCCTCAAGAGGTTCAACTGGTCGGAGAAGGACCAGAACGAGGTCTCCGAACTGATCGCCTCCGAACGGCTGGCGCCCGACGAGGCCGCCGAGCGCTGGATCGAGGAGAACCCGGACACCTGGAAGAAGTGGCTGGACAGGTGACCTGACCCGGGGAGCCCCATCGGAAAGGGCCTCGGCCGCCACGGCGGCCGAGGCCCTTCCGCGCGCTCACGGCCTTCGTCCCGCCATCCGCTTCCCGTTGTCGTTCCCCTATGACTATTCACTCAGTACATGTACCGAGTATATAGTCAGGCCATGAGCACCCGCCATGTCCTCCTGGGCCTGCTCGCCGCCGGTCCCTGCCACGGCTACGACCTCAAGCGACAGTACGACGCACGCTTCCCGCAGGCCCGCCCGCTCGCCTACGGGCAGGTCTACACGACTCTGCAACGCCTCGTCCGGGACGGGCTGGCCGCCGTCGAGGGCACCGATTCCGACGGCGGTCCCGAGCGCACCCTCTACCGTTCCACGGACGAGGGATCGCTTGAACTGGCCCGGTGGGCCGGCGAGATCACCGCTCCGGCCCCCTTCGTGACGAACGAGATCTTCGCGAAGGTCGTCGTCTCGATCCTGGTCGCGGCAGCCGGCACCCGGCCGGCGCGCGACGGCCGGACACCGGACGCGGCGACGCACCTGCTGGCCCAGCGTGCCGCCCACATGGAGCGGATGCGCGAGCTCACCGCACTCAAGACCACACCGGGCGCCGATCTCAGCACGGTGCTTTCGGCCGACTACGCGCTTGCCCATCTCGACGCCGACGTGCGGTGGATGACCACCACCGCCGCCCGCATCGACACCCTGACCGCGGAGGTCAACGCATCATGAGAACACCGGACGGACAGCTCTTCCGGGGGGAGACCGCGCTGATCACGGCACGCGGTCTGAAGAAGTCGTACGGCCGGACCGAGGCACTGCGAGGCGCCTCGCTCGACCTCCACGCGGGCGAGATCCTCGCCGTCACCGGTACCAGCGGCAGCGGGAAATCCACCCTGCTGCACTGCCTGGCTGGGATCGTGCGGCCCGACGAGGGCGTCGTCAGCTACGGGAGAGAGCAGCTCGACCGGGCGTCCGAGGAACGGCTCAGCGAGCTGCGGCGCGGCGAATTCGGGGTGGTGTTCCAGTTCGGACAGCTGATCCCCGAGCTCACCGCGCTCGACAATGTGGCACTGCCCCTGCTGCTCTCGGGGATCCGCCGAGGCCCGGCGAACGAGCAGGCCGGCGAGTGGCTGGAGCGCTTCGGGATCCGCGGCCAGGCGGACCTGCGCCCCGGTGGGATGAGTGGCGGCCAGAGCCAACGGGTCGCACTGGCACGGGCCCTGGTCACCGGGCCGAAGGCCGTCTTCGCCGACGAACCAACCGGCGCCCTCGACTCGCTCGCCGGCGAACAGGTGATGACCGCCCTGGTGCACGCCGCCCGGGAATCGGGCACCGCGGTCCTGCTGATCACCCATGACGCGCAGACCGCCGCGTACGCGGACCGAGAGGTGTGGCTGCGGGACGGGACCGTGCGTTCCGGATCCGCATCCGTCACCGATCAGGAGGTCGCTCGCCATGAAGGCTGACATCCGCATCGCCTGGATTCTCGCGCGCGGCTCGGAGCGCCGCGAGTGGTGGAGGATCCTGCTCACCGCGCTGGGCGCCGTGGCTGCGACGGGATTCGCGCTCGGGGCGGTGACGATCGCCGCCGTACCGGGGCAGGTGTCGATCCCGTACGGACACGGCCTGCTCAACCGGCCCGGCGAGCGCGCCGGTGTGGTGCTCGCGCTCCTGCTCCTCCTGATCCCCGTGCTGGGGTTCCTCGGCCAGTGCGCCCGCATCGGCGCCGTACACCGCCACCGGCGGGCGGCCGCGATGCGGCTCACCGGGGCGTCCTCCGCGCGGGTACGGAGGATCGCCGCGGCCGAGTCCACGTTTCCCTCGCTGCCCGGGGCGCTGGCAGCATTCGCCGTCTTCGCCGTACTGCTCGCCGTCACGGGGTACGCGCCGCCCCCAGTGGCCTGGGTGGGCTTCACGGCGATCGTCCTCGCCGTGCCCGTGGCCGCCGCCCTGGTCAGTGTCTTCGCCCTGCGTCACGTGGTCGCCTCGCCGCTCGACCAGATGCGCCGCACGGGCCCGGACCGGGGGCGCCGGGCGGTGTTCGGCTTCCTGTTCGCGGGCGTACTGATCGCCGTGGCGGGCCTGCTCGTGCTCACCCCCAGCAGCCTCAGCTTCGTGGCGTTCCCGCTGCTGGTCCTGGCCCTGGTGTTCGTCACCGGGGCGGGCGCCATCTGGACGGCCGGGGCATCGGCGTCCTTCCTGGGCCGACGGCTCACCCCGCGTGCGCAACATCCGGCGGTTCTCATCGCCGCGAGCCGCCTCGCGCAGGACCCCTGGGCGGCCGCGCGCACCCACGCCGCGCTCCTGCTGGTCACCGTCGTCGGGGTGGGCTTCGTGGGAGTGCGGGCCGTTCTGCTCGCCGACCTGCACGCGAAGGACCACCTGGCGATGGACCTGAGGTTCTACACCGCCGGCATCGGCGTGGCCGGAGCCGCCGTCCTGGTCGCCCTGGCGATCAGCCTCTGCGGACTCGCCGTAGGGACCGCGGAGTCACTGGCCACCCGCCGAAAGGGCCTCGCCGTCCAGGCCGCGGCCGGGGTGCCGCACGCCGTCCTGGCCCGGGCCGCGCTCCTGGAGACCGCGCTCCCGCTGGCACCGGCGCTCCTGCTCGCGGGACTCGGAGGGACAGTGGTGTACGTGTGCTACGCCGGCGTCGTCGGCGGGGCAGTACCGCTGCTCCCGCTCCTCGTCCCCGTGGGCGTCTATGCGGCCTGCCTGCTGGCCGCAGCGACATCGTTGCCGTTCCTGCGGCGGGTGACACATCCGGCGGAGCTGCGGTTCACCTAGCGGCGCAGGCCA
Organism: Streptomyces sp. NPDC058637; assembly: GCF_042717325.1. Lineage (NCBI taxonomy): Bacteria > Bacillati > Actinomycetota > Actinomycetes > Kitasatosporales > Streptomycetaceae > Streptomyces > Streptomyces sp. NPDC058637. Next base: position 127,875 of record NZ_JBHXRD010000013.1, on the reverse strand, counting down.
CGGGCCCGGTCGGTCAGCGCGGGAGCGTCGGTGGCCGCCCTCGCGCAGCGTGACCGGGATGGTGACCGGGGCGGCAGCCGACCCGCGCTCCCGTCGTGAGCGCACGTCGGCGGTCACGCAGGGTGATCCACACGGGTGGGCGGCCTTCCTCCGGCAGACCAGGCCGTCATGTGCCGGGGGTGCCAGGATGGTCCCATGGACGTGCGGAAGAGGAACCGGGTACGGGTGACGGGCCGGGAGAGCGGCCCGGTGGTGATGCTCGCCCACGGATTCGGATGCGATCAGAACCTGTGGCGTCTCGTCGCGCCCGCACTGGAAAAGCACTTCCGTGTGGTCCGCTTCGATCATGTGGGGGCCGGGCATTCCGATGTGTCCGCGTGGAGCCCCGAGCGGTACTCCACCCTGGACGGCTACTCGCAGGACGTGATCGAGATCTGCCAGGAGCTGGGCCTCGGTCCCCTGACCTTCGTCGGGCATTCGGTCAGCTCCATGATCGGTGTTCTTGCCGCCGTCCAGGAGCCCGGGCTCTTCGACAGGCTGGTCCTCCTCACCCCCTCGCCGTCATACATCGATGACGGCGACTACCGGGGCGGATTCAGCGAGCAGGACATCGACGAACTGCTCGAGTCGCTGGACAGCAACTACCTGGGCTGGTCCGCGACAATGGCACCGGTGATCATGGGGAACCCGGAGCGTCCCGAACTGGGTGAGGAGCTGACCAACAGCTTCTGCCGAACGGATCCGGAGATCGCCCGGGTCTTCGCGCGAGCGACCTTCCTGTCCGACAACCGGGCGGATCTCGCCGAGGTGACCGTTCCGACGCTCATCGCCGAGAGCGCGCACGACACGATGGCCCCCCGCGAGGTGGGCGCCTTCGTCCACGCGCAGATCCCCGGCAGTGAACTGGTCACTCTGGACTCGACGGGCCATTGCCCCCAGTTGAGCGCCCCCGAGGAGACGGCCGAGGCGATCATCGCTTTCGTGCAGGGGCCGTGACGGTGTCCCCGGGCGACGGCGACACCGACGGGCTGTGGGCGGCAGGGGACCGTGACCAGGAGCAGCTGTCGTTCTCGGCCCTGCTGGAGGACAGCGTCGAGGACCTGTACGAGAACGCGCCGTGCGGCTACCTCTCCACACTGATGGACGGGCGGATCGCCAAGGTCAACGGAACGCTGCTGAAATGGCTCGGCTACCGTCGCGACGAACTGGTCGGCCACAGACAGTTCTCCGACCTGCTGACCATCGGCGGCAGGCTGTACCACGAGACGCACTTCTCACCGCTGCTGCGGATGCAGGGCGAGGTCAACGGCATCGCCCTGGAACTCAAGGCCGCGGACGGCAGCCGGCTGCCCGTCCTGGTCACCTCCACCGTCAAGCAGGGGAGCGACGGCGAACCCCTGCTGATCCGCACCACCCTCCTGGACGCCCGGGACAGGCGTGCCTACGAGCGTGAACTCCTGCGAGCCCGGCAGGAGGCCGAGCACGACCGCGAACGCCTGCAGCGCCTTGCCACGACCCTGCAGCGCACCCTGATCCCGCCGGCTCTCGAACCGGTTCCGGGCCTGGACGTCGCCGCGCACTACCACTTCGCCTCCCCCGACGAGGTGGGCGGTGACTTCTACGATCTGTTCCCGCTGGCCGCCGGACGCTGGGGGTTCTTCATCGGGGACGTGCGCGGCAAGGGTGCCGGGGCGGCAGTGGTGACGTCCCTGGCGCGGTACACCCTGCGCGCCGCAGCGGTCTCCGATCCCGTACCGGCCACGGTCCTGGGCAACCTCAACACCGCGCTCGACCAGCATTTCCATGCGGACGAACCGACCTTCTGCACGGTGATTTTCGGCCTGCTCACCCCCGTGGGGAACGACGCGGGATTCCATGTCGTCCTGGCCGGTGGCGGCCACCCCCCTGCCGTGCTGCTGCGTGCCGACGGCAGCGCCGACCCCGTGCCGACGCCGGGCGGCCAGCTGGTCGGCGTCGTGCGGGACGCGCAGTTCACCACCACCACCATGCACCTGGGCCCCGGTGACACCCTGCTGCTCCACACCGACGGACTGACCGAGGCGCGTACCGGGAACGCGGGTGAACGCTACGGCGACGAGGCGCTCCTGGACTTCGCGCGGTCCCTCGCCCCCACCTCGGCCGCCGGTACCGTCGAAGCCCTTGTCGCACTCCTGGACTCCTTCGGCGAGGGACTCGACGACGACACCGCGCTCCTGGCGATGAGCGTGCCCCCAGGCGAGCGGTGAGGGTCCGGAGCCGAGGGCGGCGATCAGGCGGCAGAGTGGTCGAGGTCGACGGAAGCACCGAGGTGCGGAGCGCCTGGTCCGGCTCCGCACCTGAACCACATCAGGCCGCACGGTGGGGGCACGGAGCGGAGTCCGTGGGATGCGGCGGTCAGCCGACGGGCCGGGCCACCTCCTCCGTTCCGGGCCGCTCGAACTGGGTGCGGTACAGCTCCTCGTAACGCCCCCCGACGGCCAGCAGCTCCTCGTGGGTGCCCCGTTCGACGACCCGGCCCTCCTCCACGACCAGGATCAGATCGGCGGCCCGCACCGTCGAGAGCCGGTGCGCGATCACCACGGCCGTACGGCCCTCCAGGGCTTCGGCCAGGGCCTCCTGGACGGCCGCCTCCGAAGTGGAGTCCAGGTGCGCGGTCGCCTCGTCCAGGATCACGACCCGCTGACGGGCCAGCAGCAGCCGGGCGATCGTCAGCCGCTGCCGCTCCCCACCGGAGAGCCGGTAGCCGCGTTCGCCGACGACCGTGTCCAGACCCGCGGGCAGCGAGGCCACGAGCCCGTCCAGGCGGGAGCGGCGCAGCGCGTCCCAGATGTCGTCCTCGCTCGCGTCGGGCCGGGCGAGCAGCAGGTTGGCGCGCACCGACTCGTGGAAGAGGTGCCCGTCCTGGGTGACCATGCCGAGCGTCTCGCGGATCGAGTCCGCGGTCAGATCGCGTACGTCGACGCCGTTCAGCCGTACGGCACCCTCGTCGGTGTCGTACAGCCGCGGCAGCAACTGCGCGATCGTCGACTTCCCCGCACCGGACGAGCCGACGAGCGCGACCATCCGGCCCGGTGCGGCGGTGAAGGACACGTCGTGCAGGACCTGGGTACCGCCCCGGGTGTCGAGCGTCGCGACCTCCTCCAGCGAGGCGAGGGAGACCTTGTCGGCGGCCGGGTAGCCGAAGGACACCCCGTCGAACTCGACGGACACCGGCCCGTCCGGCACCCGGCGGGCGTCCGGCTTCTCCGCGATCAGCGGCTTCAGGTCGAGGATCTCGAAGACCCGCTCGAAGCTGACCATCGCGCTCATCACCTCGACCCGGGCACCGGCCAGCGCCGTCAGCGGGGCGTACAGCCGGGTGAGGAGCAGGGCGAGGGCCACCACGGCACCGGGCTCCAGGCTGCCGCTCAGCGCGTGGTAACCGCCCAGGCCGTAGACCAGGGCCAGGGCCAGCGCGGACACCAGGGTGAGTGCCGTGATGAAGGTGGACTGCAGCATCGCCGTCCGGATGCCGATGTCACGGACCCGGCCCGCGCGGGCGGCGAACGCGGCGGACTCCTCGGAGGGACGCCCGAAGAGCTTGACGAGCGTCGCCCCCGGTGCCGAGAAGCGCTCCGTCATCTGGGTGCCCATGGTCGCGTTGTGGCCCGCGGCCTCCCGCTGGAGCGCCGCCATGCGGGAGCCCATCCGGCGTGCCGGTACGACGAACACCGGCAGCAGGACCAGGGCGAGCAGGGTGATCTGCCAGGAGATGGTGAGCATCACGGCCAGGGTCAGCAGCAGGGTGACGATGTTGGAGACGACCCCCGAGAGCGTGTTGCTGAACGCCCGCTGCGCCCCGATCACGTCGTTGTTGAGCCTGCTGACCAGCGCACCGGTGCGGGTCCGGGTGAAGAAGGCGACCGGCATCCGCTGCACGTGGTCGAAGACGGCGGTCCGCAGATCGAGGATCAGTCCTTCGCCCAGCGTGGCGGACAGCCACCGGGTGAGCAGGCCGAGCCCCGCCTCGCAGACGGCGATGAGGGCGATGAGCAGGGCGAGCCGGGTGACCGTGCCGCTCCCGTCGCCCCGCACGATCGCGTTCACGACGCGGCCGGCGAGCACCGGTGTGGCCACCGCGAGCAGGGCGGTGACCACACTCAGCAGCAGGAAGCGGCCGATCCGCCCCCGGTGCGGCCGGGCGAACGCCGCGATGCGGCGCAGTGTGGCACGGGTGAAGGGCCTGCGGTCCTCCTGCGCGTTCATCGCACTGTGGAGCGATGTCCACGCGGTGACTTCCATGTCCATGCGAGTGCCTCCGGAGTCGGGTTCCGTACGCATGGCACGCTATGACCTCAAGGAAGCTTGAGGTCAACCCCGGGGTATGGCGCGCGCCCGCACCGTCGCCATGACCTCCCGGTCCGGCTGCAGTGTCAGCGTCGGTACGGGGTTGATGATGCCCGGGTCCACCTCCAGCTCGAAGCGGCGCGCCAGCACGGCCAGGATCAGGACCGACTCGACCATCGCGAAGCGCGTACCGAGGCACACCCGGGGCCCGCCGCCGAACGGGAACCAGGCGTACTCCGGGATCTCGTCGCCGTGCTCGGGGTCCCAGCGCTCCGGGCGGAATTCCTCCGGCCGCGGGAACCACCGCTCGTCCCGGTGCGTGGCCCACTGGCTGCTCCACACCCGGGTGCCCACCGGCATCGGTACGCCGCCGATCCGGGCCCCTTCCTTGGCGACCCCGGTCACCAGCCAGATCGTCGGGTACAGCCGCAGGGTCTCCTTCACCACGGCCTGGGCGTACGTCAGTTGCGCATAGTCGTCGATGCCGGGCTCCCGGTCGCCGAGCACCCGGTCCAGCTCCTCGGCGAGGGTGGCCCGCGCCCCGGGGTTCCTCGACAGCAGATACCAGGCCCACACCAGGGTGGAGCTGGTCGTCTCGTGGCCGCCGATGTAGAGGGTGACCGTCTCGTCGCGGATCTCCTGGTCGGTGAGGTGCGCCCCCGTCTCGTCCACCGCGGTGAGCAGCCGGCTCAGCAGGTCGGGACGCTCCCCGTCCCCCTCGCGGTGACGGGCCACCACCCGGCCCACCTCGGCGTCGATCACCGCGGCGGCCTTCCTGATCCTGGCCCGGCCCGGCGTCGGGACCCAGTCGGGCAGGACGGCGCCGAGGCCGCTGAACTCCTTGCCGATCTCCTGCTGGGCGATGTCCATGGCCCGGCCCATCGACTCGGCGTCGGCCGGGGTGTCCACACCGAAGATCGTGCGGACCGCGATCTTCTGCGTCAGCGCCGCCATCTCCCGCTTGACGTCGACGCGTTCGCCGCCCGCCCAGGTGTCCGCGAGCTCCATGGTGCTCGCCGTCATCGTCACGGCGTACGACTTCACCTGCTTGGGCCGTACGGACGGCTGCACCAGCGAGCGCTTGCGCCGCCAGTCGGAACCCCGTGCGACGACCACGCCGTTGCCCATCACCGTACGGAACGCGATGCCCAGCAGGGGCTGGTCGAAGGTGCGCTCCGTCTCCGTGAGGAGTTCGCCGATGTACTCGGGATCGGAGATGAACACACAGTCGTTGCGGCCGAACCGCCAGCTCACCATGGTCCCGTAGCCGCGCAGCCGCTCGAAGAAGCCGAGCGGATCCTTCCCGAACCGAGGCAGGCTCCCGAGGAGGGGAAGCCCTCTGGGGCCCGGCACGGGCAGCCGGCCGCGCGGCTCGGTTCCGACATCCGCACCGGTTTCCGTGGACATGGGGCTCCTGTCATCCGCCGTGCACCTGTGGTGCGTTGCCAATCTCTCACGCCGGAACGGGTGTGCGGAGGCGGTGGCGCGATACCGCCCCCGTCCTCGGGACCGCCCCACGCGAAAGGGCCGCAGGCCGGGGGATGACACCCCGGCCCGCGGCCCTCACGCGGTCCTTCAGGACGGCGTCCCTCGAAGTCAGACGCCCGGCGGCACCCGGGACGGCCGCCCGCCGCCGCGGGTCAGGCCGTAGCCGAACACGGCCGCCAGCGACGCGAGTACGCCGCCGCCCACCGTCCATAGCCAGCGGTCGGTCCACCAGCCGGAGGCCCAGCCGTCCTCCGGCTCGCTGCCGAGCGAGACCCGGGGTCCGTCCGCACCGTCGTCACCGTCGGCGGCCTGCTCGACCGAGGACGCGCCGGGCACCAGCGGTTCGGCGAGCGCGCCGTCCACGTCGTGGGCCCCGCCCGTGTCGAGGGAGGTCACCTCCGTCTCGACGTGCACCGGCAGGCCCAGGTCCTCCTCGGCCGCGTCGACGACCGTCAGACGTACGTAGTAGCTGCCGGGCAGCGGGTCGTTCGCCCACGGATCGGACCAGGCACGCACCGGGCGCAGCACACAGGACAGCTCGACGGCGGTCGCGTCCGGCGCAGCCTTCCTGGTCTGGTGGCCGTACACGCAGGCCTGGCGGCGGCGCAGTCCGTCGTACACGTCGACCTGCCAGGTCGACGTGCCCTTGCGGGCCGCGTCCTCGGGCAGGGTGACCTTCGCCCGGACGGTGGGGCGTTGGCCGGCGTCGGCGGGGAACACCCAGTACAGGTAGTCACCCGTGGAGGCGTCCGCGGTGGCGGTCCGCTCCTGCTGGATCGCCGTGGCGGTACGGAAGGTCGTACCCGCCTCCGTCGGCCCCGCCGCCTCGCCCTCGGCGGGGCTCGCACTCGCCGAGGGGTCGTCCGCGACGGCCCCGCCCGCGGAGGTCAACAGGGTGACGCCGGCGAGGAGAGCGCCCACGAGGCCGCGCCTCACGCCGTTGCTGCGGATGGTGGTACGCATCAGTTGGTCCTCCATACGGCGACACGCCAGCGCGAGATCCAGCCGAACAGCAGGCCCGCGACCAGTCCGGTCAGGACCATGACACCCAGCAGCCACCAGCCGCGGCCCAGGCCGAACGCGGCCACGTCGGCGGCGTCTTCGGGTGCGCCCACCAGATCGATGGTCAGCTCGACGGGCATGCCCGGGGTGGTCTTCACGGACTCGGGCGCCGAGAAGGAGTTGCTGAGCTGGAGGCAGACGGTCTCGGCGGCGGGCTTGACGTCACCGTCCACGTCGTCCTGTTCGGCCTTCGGGTAGCGCAGGCCGGAGGAGACGGCATCGGTGCGCCCGGTGCCGGACTCCGCGCCCCGGACGATCTCACGGCCGTGCACGGTCACCGCGCGCAGCAGAACGCCGTAGTCGTTGTTCACGGCGCGGTCCGCCGCCACGCTCACCGCGGCGCGCAGCTCCTGGCCGGGCAGCACGTCCACCCGGTACCAGCGGTGCTTGCCGAACTCCTGCCGGTCGGTGTAGAGACCGGGCTCCAACCTGGGGGCCGCGGAACAGCTGCCCGCGCCCTCCGTGGCCACCGGGGTGACGACGGGCTCCGCGGCCCGCTCCACCAACTGCTTTACCCTGCCCGAGAGTTCGTCGGTGTGCTGGACGGCAGTGTACGTACCGCCGGTTGCCTCGGCGATGCAGGTCAGCTGCTGCCGGATCTTGGCGTCGGGCACCAGGCCCAGCGTGTCGATGACCAGGTGGATCCCGCGGGCGGCGATCTCGCGCGCGACCTCGCACGGGTCGAGCGGGCCGCAGGTGTCCTCGCCGTCGGTGATCAGGACGATCCGGCGGGTGGAGTCCCCGCCCTCCAGATCGTCGGCCGCGCCGAGCAGTGCGGGCCCGATCGGGGTCCAGCCGGTCGGGGCGAGCGTGGCGACCGCGGCCTTGGCCTCGGTGCGGTCGAGCGGGCCGACCGGGTAGAGCTGCTTGGTGTCCTTGCAGCCGGTCGCGCGGTCGTCGCCCGGGTAGTCGGCGCCGAGCGTCCGGATGCCGAGCTGCACCTCCTCGGGCACCGCGTCCAGCACGTCGTTGAAGGCCTGCTTGGCGGCCGATATCCGGGACTGCCCGTCGATGTCGCGGGCACGCATGGAACCGCTGACGTCCAGGACGAGTTCGACCTTGGGGGAGGCGGCGGAGGAGGGTTCGTCGGCGGCGGCAGGGAGCGCGGTGCCGAGCCCGGCGGCCAGGGTGGCGAGCAGGATGCCCACCCCGGCCGTCAGCCGTTTTCTTATGATCATCGACGGATCCTATTGAAGATCCGCGGCCATCCCCAAAACCGGTCGGGCGTACGGTGACACCTACCCTCGGCTCAACCGCCCAGCAGCGGTCCGGCCGCCCGGTCCAGCACCGAACCGATGCGGTCCCAGGCCTCCGTGTCCCGTTCCACGGGCGGGAGTTCGGCGTCCTCGGCCTTCGCGTTCCAGCGGGTCGCCACGGCCACCGGGTCGCCGTCGCCGGCCGCGGACGCGGCGAGCGCCGCGGCGCCCAGCGCGACCAGTTCACCGCTGCCGGGCACGATCAGGGGCCGCCCGGAGAGGCGGCGCACCGTCTCCACCCAGGTGCGGCCCTGGGCGCCGCCTCCGATCAGCCGCAACGGCCGGCCGGCGACCTCGGGGTCGGCCGGGTCGAGGCCGCACGCCCGCAGGAGTTCGTCGAGCGCGCGCAGCACGGTGAAGGCCGCGCCCTCGTAGGCGGCGCCCAGCAGTTGCTGCGGAGTGGTGTCGTGCCGGAGCCCGGTGAGGAGACCGGAGGCGGTGGGCACGTCCGGGGTGCGCTCGCCGTCCAGGTAGGGGAGGAGGACGGCCTCGCCGCCGGGAACCGCGTCGTCGCGGTGCAGGCCGAGCAGGGCGGCGACCTTGTCGACGGCCAGGGTGCAGTTGAGCGTGCAGGCCAGCGGGAGGTACGTACCGTCCGCTGCCGCGAAGCCGGACAGCGCGGTGGAGTCCGGCCGGGTCCGGGACGCGGCGAAGACCGTGCCGGACGTGCCGAGGCTGAGGACGGGGTGGTCCAGGAGCCCGGCGCCGCCCAGTCCGAGGCCCACGGCGGCGCTCATGTTGTCACCGGTGCCGGCCGCGACGGCGATCCCGGCCGGCAGGCCGAGCGCCTCGGCCGCGGAGGCAGTCAGAGAACCGATGCGGGTCGCGCCGGTGGCGGCGAGCGGGGGCAGCATCGAGACGTCCAGGCCGAGCAGATCGAGGAGCTCGGCGTCGTAGCCGCCGGTGTCGGTCGAGTACCAGCAGGTGCCCGAGGCGTCGCCCGGGTCGGTCGCCGCTGTGCCGGCGAGCCGCTCGGTCAGGAAGTCGTGGGGCAGTCGCACGGCGGCGGTCGCCTCGGCGTTCGCCGGGTCGTTCTCGCGCAGCCACTGCCACTTCGTGGCCGTCATGGCGGCGACCGGCACCGAACCGGTCCGCGCGGTCCAGGCCTCCGGCCCGCCCAGGGCGGCGATCAGCGCGGCGGACTGCGGGGCGGAACGGGTGTCGTTCCACAGCAGCGCCGGGCGCAGCGGCCGGCCGGAGCGGTCCAGGGTCACGAGGCCGTGCTGCTGTCCGGCGACGGCGATACCGACGACGCAGGACGCGGAGAGGCCGGATTCCTTGAGTCCGGCGGCGACGGCGTCGCACAGCGCCCGCCACCAGACCTCGGGGTCGCTCTCGCGCGCCCCGCCCTCGCCCGTGACCACGTGCGGGGCGCGGCCGACGGCGAGCAGCTCACCGGTCTCGGTGTCGGTGACTGCCGCTTTGGTGGACTGGGTGGAGCTGTCCACGCCGATGACGACGGTACGCGGCGGCATGGGCTACCTCTTCTCGTGCGGGTGGTGAGTGTGCGGTTCCGGTCAGGCCGATTTTGATCGTGCGACAAACAAATTACGTGATGGGGGGAGTCCGGAACAGAGGTCTCCCGTGTTTCGTCGCGCGAAGAGGTGGTGTGGTCGACCGCCCCGAACCAGATTAGTCAGGCGACTGAACAAATATACGCCCAGGCCGGATCCCCGCCGAGGCGTGCCGGTCGCGGCCCGCCTCGGCGGGAAGCCCCCGCCCTGGAGCCTCAGCCCTCGGAACGGTCCGTCGGCCGGACGTACGCCACCGGGTCGGCCAGCACGTCCTGCACCACCAGGGCCGCCGCGCCCCGCGCCGCGTCACCCGCGACGGACGAGGCCCGCAGCCGGCCGCCGCCCCGCGACCAGAGGCCGGACACCACCCGGTCCGTCAGCTCCTCGTTGGCGGGCGCCGAGAGCCACGGCATCAGCCCCCGGTACATCCCGCCGAGCACCACCGCGTCCGGGTCGAACAGATTGACCGCGCCGGACAGCACCCGCCCCAGCATCCGTCCGGCGTCACCCACCGCCGCGACGGCCCGCGCGTCGCCCGCCTGGGCGCGCCGCTCCAGCTCCAGCACCCCGGCCGCACCGCCGCCGGACTCCTCGACCCCGGCCGCCCGCAGCAGTGCGGACTGACCCGCGTACTGCTCCAGGCAGCCACGGGAGCCGCAGCGGCACTCCGGGCCCGTCGGGTCGACCATCACATGGCCGATCTCCCCGGCGAAACCGTGTGCGCCGCGCAGCAGTTGGCCGTCCAGGACCAGGGCGCCACCGACCCCGATCTCGCCCGTCAGATACAGGAAGGTGCGAATCGGGTCGAGCCCGCCGAACCACAGCTCCGCCAGCGCCGCCAGATTCGCCTCGTTCTCCGAGCGCACCGGCAGCGGGTCCGTGCCGGGGCGCAGCCCGGCCAGTGACTCGGCGAACAGGGACTCGGCCGGGACCTGGTTCCAGCCCAGGTTCGGCGCCTGGCGCACCGAGCCGCCCGAGACGAGACCCGGCAGCGCGAGCGTGGCTCCGACCGGGTACAGCTCCTGCTCCCGTGCCGAGTCCAGGGTGCGCGCGGCGATCCGGGCGGCCCTGGCCAGCACCTCGTCGGGCGGGGCGCCGCGATTGTCCAGGTGCTCGGTCTGCCTGACCCGGCCGGTGCCGGCCAGATCCACGACGCACACCGAGACGTAGTCGATGTTGACCTCCACGCCGAGCCCGGCGGGGCCGGTGCGTGCCACCTTCAGGGCGGTGCCGGGGCGCCCGGCCTGCCCGCTGAAGGTCTTGCCCGACTCGGTGAGGAAACCGCTGTCGAGAAGCTGCTCGACCAGGGAGGACACCGCGGCCCGGGTGAGCCCGACCCGAGCCGACACACCGGCCCTGGTCGCCTCACCGGCCTCGCCCTCTTCCCGTACCGCGCGCAGCACGAGACTCAGGTTGTGGCGTCGCACGGTGTCCTTGTCCGCCTTGGACCCCAGGGGCGTGAGGTAGGTCTTCATATCATCGTCGAGCCTATGTGATGCATGGTGGGGAGGTGCCCGCGGTGCGCGGGCTCATCCCCACCGACGAGCCCCGGCAGTAGGCCGGGCGGAGGGTTACATGTCCGCCGCGTCCGTCACCGCACCCAGGTCGACGAACTTGAAGCCGGTCGCCTCCCGGCCTTCCCCGTCGCCCGACGCCGAGGTCTCGTGCCCGTCCTGGACGACCAGCAGCCCGTTCGGGTAGCGGCGGCCGAGGGGCTCGTTCAGCACGGCGGCGCCGTCGCACTCCTCGCTGCCGTCGAGGTCGTCCGACACGGCGGTGATCCGGAAGCCGCCCTCGTACTCGTTGTTCTCGGAGATCTCCCGGTCGTACAGGGCGAAGGTGTCGTCACCCTGGCTGGACGCCATCAGGTAGCCGTCGCCGTCGGACTCGCGGAAGAGCGTCAGCCCCTCGACGTCGGCCGCCAGCCGCTTGCCGCCGAAACCGGGGTCGGTGCCGGGCGCGCACTCCTCGGTCCCGGGGTCGTACGTCCCCGGGACGCCGTACTCGCGGACCTTGTCCACCAGGACCGGGCGGCCGTCGAGGCTCGCCGGGACGCGCCAGACGCCGACGTCCTCCTGGCCCGCGTAGAGCGTGCCGTTCGCCGGGTCGACGACCATGCCCTCGACCTGCGGCAGCTCGCCCGGCTCACCGCACGGGGTCCACGACGTGCCGTTCGGCAGCCGGAACGAGGACGGCAGGGAGAGTGTGCGGATCTTCTTGTAGCCGACCGTGCCCGACGCCGTCGGAAGCAGTTCCAGCAGGGCGAGATCGGTGGTGTTGCGCCGGCTGACGAGGGCGTACGAGCGTCCGGTGCCGCGGTCCTGCCAGGCGGCCAGCCCGTACGCGGTCCTCTGGTCGTTGATCTCGGCCTGGTCCGCCGAGAAGACCGGGGCGGCGGCCGGGTCCGTGACGTCCTTCAGCGGCTGTCCGGGGCGCGAGGGGTCGATGCGGTAGACGCGGAGGCGGTCGTTGCCCCGGTCGCTCACCACGGCCACGTCGGCGCGGCCCGTGGGCGTGCGCAGCCCGGTGACGAGGTCCACGTTGTTGAAACGGCCCGGCGCGTCGTCCTCGGTGGCCGCCGACGGTGCCGGAATCGACTGCACGAGCGCGGCGTCCAGGCCGTAGACCCGGAGCCCGCCCTCCTTCGCGGTCGCGACGACCAGGCTGCGATCGGGGTCGGCGCCGTTGCGCCAGATCGCCGGGTCGTCGGCATTGGCGTTGCCGCCCGCCTCGTCGTCGTACAGCGCCTTCGTCTCGGCCGTGGCGCCGACGGCCGGCAGCGACCTCGCCTGGGCGGAGGACAGCGGGACGAGCGTGATGAGGGCCGCGCCCATCAGGGCGGTGGCCGTGAGGCGCGGGGAGCGGTGCATACGCACGGATGCGTCCTGTCGTGAGAGGGGCATGTTCATGACTTGCCAGGAAGTGTCCGGCGACGGCGCGGTGTTCAGATGTCGGATCGGTGTGGGGTAAACGGGCGGAAGATGAATTCGGGCCCCTCGTGAGACGGTCCGGCCCCGGCGGCGACGCGCGCCACCGGGCCCGGACCGGGCCCGGACGGGCTCAGGGCCGCTCGCCCCGGGCCTTCAGCATGTCCGCCATGAGGGCGATCTCGGACTCCTGGCCACGGACCATGCCCGCCGCCAGGTTCCTGATCTCGTCCGTGCCCGCAGCACCGGCCGCCGCCCGCGCCATGTCGGCGCCCGCGCGATGGTGGACGGTCATCAGCCGGAGGAACAGCACCTCGGCGGCCCGGCCCTCGGCCGCCCGCAGCCGGTCCAGCTGCGTGTCGGTGGCCATGCCCGGCATCAGGGAACCGTCGGCGGGCGTGACCTTGTGCCCCATCCAGTCCATGGGCGGCCGGTCCGAACTCTTGGGCCTGTCCCACGTCTCCAGCCAGCCGAGCATCATGCCGCGCTGGTTGGCCTGGGTGTTGATGATGTCGTACGCGAGCCGCCGGACGTCCTCGTCGTCCGTGCGGTCCCGGACGACGAACGACATCTCCACCGCCTGCTGATGGTGGATCGACATGTCCCGGGCGAAGCCCACGTCGGCCGATGCCTCGGCAGGGGCGGACGCCCCGGAACCCGACGCGGGCGGGGAGGCCGAGGACGGCCGTACGACCATCACCAGCACCAGTCCCACCGCCACCAGGAACACCACGGCACCGGCCACCAGCAGCGAACGGGGCGCGCGCACGGCCGAGGTCACCTGGCGACCCCGCCGCTGCAGGCGGCACCCGGCTCGGGGGTCTGCGCGCCCTGGACGTACTTGGTGAAGAACTGCGCGACCCGTGCGTCGGTGGCGCTCTTCACCGTGAGCTGCTTGCCCCACGCACTGAGCATCAGCGGGTCCTTCTGGTCGGCCACCGGGCTCATCAGGGAGTAAGGCGTCTTGCCGACCCGCTCGGCGAGCGCCTCGACGTCGGCGTCCTTCGCCTTGTCGTTGTACGTGACCCAGACGGCGCCGTGCTCCAGCGAATGCACCGCGTTCTCGTTCGGTATCGCCTCGGTGTAGACGTCCGCGTCGCAGTTCATCCAGACCGGGTTGTGGTCCCCGCCGACGGGCGGGTTCATCGGGTAGTCGACCGGGGTCTGGACATGGTCCTGCTCCAGCTTGTCCCAGGACCGCTCGCCGGTGACGGGGGAGGTCCTGGCCTGCTCCTCGGCCTGGTCCTGCTCGTCGGCGGCGGACATCAGATAGCCGCCCCCGGCGACCAGTCCGGCGACCACGACGACGGCGGCGGTGATGGTGATGACGCGGCTCCGGCGCTCGATGGCCCGTTCCTTGCGGCGGGCCTCCTCGAGCTTGGCGCGGCGTGCGGCGGCAGGGCTGTTCTGGTTCTTGGCGGAAGCCATGTCAGGGTCCTCGGGTTCAGCGGAACGCAGGCGCGGGACACGCGCGATGCGGGCGGGGGAAAGGGCACGGGGGAGGCCGCCCCCGGCGCCGGTCATGGCGGGGGAGGGGCGGGCCCGGAGGCCTCTAGACCCGTTGGACCTGCAGACGGAGACGATCGACACAACCCGCACCGTCGTGGGAGGGACCTCTGATGACGGCGGCTCCGGTGGGCGGATCCGCCGGAACGACGACCGAGGTGCGGGGGAGCGCGACAGGGGCGGTGGGGCCCGGGAGCACGACGGGCGTCGAATGGCTCGTCGCGCCGTGGCAGGAACTGCCGGGACCGCGCTCGTCCGGGGCCTCGGCCCTGACGACCGACACGGCGGCGGACGGCACCGGGGTGAAGGCCCGGACGGCGGACGCGGCGGGCGCCTCGGTCCTGGGCGCGGCCGTGGCGGAGGGGGCGCAGCAGAAGAACACGGCCACCAGCGCGAGGAGCCAACCCAGCACGACGAACGGGGTGAACCCGCCCCGTCGCGCCGTCCGCTCAGTCCGCCTGGTCATCGCCGCCATCGTACGGTGCGTGAAGATTCAATGAGTGTGGGGCCACAGGTTGGCAGGATAGTGTGCCTCGGTGACCACGCAATCGAACATACCTGCGGGCTGGCATCCGGATCCTCATGGCGCGCCCCAGCTGCTGCGCTACTGGGACGGTTCCCGGTGGACCGAGCACACGCATCCGGCCCAGGGTCAGGCCGCCGCCGCGCAGGCTCCGGCGCAGGCTGCCGTGCCGCAGCAGCAGACGGCACCGCAGCAGGACATGCCTCAGCAGGGCTTCCCGCAGCAGGGCATGCCCCAGCAGGGCGTCCCGCAGCGGCAGACGGCACCGCAGCAGGGTGTGCCCAGTGCCGGGTCGTTGTTCAACCAGCAGGTCCTCGTCGTGAACCAGAAGGCCAAGCTGGTCGAGCTCACCAACGAGTACCGCGTCTTCGACCAGCAGGGCGCCACCGTCGGTTCGGTCGTCCAGGTCGGCCAGAGCGCGCTGCGCAAGGTCCTCAGGTTCGTCTCCAGCATCGACCAGTACCTGACGCACCGGCTGGAGATCCGCGACGCGTACGGGCAGCCGGTGCTGCTCCTGACCCGCCCCGCGAAGTTCATCAAGTCCCGTGTCGTCGTGCAGCGCCCGGACGGGCAGCCCGTCGGTGAGATCGTCCAGCAGAACGCCATCGGCAAGATCAACTTCGCCATGATGGTCGACGGCCGGCAGGTCGGCTCCATCAAGGCGGAGAACTGGCGCGCCTGGAACTTCGCCATCGTCGACCACGACGACGCCGAGATCGCCCGGATCACCAAGACCTGGGAAGGGCTCGCGAAGACCATGTTCACCACGGCGGACAACTACGTCCTGCAGATCCACTACCAGCTGCCCGAACCGCTGCTGAGCCTCGTCGTGGCGACGGCGCTGACCGTCGACACCGCACTCAAGCAGGACGCCCGCGGCTTCGGCTGAGCGGACCCCGCCCCGCAGGGCGGCGGGCCCTACGGCGCGTGGACGCCGAAGACGGCCCCCTGCGGATCGGCGAGCACCGCGACGGCCGGTCCGCGCGGGATGCGGATCGGCGGCACGATCGGCTCGCCGCCCGCCCCCAGCGCCGTGGCCGCCGTGGCCTCCACGTCGACGACCGTGAAGTACGGCAGCCAGCGGGATGGCGTATCGGCCTGCTCGTCCTCGCCCATCGCCTTCATGCCCCCGAACTCGGCGCCGTCCACGCCCCAGTGGGTGTACCGCTCCGTCGCGTCGACCGTCCAGCCGAACACGGTCCGGTAGAAGGCCGTCGCGCTCTCCGGATCAGGGGTCCGGAGCTCGGTCCAGCCCAGGGTTCCCGGATCGTTGAGGCGCCCCGCGCCCGCGAAGGCGCGGGCCTGCCAGAGCGAGAACGCCGCACCGGAGGGGTCGGCGGCCACCGCGAACCTGCCCTGGTCGAAGACGTCCATCGGCCCCATCAGCAGCGTGCCGCCCGCCGAGGTGACCGCGTCCACCGCCGCGTCCGCGTCCTTCGTGGCGAAGGAGACCGTCCACGCGGGCTGCTGCTCCGGACGGTAGAGGGGACTCAGGGCGGCGACCGCGTCCTCGCCGATACGTTCCACCGTGTAGCCGCCCGCCTCGGGCCGCGGGTCGGTCTCGGGCCGCCACCCGAAGAGCGCGGCGTAGAACGCCTTGGCGCCGGGCACGTCCGACGTGCTCAGCTCGACCCAGCAGGGGCCGCCGGGTACCGGTTCCGTGAGCTTCATGCCGCTGCCCTCCCGAGGCGCGCCGCGCGGCGCGTTCCTACGCTGTCGTGGAGACGCTATGACCGTGCGAGGACGTCGGCGACCGGAAACGGCCGGGCTCCCACCGCCTCCAAAATGTTTTACGAGTGTAATACCTGCTAACGTAATTGGGTGAGTGATACAGCCGTGCGATCCCGGAAGCCATCCGTCCACAAGCTGCCGGTGACCGGCATCCTGCGGCTGAAGAGTCCTGCGGAGATCTGGTTCAAGCCCGCGCTGAGCGTCGTCGTCGCCTCCGCGGTGCCGAATCTGCTGTTGTACTCCCTCGACCGCCTCGACCTCGTGATGTACACGATGGCGGGTTCGCTCTGCGCGCTCTACGGACACGACCTGCCGTACGCCCGGCGCGCCCGCACCGTCGTCGGCGTCGTCCTCGGCATGGCCGCGGGCCTCGCCGTCGCCCTGCTCACCGCGTCCGCCACCGACTCGACCGCCGTCCTGATCGCCGTGGGCGCCGTTCTCGCGGCCGTGCAGAGGACACTCTGCGACGCCACCCGCATCGGCCCGCCTGGCAACGTCATCTTCACCTTCGTCACCTCGGCCGCGCTCTTCTCCCCGCAGGAGCCCGGCCAGGTGCCCGGACACCTCGCGCCGGCGCTGGCCGCGGGCGCCTTCTCCTGGCTGGTCACCGTCGGCCCCGCCCTGGGGCGCAGGGAGGGGCCCGAGCGCCGGGCCACCGCCCGCGCCCTCGACGCCGCCGCCGCCGTCCTGGCCGACCCCGGCCCACGGACCAGGCACGCGGCGGCCGCCGCCGTCCAGGCAGCCTGGCAGTCGCTGCTCGCGGCCGGGAAGCCCACCGCCGTACGCCAGGAACTCGAACGACTCGTGGTCCACGCGGAACGGGCCCTCGCCACAGCCTCCTCCGGCGGCCGCGTCAGCGGCGCCGACGCCCAGCAGCTGACCGCGTGGGCGGCCCAGACCCGGGCCCGCGGACCCGTACCCGGCCCGCCGCCCGCACCCGGCACCGTCGAGCAGCTCTTCGGCATCGACGCCGGGCGGTCCGGGCAGCGGATCAGACGCGGGCGCCGCGAGGCACGGCACAGGATCCTGCGCGCCCTCGCGCCAGGCTCCCCGGTGCTGACCACCGCACTGCGCACCCTTGTCGGCTGCGCCCTCGCCGGATACGTGTCCTCGGCCCTCGGGGTGGGCCACCCCTACTGGGCCGTCGTCACCGCGGCCTCCGTGTACCAGCCCAACCTCGCCCTCTCCTGGAGCCGGGCCCTCCAGCGCGTCTTCGGCAACCTCATCGGTGTGGTGGTCTTCGCCGCCGTCATCCCGGTCGCCCGGCTCGACCCGCTGGCCCTGATCCTGTGCGTCCTGTTCTTCAACTTCGCCGCCGAGGCCCTGATCACCCGTAACTACTGGCTCGGCTCCGTCGCCGTCACCCCGATGGCCCTGCTGATCGTGGAATTCGCCGGAGTCCAGCCGGCCGGGGTGCTGATCAGCGACCGCGCCCTGGACACCCTCGTCGGCGCCGCGGTCGGACTGCTCGCCGCCGTCGCCGTACCCGACCGCCGGGCGGGCGGCCGTGTCGAACGGGCCCTCGCCGCCACGGAGGACGCCCGCGCCCGCGCCGAACGGGTCCTCGCCGACCCGGCCGCCGACGCCCTCACCCTCGGAACGGCCCGCAGGAGGCTGACCTGGGCCCTCGTCGAGCTGCGTGACGCCGGCGACATCGCCGCGGGCGAATGGTGGCAGCGCGCCCTGCCCGAGGAGGAGATGCTCGCGGCCGAACAGGCAGGACACCGTACGCTCGCGGCGACAGCACAACGGCAGGGGCCGATCACCCTGCCCCCTGCGAACGGAGCGGTGTGACCGACGACATCGTGGCCTCGGTGGTACGGCAGTGGCATGCCGTCAACCCGGAGCTGGACACCGGACCGATGGAGCTCATCGGCCGCATCAACCGCTGCGCGGCCCTTCTCCAGCAGGCGGAGGACGCCCCGCTGCGCGCCGCCGGACTGACCCGCGCCGAATTCGACCTGCTCGGCGCGATGCGGCGCAACGACCGCGAACTCACCCCCGGTGAGCTGGCCCGCGAGACCTTCTCGTCGGGTGCCGCCGTCACGAAACGGCTCCGCGCCCTCCAGGAGAACGGTCTGATCGGCCGCCGCGGCGACGTGCGGGACCGCAGGGTCGCGTATGTCGGGCTGACCGACGAGGGCCGCGCACTGGTGGACCGGCTGCTGCCCGAACAGCTCGCCTACGAACGCTCCGTGCTGTCCGGCCTCGACGAGCGGACCCGCGACGGGCTCGGCGGACAGCTCAGCGAACTCCTCGTGCACCTGGAGGGCCGCCTCGGCGGGGCCCGCCGATGAGGAGCCCGGCCCGGGGAGCACGGGAGGCCGGGGGCCCTCGGTGGCGGGCCCCGCCGTCCTCAGGGAAGGGCGGCGGGCAACAGGGCCGCCGACCGGCGTAGTTGCTCCGCCCGTTCGGCCAGGGCCGCGTCGTCGCCGCGGTCGGCCGGGGAGGCCGCGCTCAGGGCCAGCCGGTCGCGCCGGCTCGCCCCCACCAGAGTCACCGCCACGGCGTGCAGCCCCGGTACGCACTCGCCCCTGCTGAAGGCCCGGCCGAGCTCGCGGACCTCCGCGAGCTCGGCCAGCAGCCCGGTCCGGGAGACGAGGGTGCGGGAGGTGACCGCGGTCAGCCGCTCCTGCGGATAGAGAGCACAGACCTGATCGGCCGTCAGCCGGGCGAGGAGGATCTTGCCGGCCGCGGTCGCGTGGGCGGGCAGGGACCGGCCGGTGTCCGGCATCACCCGCACCGGGTGCGCCGACTCGCGGCCGTCGGTGAGGACGACCTGACCGCCGATCAGCGCCGCGCTCTGTACGGTCTCCCCGGTCCGCCGTACCGCGTCGTCCAGGACCGCACCGAGCCGCACACGCAGTTCCGCGCCGAAGCCCGCCGGACGACCGAGCACCAACAGCTCGGGCCCCGCCTCGTAACCACGGCCCGAGGGGTCACGCGCCGCGAAACCGCGGCCCTCCAGGGTGCTCAGGACCCGGTGCGCGGTGGACCGGCCGATACCCAGCCGCCGGGCGGCCTCGCTCACGGTGAGTGTCTCCGCGGTGAGGAACAACTGCATCAGCCGGAGACCGGTGTCCAGGGACTCGATGGTGTAGGCCCCGGCGGGCATTTCCGCCGTAGACCCTCCGTACACCCGTCCGTCGATCATGAATCTGCTCCTTTCGATCCGATTCGATCGCATGTGCCCTTGTCCCGTTGTGCGGTGCATTCGAATTCGTACACGCGTGGAGTCTTCGCCTCAACGTTCGCGCAATTTCGGCTCCTTGCTGGAAACCTGCCCGAGGAAGCAGGGGTGAGCGCCCCGCGCATTGTCCCGCAGGGCGGTACGCACGGGTCTGCTTTCCACCCATTCCCTCCGGCCGTCACTCCCCGCGCACGCCTGGCGGCAGTGTGTGCAAAAACTGGTGAGTGTATTACCGCCGGAGTGCTCGCGCAGGGGGTTGGGCGAATATGCCGAAGCACTGTTCTGATCTGGCTAGGCTCACGCGCAGTGAAGTCGAGTTGATATGAATTCGAGCACTTGTTCATAACTGTCCGTACAAGTGCGTCTACCTCCCGAATCAACCGCCAGAGGGTTCAGATGGTTCGTGTTGAATCACCGCCGACAAGCAGAGACATCCCCGTGGTCCGCGCCGCGCTGTTGCCCGTCGTACTGATGGCCGGTGCCACGGCGGCCGGCGCGGCACCGCTCACCGGGGCCACCCGGGCGGCAGTCGTCTGGTGCGGTGCGATCGCCACAGTCGTGGTCGCCACGCTCGCCGTCGCGCTCAACCGCCGCAAGCGGGCGGCGCGCGTCCAGCGCGCCGAGTACGAACAGCGCATCGCCTACCTGGAACACCGCGTCGCCGCGCACGACCAGGAGACCGTACGGCTCACCAAGGAACTCCTGCCCGCCGCGATCCGGCGGCTGCGTGCCAGCAACTCGCCGCAGGAGGTGATGCGCGACATCGTCGACGCGGACGAGTCGTATCGCAACCTCCCCAAGGCGCAGCGCGCCCTGGTCCTCCAGGTCCTCGACATCATCGACAACGAGGAGGCGATGCGTGACTCCGCGCAGCGCGCCTTCGTCAGCGTCGCCCGCCGTGTCCAGGCCATCGTCCACCGACAGGCCAGTGAGCTCAGGGAGATGGAGGACCACCACGGGCGCAACCCCGAGGTCTTCGACGACCTGCTCCGCATCGACCACGGCACGGCACTGATCGGACGGCTCGCCGACTCCATCGCGGTACTCGGCGGCGCCCGGCCCAGCCGTCAATGGCCCAAGGCCGTACCGCTGTTCAGCGTTCTGCGCGGTGCCATGTCCCGGATCCTCGAGTACCAGCGCGTCGACCTGCACTCGATCGCCAAGATCGCCATCGTCGGCACCGCGGTCGAACCGCTCATCCACGCCTGCGCCGAACTCCTCGACAACGCCACCCGCTACTCCCCGCCGCAGACCCGGGTGCACGTCACAGCGGTCGAGGTGCAGACCGGCATCGCCATCGAGATCGAGGACGGCGGGGTCAGCCTCAGCGAAGAGGCCCGGGCACGGGCCGAGAACATGCTCGCCCAGGCCCAGGCCGGCATCAACATGAACGACCTCGGAGAGTCGCCCCGGCTCGGCATGGCCGTCGTCGGCCGCCTCTCCCGGATGTACCAGCTCCAGGTCTCCCTGCGGCAGTCCGCGTACGGCGGTGTCCGTGCCGTGCTCATCATCCCCCGCGACATGGTCACCACCGGGCCGGCTCCCGGTATCGCGCACGGCATCGGTGCCACCTCGCGCCCGCAGAGCTCGCTCGACATGTCGCAGCTGCAGCACGTCGTACCGCCGCGCGGCAAGCGCAAGGCCCGCCCCGCCGCGACCGGACCCGTCCCGTCGGTCACGGCACCCCCGGCCGGATCCGTGCCGGCTCCCGAGGCCGCCCTCGCGGCCCGGCCCGCCGTCCCCGTCGCGATGGACGACGACGAGATCGTGGTCACCGAGTGGACGGCCGGCGGACTTCCGCAGCGTCGCAGCCGCGGCCGCGCGCCTCTCGGTTCGCACAACCTTCCGCAGCAGCACACGGCCCCGGCCGCCGAGCTCGCTCCCGGAGCGCACCACAACGGACACCACGGCAGCAACGGCGGACGGCCGGGCGGCGACGAACCCCCGCCCGGACTCTGGCTGGAGGCCTTCACCCAGGCCGTCAACGGTGTGCCGCAGGAACCGAAGAACGGCGAAGACTCCGACGACGCGTGGGACAAGGGAGATCTGAAGTGATCCAGCAGCGGGGAAACATGGACTGGATGCTCAAGGAACTGGCCGACGACGTACCGAGCATCCACCAGATCGTGGTGCTCTCCTCGGACGGCCTGCGCATCGCCCGGCACGGCGGCGACCCCGACGTCGCCGACCGGCTCGCGGCGGCCTGCGCCGGACTGCAGAGCCTGGCCGCCGCCGTCGCCACCGAGATCCCGTACAGCGACGGCCTGATGAAACTCGTCGTCATCGAGGTCACCGGAGGGTTCTTCTACCTGATGGCCGCCGGGACCGGTGCCTACCTCGCTGTCCTCGCCGGGGAGACCGTCGACGCCGGACTGGTCGGCGCCCGCATGCGCGACATGGTCGTCCGTATCGGCGCGCACCTGACGAGCCCTCCCCGACATGACGGGCAGGCCGGATGAGTGCTCCCCGGCGAGAACGCCGAAAGGCCGACCCGGCGCTGAGCGACCCGGAACGGCTGTACGTGATCACCGGTGACACCGACGGTGAGAGGGCCGCGCTCGACCTCGTCACCATGGTCGTCGCACAGGCCGAACCGTCGCCGACGGTCCAGCCCGAGCAGGCCGCGATCCTGCGGCTCTGCAGGGCACCGTTGTCCGTCGCCGAGATCTCGGCCTATCTGAGCCTGCCCTTCAGCGTGGTCACCTCGCTCCTGACAGAACTACTGGCGACCGAGCTGATCGAATCGCGTGCGCCCATCGTCCGCGCCGCGCTCCCGGACCGGTCCCTCCTCGAAGCGGTGATGCATGGACTTCAGAAACTCTGACACGATCACGGGCCCCCGCACCGAGGACGTCCTTCCCACCACGGCCACGGCCGCGGTGAAGGTCGTCATCGTCGGAGGGTTCGGGGTCGGCAAGACGACCATGGTCGGATCGGTGAGCGAGATCCGGCCCCTGACGACCGAAGAGACCATGACCCAGGCCGGCGTCGGCGTGGACGACAACGCGGGGGTGGAGAGCAAGACCTCCACCACCGTGGCCATGGACTTCGGCAGGATCAGCCTCAGCGAGGAGCTGATCCTCTACCTGTTCGGCACCCCCGGCCAGGAACGCTTCTGGTTCCTGTGGAACGGACTGTTCGAAGGCGCCCTCGGAGCCGTCGTCCTCCTCGACACCCGGCGGCTCCAGGTCAGCTTCGACGTCATCGGCCGGCTGGAGGAGCGCGGCGTGCCGTTCGTCGTCGCCGTCAACACCTTCCCCGACGCGCCGAACCACCCCGTCGAGGCCCTGCGCAACGCCCTCGACCTGCCGGAAGAGGTCCCGATAATCGACTGCGACGCCCGGCTGCGCACCTCCAGCCGAGACGTGCTGATGGCGCTGATGCGCTACCTGCACAGCCTGGCCGTCCCGCTCGGCTGACGGTGGCGCGCGCGTCCCCCTCCGCGCACACCCCCTCCCGAGCGTCCCCCTGCCCGAACCCTGGAATGCCCTATCCCTGGAGCATCTGTGAACTCCCCTTTCCAGCACGAACCCGGAGCGGCCACGGGGCCCGTTCCGCCCCCCGAATGCCCGGCACACGGCCTCGTCGGCGGAATCGGTCCCGGCGGTCTGCGACGGCTGTTCGGCCCCGAGGCCGAGGAGGACCCCGCAGCCCTGTACGACAAGCTGCGCGCCGAACACGGCACCGTGGCACCCGTACTGATGCACGGAGACGTCCCCGCCTGGCTGGTGCTCGGTCACAGCGAGAACCTGCACATGACCCGGACGCCCTCGCAGTTCTCCCGCGACTCCCGGCGCTGGCGGGCCCTGCAGGACGGCAGCGTGGCCCCGGACCACCCGCTCGCCCCGGTCTTCACCTGGCAGCCCGTCTGTTCCTTCGCCGAGGGCGACGCCCATGAGCGGCTGCGCGGCGCGGTCACCGACAGCATGGCCCGCATCGACACCCGCGGGGTCCGCCGCCACATCAACCGGTACAGCAACCGGCTCGTCAACGACTTCTGCCAGGGCGGCCGGGCCGAGCTGGTCACCCAGTTCGCCGAGCGGCTGCCGATGATGGTGATGTGCGCGATCATCGGCATGCCCGACGAGTACGACGACCGCCTGGTGCAGGCCGCCCGCGACATGACACGGGGCACCGAGACCGCCGTCGCGAGCAACGCCTACATCATCGGCGCGCTGAACCGGCTGGTCGAACGCCGCAGGGCCGCCCCGGCCGAGGACTTCGCCACCTGGCTCGTCGAACACCCCGCCGGGCTCACCGACAAGGAGGTCGCCGAGCACCTGCGGGTGGTCCTCGTCGTCGCGTACGAGACGACCGCCAACCTCATTGCCAACGTGCTGCGCATGGTGCTCACGGACCCCCGCTTCCGGGCCAGGCTCAGCGGGGGCCACATGACGGTGCCCGAGGCGGTCGAGCAGACCCTGTGGGACGAGCCGCCGTTCACCTCCGTCCTGGGCCGCTGGGCGGTCGGCGACACCGAGCTCGGCGGGCAGCAGATCAAGGCCGGCGACGCCCTCATCGTCGGCATCGCACCCGCCAACACGGACCCCGTCGTACGGCCCGACCTCAACGCCAACATGGAGGGAAACCGCGCCCACCTGGCCTTCAGCAGCGGGCCCCACGAGTGCCCCGGCCAGGACATCGGGCGCGCCATCGCCGACGTCGGTGTCGACGCCCTGCTCATGCGGCTTCCCGACCTGGAACTCAGCATCGAAGAAAGCCAGTTGAGCTGGGTCGGCAACTTCGTCTCACGGCACCTGGTGGAGCTTCCCGCACGGTTCGCCCCGAGCCCGCAGCAGGAGGTCGAGGCCGACCCGCCGATCGCCCCCCGGCGGCGGCCCGGCAGCGACTGGGAGGTGTCGTCCCCCGCCGCGCCCAGGGACACCAAGGCCGTCCCGACGGGACACGCCCCGGTCGGCGTACGCACCGCCGATCCGGTGGCCGCGCCCGACGAGAGCGCCGTCGTTCCCGCCCAGCGGACCGGGCCGGGCAAGATCTGGCAGGCCGTCGCCCGCTGGTGGAACGGCCACTGACGGCAGCCGTGGGGCAGGTGGCCCCGGACCCCACGGGTCCGGGGTGCCGCGGCCCCGGGTGACGGCCCCGTACCATCGAGCAGCGTGAAGCTGACAATTCTTGGCGGTGGCGGATTCCGGGTCCCTCTCGTGTACGGGGCACTGCTCGGCGATCACGCCGAGGGCCGCGTCTCACGGGTGACCCTGTACGACACGGACGCGGACCGGCTCACGGCCGTCGCCCGGGTCCTCGCCGAACAGGCGCGGGACGTCCATGACGCGCCCGCCGTCGTCGCCACGGACGACCTCGACGAGGCCCTGCGCGGCGCCGACTTCGTCTTCTCCGCGATCCGCGTCGGCGGCCTCGCGGGCCGCGCGGCGGACGAACGCGTCGCACTCGACGAAGGCGTCCTGGGCCAGGAGACGGTCGGCGCGGGCGGTATCGCGTACGGGCTGCGCACCGTGCCCGTCGCGGTCGCCCTGGCCCGGCGCGTCGCCCGGGTCGCCCCGCACGCCTGGGTCATCAACTTCACCAACCCGGCGGGTCTGGTCACCGAGGCCATGTCCCGTCACCTCGGTGACCGGGTCATCGGGATCTGCGACTCACCGGTGGGACTCGGCCGACGGATCGCCCGGGTCCTGGGCGCGGACCCGGACCGGGCCCGGGTCGACTACGTCGGGCTCAACCACCTCGGCTGGGTGCGCGGTCTGGAGGTCGACGGCCGCGACGAGCTCCCGCGCCTGCTCGCCGACCCCGCCCTGCTCGGCTCCTTCGAGGAGGGCAGGCTCTTCGGCGCGGACTGGCTGCGGTCCCTCGGCTCGATCCCCAACGAGTACCTGCACTACTACTACTTCAACCGTGAAGCGGTCCGTGCCTACCAGCAGGCCGAACAGACCCGCGGTGCCTTCCTCCGCGACCAGCAGGAGGGTTTCTACGCCCGGATGAAGGACCCGGACGCCCCGGCGCTCACCACCTGGGACCGTACGCGCGCCGAACGCGAGGCCACGTACATGGCGGAGAACCGGGACGTGGCCGGGGCCGGCGAGCGCGAGGAGAGCGATCTGGACTCCGGCGGCTACGAACAGGTGGCGCTCGCCCTGATGCGGGCCGTCGCCCGCAACGAGCGGACCTCCCTGATCCTGAACGTGCGCAACCGGGGCACCCTCTCGGTGCTCGACGAGGACGCCGTCATCGAGGTGCCCTGCATGGTCGACGCCAACGGCGCCCACCCCGTGACCGTCGATCCGCTCCCGTACCACGCGGTCGGCCTGGTCACCGCGGTCAAGGGCGTGGAACGCGCGGTGCTGGAGGCGGCGGAGACCGGCTCGCGTGCCGCGGCCGTGCGCGCCTTCGCCCTGCACCCGCTGGTCGACTCCGTCTCCGTGGCCCGCCGGCTGGTCGAGGGGTACACGAGGGTCCACCCCGGGCTCGCCTACCTCACCTCATGAACGAGGTCAGGCGTCTTTCCCGGCCAGGAGTTCGCTGCTGACCAGGAGGTGCGGCCGTGCCTCCAGCCGTCCGGCTGGAACTCACCAGCGCGCATTGCCCGTCTCGTCGCGCACGACGGCTTCCAGCCGCTGCTCGACGGCGTCGTAACCGACACGCTCCACCTCGGTCGGCCGACGAGGGATTGACGACGAATCACGGCTGACCCCCGTGGCCCCGTCACCGATCACGAACCGCTACGCCGCCCGCCAGGCTCAGCTCCCGGCCCGGCGGCCGGGGGTCCGGGTCGTCCGCCCGCAGGGCCGCCCTCGGGAGGCGACCGCGACGAGGGGTCAGGGAGCGGGCACGGCGTCCGGCCGGCCGGACGGAGCCCAGGACGGTGTGACCCCGGTGACCTGGCACACCATGAGGAAAAGCGGAATGGGCGGCGTATAGGGCGTACGGCTGTCCGGCGCGTGGATCAGCCGGGGGCGCCCGGCCGGGACATACGCCCCCGTGGCGTACGAAGCCTGCTCCGGCCAGTCCAGATCGAGATCCGAGCCCGACGGGACGATCCACCACCACCGGTCCGCGTCGGCGAACACGCACCCGGCGCGTGGCAGGTGGGACATCAACCGGAATCCGTATCGGGCGGGCACGCCGACCGCGTCGCAGCCCAGGCTCGCCGACAGCGCGGGCGGCAGCGGCAGCCGGACACGGCCCGGCACGCCGACGTCCTCCTGGGGACGGCCGACACGTGCGCCGAACAGCTGGGACAGGGCCTTCTTCAGCATGCGCGCTCCGTGCCGTAGGCCAGCTCCGCCCACACGATGCGCCCCGAGCGGTTCCCCGCGTCGTGGGACCCCCACGCCGCGCACATGGAGTCCACGAGCAGCAGCCCGCGCCCGTGTTCGTCGTCCGCGCCGAGCTGCAGCCGTGGACCGCCGGGCTGGTGGCCCTGGTCCTGCACCGACACGCGCAACCGCCCGTCGGAGCACCGGAGCTCGCAGACGACCCGCGCGCTCGCGGTGTGCACCACGGCGTTGGTGACGAGCTCGGAGACGATCAGGACCGCGGCGTCGTACGTGTCCCCGCCCAGCCGCCACTCGTCGAGCCGGTCTCTCGTGAGGCGCCGCGCACCGGCCACCGACTCGGGGTGCGCGGGCAGCGCGAAGCAGTAACGGAGCGCTTCCGTCCCGGGACTGAGATCCATGAGCCGGGGGATGAGCGCACTGCCAGGTGCCACGACAGATTCCTCACAGTGGGGGCTGCGTCACGCTTCGCACCGTACGGAAATGGGGCCGGACACGACTACGTGAACTCGTTCACGCACCAACTCTCCCCCTGACAAGAACACTTGGCAAGAGGCACTCTGAAATTTCCAGAGTGGAAGTGTTCCTCGGAGCGGGCGCATGGCACACTGCTGGCAAACAGCGCATCGGGAGGTCTGAAGTGAGCGAACCGCGGTCCGCCCCGACCGTGGGCCAGGTCGTTCTCGGCAAGCGTCTGCAGGATCTGCGGGAGCGTGTCGGCCTGAGCCGCGATCAGGCCGCCAAGGTGCTCCGTGTCGCCCCCGGGACGATACGCAGGATGGAGACCGCCGAGGTCGGGCTGAAGGTCCCCTACGTCCAGCTCCTCCTGAAGGCCTACGGGATCGCCGACGACGAGGCCGAGGCCTTCGTCGACCTCACCGAAGAGGCCAACAAGCCGGGCTGGTGGCAGCGCTTCCACGATGTGCTGCCCGACTGGTTCAGCATGTACGTCAGCCTGGAGGGAGCCGCGAGCCTCCTGCGCACCTACGAACCGCACTTCGTCCCCGGCCTCCTGCAGACCGAGGACTACGCGCGCTCCGTCCTTCGCACCGGGGCCGTGGGCCAGACCAGGCCCGAGGACATCGAGCGCCATGTGGCGCTGCGGATGGAGCGGCAGTCCCTGCTCACGAAGGACGACGCGCCGAAGCTGTGGGTGGTCATGGACGAGACCGTCCTGCGCCGTCCCGTGGGCAGCCCCGAGGCCATGCGCGGGCAGGTCGACCGGCTGCTGGAAGCGACCGAGCTGCCCCATGTGACGTTGCAGATCGCGGAGTTCGCCACCGGCCACCACCCCGGCACCTACGGCCCGTTCGTCCTCTTCCGCTTCGCCGTGCCCGAACTGCCCGACATGGTCTACAGCGAGTACCTGACCGGCGCCGTCTACTTCGACGCGCGCCCCGAGGTGGCCTCCTACCTCGAGGTCATGGACCGCATGGCGGCCCAGGCCGCGACTGCGCAACGAACGAAGGAAATCCTCGGGGACTTCCGCAAGGAGCTGTGATGAACCACATATACAACGGCATGCCGGCCGCCGAGCTCGGCACGGAAGGCTGGTACAAGCCGTGGAGCGGCGGTAACGGGGGCAACTGCATCGAGGCCATGAAGCTGGCAGACGGCAGAGTGGCCGTCCGCCAGTCCGCGGACCCCGAGGGCCCCGCTCTCATCTACTCCAACGGCGAGATCGCCGCCTTCATCCAAGGCGCCAAGGCCGGTCAGGCAGACTTCCTTCTCACCTGACACCTGACACACAGCCACATATTCTCGCCCCACACGCTGTTCGCCGAGTGACCGCCGACCAACGGAGCGCGACATGACCGGGCAAGAGAACCACGCAGTCGAGATCGACACGAGCAAGCCGCATCCCGCACGGATGTACGACTGGTTCCTCGGCGGCAAGGACAACTACCCGGTCGACGAAGAGATGGCCCGCCAGCTGCTGACCCTGGACGCCCGGGGCGGTGACATGGCCCGGGTCAACCGGGCCTTCATGCACCGGGCCACCCGCTGGCTCGCCGAGCACGGCGTACGCCAGTTCCTCGACATCGGCACGGGCATACCCACCGAGCCGAACCTCCACCAGATCGCCCAGCAGGCCGCCCCGGACGCGCGCGTCGTCTACTGCGACAACGACCCGATCGTGCTCGCCCACGCGGCGGCCCTGCTGCGCTCCGCCCCCGAGGGCGCCACCGAGTACATCCAGGCCGACGCCCGCCGGCCCGACGCCATCCTCGAAGCGGCCGGCAAGGTCCTCGACTTCAGCCGGCCCGTCGCGCTGTCGCTCCTGGCCCTGCTGCACTTCATCGACGACGAGGACGGTGCCGCCGACCTCGTCGGCCGGCTCCTGGACCGGCTGCCCTCCGGCAGCTACCTGGTCCTCTCGCACACCACGGGCGACTTCGACCCCGAGGGCGCCGCCCAGGCACGTGCGCTGTACAAGGCGCGCGGCATGACCCTGCGGCCCCGCTCACGCGCCGAGCTCACCGCGTTCTTCGACGGGCTCGAACTCGTCGAGCCGGGCGTCTCGCTCTCCGCCGACTGGCGGCCGGAGCTCGGCGAGGTCATCGACGTCCCCGGCGACGACCCGATTCCCGGTTACGCGGGAGTGGCCCGCAAGCCCTGACCGCCGGCCCCGGCGGCCAGGTCCGACCGTCGGTCCCGAACGCCCCGGGCCGAAAGTCGTCAGGTCCCGGCCGCCCCGGGCCGACGGGCACCCCGGCCCGCGGGTCACAATGGACGCATGTCACGACGCACCTCACGCCCGCGCCGGCCGGGCGGCCCCGCCGCCACCGGAGCGGGCTCCCGGGAGATCACCCCCGCCTCGCCCTGCCCCTGCTGCGGGCCGGCCGCGTACGGGGACTGCTGCGGCCGGTTCCACACCGGCACCGCCGCCGCCCCGACGTGCGAGGCTCTGATGCGCTCGCGGTACGCGGCCTTCGTGGTCCGGGACGCCGCCTATCTGCTGCGCACCTGGCACCCGGAGACCCGTCCCGCGTCCGTCGACTTCGACCCGTCCATGCGCTGGACGGGCCTGGAGATCCTGGACACCACCGAGGGCAGCGCCTTCCACACCACCGGCACGGTCACCTTCCGCGCCCACTACACCGACGACGGCCGCCCCGACTCGCTCCACGAGAAGAGCCGCTTCGTCCGTCACGAGGGGGCGTGGGTCTACTCGACGGCGGTCTTCGTCGACTGAGGGACGACAGGTCCCCGCCCCCGGATCTCAGACCGTGGAGCCCGTGCGCTCCGCCGGTGCCAGCTCGTGCGCCAGGTCCTCCGCGAGCAGCCGCTTGGCGATGACGTCGACCGCGGCGTGCAGCTGCCGGTCGTCGGGCCGGGCACCGTCCTCGGCCAGCCGC
Source organism: Streptomyces sp. NPDC058637 (assembly GCF_042717325.1). Lineage (NCBI taxonomy): Bacteria > Bacillati > Actinomycetota > Actinomycetes > Kitasatosporales > Streptomycetaceae > Streptomyces > Streptomyces sp. NPDC058637. The sequence continues at coordinate 97,743 of NZ_JBHXRD010000013.1, read as the reverse complement.
TCGTGGAGCCAGCGCCCCCACGCGTCGGAGATCGTGGCCGCTTCCCGCCGGCCCGCCGCGGTGTGGGTGAAGAGGCGGCCGTCCCCGGTCAGATAGCCCTCCTCGATCATCCGGTCGAAGACCGGCACCAGCACCTCGGGCGGGATCCGGTGCCTGGCCGCGATCAGCTTGAGGCCGGCGTGGCCGACCATCCGGGTGAACAGGTCCACCTGCATCACCGCCCACGCCCCCGCCATGTCGAGGCGGGTGTCGGACTCCGCGACGATCCGCCTGGCCGTGTCGGGACCGGCGGCCCCCAGGACCCCGGCCACGGAGAATTCGAGCAGCTTCGCGGAGTCGCCGGTGCCCGGCTGGGCGAAGCCCTCGCCCATGTCGGTCGAATCACCGCGCGCGGTGTCGCGCAGCTTCACCTGTTTCAGGAACAGCGCCACGACGAACCCGATCAGGGCGACCGGGACCGTCCACAGGAAGACCGTGTGCAGCGTGTCCGCGTACGCCTGCGCCAGCGGAGCGGTCTGCTCGGCCGGGAGCGCGTGCACGGCCTGAGGGCTCTCCGCGGCCTTCACCAGCGTCGCGGGGTCGCCGCCCGCCCGGGCCGCCTGTTCGACGCCCTCCGTCAGATTCGGCCGCAGCGCGTTCGCGTAGATGGTGCCGAACACCGCCGTACCGAACGCGCTGCCCAGGGTGCGGAAGAACGTCACGCCCGATGTCGCCGTGCCCAGGTCCGAGTAGTCGACGGTGTTCTGCACGGCGATGATCAGCACCTGCATCGACAGGCCGATGCCCATGCCCAGGATCAGCATGTACAGCGACTCCAGCCAGACCCCGCTGTCCGGCCCCATGCGGGACAGCAGGAAGAGGCCGACCGCCATGACCAGCGAACCCACGACGGGGAAGATCCGGTAGTGGCCCGTCCTGCTGACCACGTTGCCGCTGAAGATCGAGGCGGCGAGCAGCCCGACCACCATGGGCAGCGTCCGCACCCCCGACAGCGTGGCCGAGTCCCCGTCCACGTACTGCAGGTACGTCGGCAGGAAGATCATCGCGCCGAGCATCGCGAAGCCCACGACGAAGCTGAGGACGGAGCAGACCGTGAACACCGGGTTCCGGAACAGCCGCATCGGCAGCATCGGTTCCTTCGCCCGTACCTCGACCACGCAGAACAGTGCCAGGGAGACGAGTCCGCCGACGAACAGACCGATGATGACGGGGGAGCCCCAGGCGTACTCGTTGCCGCCCCAGCTCGTCGCCAGGATCAGGGCGCTGGCGCCGATCGCGACCAGCGCGATGCCCAGGTAGTCGATGACCGGCCGTCCGGCCGCCTTCACCGCCGGGATGTTGCGGGCGGCCGCGATGACCACGACGATCGCGATCGGCACGTTGACGTAGAACGCCCAGCGCCAGGTCAGATGGTCGGTGAACAGCCCGCCCAGCAGCGGTCCGACGACCGTGGCGATACCGAAGACCGCGCCGATCGCCCCCTGGTACTTTCCGCGCTCGCGCAACGGGATGACATCCGCGATCAGCGCCATCGACGTGACCATGAGACCGCCCGCGCCGATGCCCTGCAGACCCCGCCAGATGATCAGCAGCAGCATGTTCGACGCGAGACCGCAGAGGAACGAGCCGGTGATGAAGATGACCGCCGAGATCTGGAAGATGAGCTTCCGGCCGAACAGGTCGCCGAACTTGCCGACCAGGACGGTCGCCACCGTCTCCGCCAGCAGATAGGCGGTGACGACCCATGACATGTGCTCGGCACCGCCGAGCTCCGAGACGATCGTGGGCAGTGCCGTTCCCACGATCGTCTGGTCCAGGGCCGCCAGCAGGATTCCGAGCACGATCGTCGCGAAGACGATGTTCCTGCGGCGGGGGTCGAGCACGGGTGGCGCGGCGGCACTCTGCGCGGCGGATGAGGTCTCGCTGGCAGTGGTCACGCTTGCACCCTCACACCGGCCACGGACCCCCGCACGTGGTGGAAGGCCGGACGGGTCAGGCCGTCAGCCTCCGCAGGGAGACCTTCATCCGGGCCACGAACGCCTCGCGGACCCCGGCCGGGACACGGTCGAGCGAGAGATACGGATTGAGGTCCTCCAGCTCGACGAGCAGCAGCCCGCCCTCCGCCGTCCGGCAGGCGTCCACCCGCTGGATGCCGTGGGTGAGGGTGTTCCACTCGACGAAGCGGCGGGCGAAGTCCAGATCGGCGGGGCCGGGCCCGTACGGCTCCAGCACCCAGCGGCGCTCCGGATCCGGTGCGTACAGGGCGTACTGGAAGTCCTGGTCGATGAAGTAGAAGGACACCTCGTAGCGGAAGTCGATCCTCGGCTGCACGAGCAGTGCGCCGTCGCCGCCCTCCGGCAGCACCGCGTCCGGGGTGAACCGCAGCCCCACCGAGTCCGCGCCGAGCTTCGGCTTGACCACGTACTCGTGTGCCCGGGGGAGCAGACCGAGGTCCGCCGTCCGGTCCACGGTGGGGATGACCGGATATCCGGCCCGGCTCAGATCGACCAGGTACTGCTTGCCCGCCATGTCCCCGCGCCCGTCGAGCGCGTTGAAGGCGGACAGGCCCAGCTCCCGCGCGCGGGCCCGGAAGGCGTCGTACGCCTCCTGGTAGTGCAGCACCGGTCCGCTGTTGCGCATGACCACGGCGTCGAAGCCGTCCAGCAGCGCCGCGGCGTCCCGAGGGTGACAGAGCGCGACGTCGAACTCCTCGCGCAGCCGGGAGGTCAGGAGGATGTCCTCGTCGCAGTAACGGCGGCCGCGCGCCTCGTAGGCGAGGTCGGTGACGAAGAGGAGGGCGGGGCGGGATCTGCCGGACGCGGGGTTCATGACGTTCTCCCAGGGGGTGCGGGACGGGGCAGCCGATCAATAACCTTGTGGGCGCTGCTCGTTCACGACCCCGGAGCATCCAGACGTCTGCCCCACAGGAGTCACACGTGTCACAAGCATCGGCCCTGCCCGACATTCTCTCGCCCGCCTTCGCCGCCGACCCCTACGGGGCCTACCGGATCATGCGTGAGCACGCCCCTCTGATCAGGCACGAGGCGACGGACAGCTATCTCGTCTCGCGGTACGCGGACGTCGAGCGCGTCTTCAAGGACAAGGCCCAGGAGTTCACCACCGAGAACTACGACTGGCAGCTGGAACCCGTGCACGGCAGGACGATCCTGCAGCTCAGCGGCCGGGAGCACGCCGTGCGCAGGGCACTGGTCGCGCCCGCCTTCCGCGGCGCGGACCTTGAGGAGAAGTTCCTGCCCGTCATCGAACGCAACGCCCGCGAGCTGATCGACGCCTTCCGGCACACCGGCGAGGCCGACCTCGTCGAAGCGTTCGCGACCCGCTTCCCGGTCCTGGTCATCGCGGACATGCTCGGTCTCGACCGGGCGGACCACCAGCGCTTCCACGGCTGGTACACCACGGTCATCGCCTTCCTCGGCAACCTCGCGGGCGACCCCGCCGTGACGGCCGCGGGCGAACGGACCCGCCAGGAGTTCGCCGAGTACATGATCCCGGTCATCCGGCGGCGACGGGCGGACCCCGGCGACGACCTGCTCTCCGCCCTCTGCACCGCCGAGGTCGACGGCGTACGCATGAGCGACGAGGACGTCAAGGCCTTCTGCAGCCTGCTCCTCGCGGCCGGCGGGGAGACCACCGACAAGGCCATCGCCTCCGTCTTCGCCAACCTGCTGGCCCACCCCGAGCAGCTCGCCGCCGTGCGGGAGGACCGGTCCCTGATCGACCGGGCCTTCGCCGAGACCCTGCGCCACACCCCGCCGGTCCACATGATCATGCGCAGGACGGCGAAGGAGGTGGAGCTGACGGGTGGCACCGTACCGGCCGGTGCCACCGTCACCTGTCTCATCGGATCGGCCAACCGTGACCCGGACCGCTACGACGAGCCGGACCGCTTCGACCTCTTCCGTACGGACCTCACCAGCACCAGCGCGTTCTCCGCGGCGGCCGACCACCTGGCGTTCGCGCTCGGCCGGCACTTCTGCGTGGGCGCGCTGCTGGCCAGGGCGGAGGTCGAGACCGGGGTGAACCAACTCCTGGACGCCATGCCGGACCTACGGCTCGCCGACGGCTTCACCCCCGTCGAACAGGGTGTCTTCACCCGTGGCCCGGCCTCGCTCCCGGTCCGGTTCACCCCCGCCGCGGCCTGAGGCGGGAGGCGGCTCGGTCGAGGTGCGCGCACACGTGGTCGGCGGCGGCGTGGGCCCTGTGCGAGCCGTGTCGTGCAGGGGCCGCGTGCGACGGATGCCGCCGGGCACCGTGTGAGGGTGCCCGGCGGCGTGGTGTGCTCAGCGGCGTCCGTCGCGATGTGCTCAGCGGATGTGACGGCCGGAGATGGCCCGTGCGATGACGAGGCGCTGGATCTCGCTCGTCCCCTCGAAGATCGTGTAGATCTTGGCGTCGCGGTACATGCGCTCCACCGGGTGCTCCCTGCTGTACCCGGCACCACCGAGGATCTGGACGGCCTTCTCCGTGGCGGACACGGCGAGTTCACCCGCGCGCAGCTTCGACATGGAGCCCTGGCCCGCGTCGAAGGTCCGGTCGTTGCGGGCCATCCACGCGGCCTGCCAGATCAGCAGGCGTACGGCCTCGATCTCGGTGCGGATGTCGGCGAGGGCGAAGGCGATCGACTGGTTCTCGATGATCGGCCGTCCGAACGCCTCCCGCTGTCCGGCGTACTCCAGCGCGTACTCGTACGCGGCCCGCGCGATGCCGAGCGCCTGGGCGCCGACGGTGGGGCGGCTGACCTCGAAGGTCGCCATCGCCGCCTGGCCCTTCGCGGTGCCGCGCTCCCGGGCGCGGGCGAGCCGGGCGTCCAGTTTCTCCTTGCCGCCGAGCAGGCAGTGGCCGGGCACGCGTACGTCGTCGAGGAAGACGTCCGCCGTGTGCGAGGCGCGCAGCCCGAGCTTCTTGATGGTCCGGCTCGCTTCGAGGCCCCTGGTGCCGGGTGGCACGATGAACGCGGCCTGGCCGCGGGCACCGAGGGACGGGTCGACCGAGGCGACGACCACGTGGATCTCCGCGATCCCGCCGTTGGTGATCCACGCCTTCTGCCCGGACAGCACCCACTCGTCCTTGACCCCGTCGTAGCGGGCCTTCGTCGTCATCGCGGAGACGTCGGAGCCGGCCTGCGGCTCGGAGACGCAGAAGGCCGCCACCTTCGGGTCGTCCTCGTCGCCGAAGCACTGCGGCACCCACTCGGCGAGCTGGTCGGGCGTGCCGGAGGCGAAGATGCCGGCGACCGCGAGCGAGGTGCCGAAGAGCGCCATGCCGATCCCGGCGTCGCCCCAGAACAGCTCCTCGTTGGCGATCTGGAGGGAGAGCCCGCTCGGGTCCCCGTACATGTCGGCGAGCGACTCGAATCCGTACAGGCCGATCCGGGCGGCCTCCTGGATGACGGGCCACGGGGTCTCTTCCCGCTCGTCCCATTCGGCCGCCGCGGGGCGCACCACCTGGGTGGCGAAGCCGTGCACCCAGGTGCGCAGGTCCTGCTGTTCCTCGGTGAGAGCGAGGGAGAAGTGGCTCATGGCTCAGGCCTTCGGGATGTCGAAGTAGCGGGTGAGCCCGGAGGCGAGGCCGACGTCGCCGGCGACCTTCAGCTTGCGCATCATGAACATGGTCACGGGGTTGGCGTTGCCGGAGACCAGCCTGAGGAAGTCAGCGTCGCCCATCACCAGCGTCGTGCGGGGCTCCGCGCCGGAGCGGCCCGCGCTCACGGCGCACGCGCCGGCGGCTATCGCGGTCTCGTAGACCTCGTCGCTCTCGCCGGTGATCTTCCAGCGGATCAGTGCCTTGAGCTGCCCGGCCGCCTCGGGGCGGAACTGCTGCCGCATGCGCCCGAACACCTCGCCGAGCACCCGGGTGCGCAGCTCTCCCCGCATGAACTCGGTGAGCTGCTTCGGGGACAGGCCCTTGACGATCCGCGCGAACTCCTCGGGGGAGACGGCCGCGAAGTCGAGCCCGGCCAGTTCGTCGGTGAGGTCACCGTTGCTGTTGTCGGCCACGGAAATCCTTACTCCAGAGTCAACTTACTTCAGAGTAAGGTAAGCGGGCCGCCGTGTCTTCGCAAGCGTCACCAGACTCCGCCCGGGCGCACGGCGAGCAGGGGGTGGTGGGCGGACAGCACCTTGTTGGCCCGTGCCAGCTCGGACAGCGCCTGTTCGCGGTCGGCCTGGTCCTCGACCCCGAGCCGCGGTCCGCGGAACCTGCGGACCTCGCGGGCGGCGCAGTGGGCGTCGAGCTCCGCCGCCAGGATGTGCTGCGGCATGCAGGACCCGATCAGCGCCGCGACCCGGTCCGGGATCGGCACGGGGACGAGGAGGTGCGAGGCGGTCATGGGTTTCCCTCTCGGGTGGTCGGCCAGGAGGCGGTGTCGCGTGACGGCCGGTGGGCCATCTCTTCCTCCATGTGTACGGGACGCAGTTCCGGGTTTCTCGTTGAGAACGTCTCCGTGTCGCAACCGTTTGGGACTGACCGTCTATTTCGCGATACTCAGTAGTAAGTTGACTCTTTACGAATACTTGTGATGCGGCGTCAATTCGTGGAGTCCTCGCTCCGGGCGCGTAACCGCAGAGCGCGCAGTACGGCCTCGGTGGAGAACCGGCTCTCCGGGTCGACCAGTTGCTCGCCGAAGATGGACTCAAGGCTGCGCATCCGGTAGCGGACCGTCTGGGGGTGGACGTTCAGCAGCTCTCCCATCTGGGCCGCGGTACCCCGGGTGTCGAGCCAGATCCGGAGCGTCTCGATCAGCCGCTCGCGCCGGTTGGCGCTGATGCCGGAGACCGGGGCCAGTTCGCGTTCGGCGAGCTGGTCGAGGAGGGCGGGGTCCGAGAGGAGCCACAGCGTGATGAGGTGGTCCTCGCACCGGACGACGGGTGTGTCGTCCACGACGCCCGAGTCGATGAGCTCGACGACCCGCCGGGCCCATCTGATCGAGTCGGAGGCGTCGGCGGTCGGTACGGTCAGCCCGATCGCGGCACGGGTGCCGGTCAGAGCGCGGTCCAGCATGTCCCGCCGGGCCTCGTCGAGCGGGCCCGGGACGAGCAGGTGCGGCTGCGGATCGCCCAGGTCGACCAGGACGTCACGGGGCAGGTCGGCGGGGTCCACGCCCACCGGGGTGCGCACGGCGACGAGCGTGACCTGCTCGGGCAGCGCCCAGCCGGTCTGCTCGCACAGTTCGGCGATGGCGGTACGGGGCGTCGGCCGCCCGGCCAGGATCAGGTGCAGGAGCCGCCGGCGCATGGCCTCACCCTGCTGGTCCGACTGGGCCTGCACCTCCAGGTAGCCCTCGCGGGACAGCGACTCCAGCTCGTCGACGTAGGCGAAGAGCGCGTCCGCGAAGCTCAGCATCAACGTCGGCGAGAAGTTGTAGCTCCGGCCGACCTTCTTCGCCCTCCGCAGGGCGATCCGCGCGCCCAGCCGGTAGGCCCCCTGGAGGGCGTCCATGCCGCGGCCCTCGTAGGCCTCGAAGCGCCCGAACCTGCGGCACATGTCGTCGCGCAGCCCGGTGGAGGTGGACGGTTCGGCGACCAGGTCGACGAACGAGGAGAGGCTCTGCTCCACGCCCACCCGGATGGCCTGCTCGTTGGGCCCGTTCAGGAGGCGCGCGTATTCGGGATAGGCGCGGGTGACTTCCATGCCGATCTCTTTGATGAGACTGGGCAGTTCGGGTCGCATGATGGCGGCGAATTCCTGGGGGAGAGGCCCCAGGGGGTCACCGGTATCCAGCGGCTCTATGAGTCTTCGCATATCTGTCCCCTTTGCTCTCCGGTGCCCGGCGCGGGTGAGGCGGTGGGGGAAGCGCTCTCACGGACCGACAGGTGTATACCAACTTCGGCGACGAAGATAGACCAACTCGGGGAGTGTGCCCATCACTTGCACACAGCGGAAGTGCAAGGGCCACGCATCGGGGCCTCGTTGCGGTGCTCCTGTGCAGGTGGGGCGGGAGTACTCACTTCCGGACAATATTTTCGGCCGTCCGTCCGCCCGTCGAGCCGGTAAGTAACCCTCGGTAACTGCGGCTTGCGGGGCAGGGCTGCCTGACCGGGACGCCGGCCGCGCCTGACGGAAAGCGTCATCGCGATCATGGGGCGAACCCGTTCGGACCTCCTTCTTTCCCGTATCTGCGCATCCGTTGACAAGTGACACCCATGCCCGTGCTCATTTCCGGATCAAATTCCGTGGCTCGAAAAGATCTTAGAGCGACAGGATTGTGCCCCTGTGTTTCCGGCGAGTAACATCACGGCTCGGCCAATTCGAGCATGGAATCCGCCCGAATTAGTCACCTCAGCTCTTCCGCGTTCCGCGCCACTCACGACGCACTGCCACATCGGCTGTCTGCGCACGCCATCCCTCGCGCCGGCACGTATCGATGGACCAATCAACTTCGCGCACCGGGCCGTCTTTTTCGGCGACAGTCAAGAGGGGACGACATGAGATCCGTTTCGACCAGAACCCGTGTGGGGGCGCTGGCAGCCTTCACCGCGTCCGCAGTGGTGTTCTCGATGGGCTCGGCCACCGCGGCGAGTCAATTGAACGGCCACTGGGCGCCGTTCGACCGCTGTCCGGTCGACGCCCCCGCCATGCTGGCGGCGGACGGCATCAACACCATCGCGACGTGCATCTCCTCCACCTCGTCCAGCGGTTCCATCAAGCTGGGCAACACCGAGGTGACCACCGGCCGTACGGACCTCCAGCTCGGGGTGATCCAGCGCAGCGACGGCACGACGAGCCTGGTGGCCCCCGCCGGAGGCGCGCTGGTCGCCGACTCCGCGCAGATCCCCGGCGGTCTGCTCGGTCTGATGTGCCCCAGCGGTGTCCCCGTCGTGTCCCCGATCTGCCGGGGACTCGCGGACAACGACCTCAACCGGGTGACGGCCACCATCGAACCCGCCGGGGCGCCCCGGGAGTTCCACATGTCCGCCGCCTTCTCCACCGGCGAGCCGATTCTCACGATTCCCGTACGCATTCATCTGCGGAACTCGCTGCTCGGCGACAAGTGCTACATCGGATCCACGTCCAACCCGGTGCTTCTGAAGCCGGCGAACGTGACGGCACCCTCGCTCTCCCTCCAGCAGTTCGAGGGCAACGGGACCCCCAGCGATACCGGCGAGATGGGGCGCTACACCTTCGCCGGCGCCGACCAGAACGACGCCGCGTTCGCCGTTCCGGGAGCCACCGGATGCGGTGCCGGCCTCCTGGACTGGGCGGTCAACCTGAAGACCGGGCTGCCCTCCGCCGCCGGGAACAACGACGTGACGCTGAACGACACGTCGACCTACTTCGCCAGCCCGTACGACCCGGTCTCCCTGGCACCTGACGAGGGCAAGAAGCTGTCGCAGTTCTGGCACTCCGCCGTGCGGTAGGCCCGTCGCACGGCAGGCCCACCGTTCCCTCCCCGCGCCGCCGGCCGGTGCGGGGTCCATTCTCCGGTCGTGGCTCGTGCGCCTTTCTGCGCCACGCCCGCGATTCACTCCACCTGGTCGACGGTCCGTGAATTCGGCTGCCCATTCGTGGTCGAATCCGAGGCCGTTGGGAAGTCGGCGAGAATACGTAGAAATTACTCTTCCCGCCGACACCCGGCTCGGCTACCGTACTGCTGAGTAGGGTGCGGGACGCAGGATCGGCGCAAAGACTCCTCCCGCCCTCGGGCGTATCTGTGCACCACGGCAGGAGATCGCCGGAATGAGCCGCCTCTTCCGGGTGATCACCAGTGACGAAAACCCTCACGGCAATCCGCATCGAAGAAACAGCGGAAACGCCTCCCGGTCCAGTTCGAACCGTGACGCCGGCCTTCCGGTGCTCACGTTCAGTATCCCCAGCGGGACAACAAAAGGGAGTAATTCCATGTTCAAGCGAACCAGCGTCCTGACCGCCGTCGGTGCCGCCGCGGCGGCCGTCGCCCTGGCCGCCCCGTCGGCCGTCGCGGCGCCGACCAGCTGGTCCATCACGCCGACCGGAGCCTTCACCGGGAAAGCGGGAGTGACCGCCCTGACCGACAACAACGGCAACAAGATCCAGTGTGCGACCTCCGCCGCAGGGGGAACGGCACCGACGTCCCCGGTCAGCGGGAGCCCCGCCAAGCTCGCGTCCATCACGTCGATCTCCTTCAACTCGCCGTGCACCGGGCCGTTCAGCTCGACCTGGACCGTGACCACCACGCCGTCGTGGGAGATCTGGGGCCTCGACTACGCGGCGGGCGCCGGCACCAACTCCACCGGCCAGACGACCGGTGAGGTCAGGGCCATCAACGCGACGGTGGCCGGGAGCAGCATCCTCGGTCCCTGCAGCTTCAAGGCATCCGGAAAGGTCGCGGCCAAGTACAACAACCCGACCAGCGGAGGAGCGAACGGCACCCTGAACACCGCCGGCGGCGGGCTCACGCTGACCATCACCAACAAGGTCGGCGGCGGCTGCGGCATCGTCGGCACGTCGGCCAGCTTCGCGGGGCTCTACACCATCGTGAGCACGGCCACGGGCAAGTCCCCGGTCATCGTCGGAAGCTGAACGATTCCGCCGAAGGTCCGTAAGTGAGAACGGTGCCCGGCCACGCACCCGGTGGCCGGGCACCCGCACGGAGCCAGGAAATCACGCATCGTCCGACAAGTCGCCGGCCTCGCTTTGTCATCCCCTGCCAAAGGCCGCGGGCCGGTGCGCGGATCGATGACCTGGCCCTTCCCAAGGGTCACCGGCGTGCGTAGCGTACCGGCCGGTAGGGACCGTCCCGGGTCTGCCGGCAGGGCCGATACCGACAGTGGGCCCGGTCGCGCGGCTGCCGCCTCGACACCCCGACCCCGTCCACGCGCGCCGGAAGGACACATCCGCATGACCGTCGACGTACGGGCCGCAGCGAGACGGCCGCTCCACCTGGCTGTGGGCGGGGCGCTCGTCGTCGCCACCGCACTCATCCCGAGTGCCGAATCGGCGGCAGCCCAGCAGGAGTCCCAGACGGAGCTCACCTACTCCTGCCCCTTCCCCTCCGGTACCGAGGAGGTGGACATCCTGGTCTCGGCGGTGCTCCCCGTGTCGGTACGGGCGGGCGAGCCGGTACAGCCCGACCGGGTGTCGGTCGAGGTGCGCCTGCCGCAGTCGGCGCTCACGCAGTTCACCGACACGGAGGCCTCCACCCTCTCCGCCGTCGCCGGGCTGACGGTCCGCGCCACCCAGGGCGACGAGTCCGCCGACGCCCCCTGGCAGGGGCTGGCCGCACCCGCCGTGGCCGTCCCCACCGCAGGAGGCGTGGTCCTCACCGCCACCGGGGACGTGCCCACGGTCTCGTTCGGCAGTCCCGGACAGGCCGCACTCGCGCCGGCCGGTCTCGATCTCGCCCTGTCCGCGCTCACGGCGGAGGGCGCCCCGACCACACCCCCCGGCCTCGACGTCAGCTGCGAACCGGCCGAGGGCGAGGAGTCCACGCTCGCCGGGATCACGGTCCGCGGGGACACCGGCGCGGAGGTGCCCGACCCCGGGCCGAGCAGCCCCGGACCGTCCCCGGAACCGACCGCTCCGGGGGGTGGCCTCTCACCCTCGGTGCAACAGCGGATCGAGGCACTCACCGACGGGGCCGAGGCCCTGGACGGGGAGGAACCCGACAGCTGCCCGATCGAGATCCCGCCCGAGTGGGTGATGACCACCGCGGAGACCTACGCGGCGGGATACGCCAACGCCGTCAAGCTGGACGGTGCGGCGGCCCTGGGGCCCGCGTTCATGAAGGTGGTCCTGAACAAGCGTTACATCAACGACTCCTGCGCCGCGACGGTCGACGTGACCTCCGAGGTGGAGTTCGAGTACGAGGGCCGCAGGCAACTCCCGCCGTCCAGAGCCACCTTCCTCACCTACGGGTTCATGCCGACGAGCGCCACCATGGTCCTGGAACAGGTGGGGCCGCCGGCCGCCGTGCAGACCCACACGGTCACGAACACGCCGTCCTACCCCGAGGAGACGACGGTCACGGCCCAGCTCTCCATGCGACTGTCCGACGTCGAGGTGAACGGCGTCCCGATGGACGTGGGCCCGAACTGCCGTACGGCGCGGCCCTTCGAGCAGGTCCTCAGGGGATACGGCCAGAGCTATCCGCAGTCCGGATACCTCGTGGCCTTCGGCGGGAGCCTGACCGGCTACGCGCACATCCCGCCCTTCGAGGGGTGCGGTGTCGACGAGGACCTCGACGCGGTCTTCACCGCCGCGATCTCCACGGCGGGCAAGAAGGCCGACAACTTCACCAAGATGACGCAGGCGCCGCTGTGCGTGGCGACGAACCCCGAGGGGCCTGACTGCCCGCCGAAGATTCCGGTGCCCGAAAGATAAGGGCTCGGCGAGGCATTACCTTTCCCGTACGGCGGACGCGTGCCGAAAACCGCGCCGTACACCTGAGCTCTCCCGGTCACGGACCGGGAGAGCTCACCCTTTTCCCTGTTCGGAGCCGGTCCGAGGGTATGCACTCCTCAATTTATTACAGGTTTCGCGCACCGAACACTCACCCACGGACAAGTATCCGCCCCTCCGGAACAGGAGTGCAGGAAAAAGCGCACCCAGTATTGCAAATTCAGGTTACTCACCCGTAGCGTCCAGTTGAGCAGCTCGGAAACGTGTGTCCTTCGCTGCTTGTCCGATGTGCGTGGAGTCCTGGTCGCATCCCTCTGACCTGGACTCCACGGGAGTCACCGCCGGCCCGAACCCTCCATCCGGACGGTGGTGCACCGTGGTCGGGGTTCCGCGGCTCAGGCCCCCCTGGGCCGCGGAACCCCTCCTCGCACACCGGAGATCCTGCGCAGATTTCGACAAAGCCGCCGCGTGGGTTTGTCACTCGGTGACAAGTGATCCACATCGAGTGCTGGGTTCACCGATTTCCGCTGTTCAACGGCTTGTCCTGGCGGTTTCGGCGGACATAACGTGCGCCTCCTGGTGCATGCGTGACGAGTCGCCATTGGATTTCTCAGAGCCGGAGCGCTGACAGATGACGTCGTTCATCACCCCTTCGAAGGAGGGCCGATGGGAATCGAAGTAGTCGTCGAAGGCCTGACGAAGTCCTTCGGCAAGCAGAACATCTGGCAGGACGTCAGCCTCACGCTGCCGGCCGGTGAGGTGAGTGTGATGCTCGGCCCTTCCGGCACCGGGAAGACGGTCTTCCTCAAATCCATCATCGGTCTGCTGAAGCCGGAACAGGGCCGTGTCCTCATCAACGGCGTCGACATGGTCAACAGCCCCGAGCGGGAGATCATGGAGACCCGGAAGCTGTTCGGTCTCATGTTCCAGGACGGCGCCCTCTTCGGCTCGATGTCGCTCTTCGACAACATCGCCTTTCCCTTGCGTGAACACACCCGCAAGAAGGAGTCGGAAATCCGCCGCATCGTCATGGAGCGCATCGACATCGTCGGTCTCCTCGGCGCCGAGGAGAAACTGCCCGGCGAGATATCCGGCGGAATGCGCAAGCGCGCCGGTCTCGCCCGCGCCCTCGTGCTGGACCCGCAGATCATCCTCTGCGACGAGCCGGACTCCGGACTCGACCCGGTCCGCACCGCGTACCTCTCGCAGCTCCTCATCGACCTCAACGCGCAGATCGACGCGACGATGCTGATCGTCACCCACAACCTCGACATCGCGGCCACCGTCCCCGACAACATGGGCATGCTGTTCTGCCGCAACCTCGTCACCTTCGGACCGCGCGAGGTCCTGCTCACCAGCGACACCCCCGTCGTCGCCCAGTTCCTCTCCGGGCGCCGCGAAGGCCCCATCGGGATGTCCGAGGAGAAGGACGCGGCCACCCTCGCCGCCGAGCAGATGAACGGCAACGGCCTCCACCGCGGCGCCGCACCGCGCACCGTCGTACCGCAGCTGGAGCCCTCGCCCGGCATGCCCGTGCGGCAGGGCGCGCTGCGCCGCCGGGAGCGGGTCATGTCGATGATGGGCCAGCTGCCGGACGCCGCCCGTACGGCCATCATGAACAGCTACACGCCGACCCCGGGCGGTGGGCGCCCATGACGGCCCCGCCGCCCGTCGAGCCGGCGCGCCGCATCCCCCTGGGCCCGCCGCCGCCCCGGAAGGCGCCGTCCCGGCTGCTCACCCCGCTGCGCGAGACCGGAAAGCTGTTCGCGCTCGCCGCGGCGGTGACCCGGGCCGTCTTCCGCCGGCCCTTCCAGGTACGGGAGTTCATCGAGCAGTTCTGGTTCGTCGCCAGCGTCACCATCCTGCCCGCGGCCCTCGTCTCCATCCCGTTCGGCGCGGTCATCGCCCTCCAGGTCGGCTCGCTCACCGAACAGCTCGGCGCCCAGTCGTTCACCGGCGGTGCCAGCGTCCTCGCCGTCATCCAGCAGGCCAGCCCGCTCATCGTGGCGCTCCTGATCTCCGGAGCCGCGGGCTCGGCCATCTGCGCCGACCTCGGCTCACGGAAGATCCGCGAGGAGCTCGACGCGATGGAGGTCATGGGTGTCTCGCCGATCCAGCGCCTCGTCGTCCCACGGGTCCTCGCCACGATGCTCGTCGCCGTCCTGCTCAACGGACTGGTCTCGGTCGTCGGCACGCTCGGCGGCTACTTCTTCAACGTGATCATGCAGGGCGGGACCCCGGGCGCCTACCTCGCCAGCTTCTCCGCCCTGGCCCAGCTGCCCGACCTGTACATCGGCGAACTAAAGGCGCTGATCTTCGGGTTCATCGCCGGCATCGTCGCGGCCTACCGCGGACTGAACCCGCGCGGCGGACCCAAGGGCGTCGGCGACGCGGTCAACCAGTCCGTCGTCATCACCTTCATGCTCCTGTTCTTCGTGAACATGGTCCTCACGGCGATCTACCTCCAGATCGTCCCCGCGAAGGGGAGCTGACCCATGTCGCTGCTCAGCAGACTCGACCGATCGGGCGAGCAACTCACCTTCTACGTACGGGCACTGATCTGGATCCCGCGGACCCTGCGCCGCTACCTCAAGGAGGTCCAGCGGCTCCTCGCCGAGGTCGCCTTCGGCAGCGGAGGCCTCGGGGTCATCGGCGGCACCATCGGCGTGATGATCGCGATGACCCTCGCCACCGGGACGGTCGTCGGCCTCCAGGGGTACGCGGCTCTCAACCAGATCGGCACCTCCGCCTTCACCGGCTTCATCTCCGCCTACTTCAACACCCGCGAGATCGCCCCGCTCGTCGCCGGTCTCGCCCTCTCCGCGACCGTCGGCGCGGGCTTCACCGCCCAGCTCGGCGCCATGCGGATCAACGAGGAGGTCGACGCCCTGGAGGCGATGGGCGTCCGGTCCATGCCCTACCTCGTCACCACGCGGATCATCGCCGGCGTCGTCGCGATCATCCCGCTGTACGCGATCGGGCTGCTCTCCTCGTACGTCGCGTCCCGCTACGTCACGGTCCTGTTCAACGGACAGTCCGCGGGCACGTACGACCACTACTTCAACCTCTTCCTCTCCCCGGACGACGTGCTCCTGTCGGTGCTCAAAGTGCTGATCTTCAGCGTGCTGGTGATCCTCGCCCACTGCTACTACGGCTTCCACGCCACCGGCGGCCCCGCCGGGGTGGGCGTGGCCGTGGGCCGGTCGGTGCGCAACGCCATCGTGCTGATCAGCGTCACCGACTTCTTCCTCTCGCTCGCCATCTGGGGCGCGACGACAACGGTGAAGGTGGCCGGCTGATGCATTCCTCCACGGCGCAGACGGTGCGCCGCAGACTCGCCGGCGTGGCCTTCGTGCTCGTGCCCGCCCTCCTCGTATGGCTGTCGGTGGCGGTGTACGAGAAGGAGTTCTCCGACGACGTCACCGTGACCGTACGCACCGGGAGCGTCGGCAACGAGATGCACGACAACGCCGACGTGAAGCTGCGCGGGGTCGTCATCGGCCAGGTGCGCGACATCGCGGCCGACGCCGACGGAGCACGGCTGACCCTCGCCATCCGCCCCGACCGGCTCGGCCGTATCCCGGCCGACGTCACCGCCCAGATGCTGCCCACCACCCTCTTCGGGGAACGGTTCGTCGCCCTCGTCCCGCCGCCCGTCCCCTCCGTGCGGACCCTGCGGGCGGGCGACGTCATCCCGCAGGACCGCTCCAGCAACGCCATCGAGCTCGAGGAAGTCCTGAGCAACGTCCTGCCGATGCTGACCGCCGTGCAGCCGCAGAAGCTCGCCGCCACCCTCAACGCCGTCTCGCAGGCACTGCAGGGACGCGGCGACAAGCTCGGCGACACCCTGGTCACCCTCGACGCCCACCTCAAGGAGTTCAACCCGCATCTGCCCACGCTCAACGCGGACATCAAGGAACTCGTCAAGGTGAGCACGCTCTACGCGGACGCCGCCCCCGACGTCCTCGACGCACTCACCGACTTCACCACCACCAGCGGCACCCTCGCCGAACAGCAGGCGGAACTCGCCGACCTGTACGGCTCCACCACCACCTCCGCCCGGGACGTCACGTCCTTCCTCCAGGAGAACAAGGACAACCTCATCCGGCTCTCCGCATCGGGGCGGCCGACGCTGGAACTCCTCGCGGAGTACTCGGACGCCTTCCCCTGCACCCTGCGCACCATGGCGGGCTTCGTCCCCGCCATGGACAAGGCGCTCGGCAAGGGCACCGACGAGCCCGGACTGCACGTCACCGTCAAGTCCGTGAAGTCGAAGGGCAGATACGTGGCCGGCCGGGACACCCCGGTCTACGACGCCACCGGCGGCCCGCACTGCTACTCGGTGCCGTACGTCGGCGAGGCGGCACCCACCGCCGACACCCGTACCGCCCCCGCCACGGACGACACCGCCGGCGAGGAGCCACGGCAACCCGCCACCACCACCGGCGCCCTGGGCATGCCCAACTCCCCCCAGGAGAGCCGGCTCGTCAACGAACTCGTCGCCCCCTCACTCGAAGTCCAGCCGCAGACCCTGCCCGACTGGAGCAGCGTGCTCATCGGTCCGGCCTTCCGCGGCGCGGAGGTGAAGCTCAAGTGAAGCGCCGCTCCCTCGCGGGACCCCTCGCGAAGTCGATCGTCTTCATCGTGGTGACGGCCCTGGCCACCACCGTCCTCGGCCTGTCCATCGCCAACACGGGCGTCGGTGACACCACGACGTACAAGGCGCGGTTCACCGACGCCACCGGACTCGTCGTCGGAGACAGCGTCAGGATCGCCGGGGTCAAGGTCGGGCAGGTCGAGTCCGTCGAGGTCGCCGACAGACGCCTCGCCGAGGTCGGATTCGCCGTACGCAAGGGCCGCAAGCTGCCCGCGTCGGTGACCGCGTCGATCAAGTACCTCAATATGGTCGGCCAGCGCTACATCGACCTCGACCAGGGCGCGGGACCCGTCGGCCGGAGCTTCGCCGCGGGCGCCACCATCCCGCTCTCCCGCACCACGCCCGCGCTCGACCTGACGCAGCTCTTCAACGGCTTCCAGCCACTGTTCGAAGGGCTGTCCCCGCCGGACGTCAACCAGCTCGCCGGCTCCATCGTGCAGGTGCTCCAGGGCGAGGGCGGCACCGTCGACAGCATCCTCTCCCACGTCGGATCACTGACCGGCACAGTCGCGGCCAAGGACAAGGTGATCGGCGAGGTGATCAAGAACCTCAACACGGTCCTGAAGACCGTCAACGACCGGGAGGCGGGCTTCGACGACCTCGTCGTCACCCTCCAGAAGCTCGTCACGGGCTTCTCCGGCGACCGCAGACCGCTCGGCGAGGCGGTGACGGCGATGGGCGCGCTCACCACCGTCACCGCCGACCTCCTCCAGGACGGACGCAAGCCGCTCAAGGACGACATCGCCCAGCTCGGACGCCTCACCGGCCAGCTCGACGCGAACGCGCCGAAGATCGAGAGCTTCCTGCAGAAGACGCCGGCCAAGATGGCGGCCATCACCCGCCTCACCTCGTACGGCTCATGGCTCAACCTCTACCTCTGCGAAGCGAAGGTCAGCGGCGTGACGAACCAGGACGGCAGCGCCCCGCCCACCGGCATCGCGATCACCCAGCCGAGGTGCCTGTCATGAGGATCAAGCCCGTACGGGAACGCAACCCCGTCGCCGTCGGCATCATCGGCCTCCTCGTCCTGTCCCTGCTCGGCCTCGCCGCCTACCGCGCCGACGCGCTGCCCTTCGTCGGCGGCGGCACCACCTACACCGCGGACTTCACCGAATCCGCCGGACTCGGCGACGGCGACGAGGTGCGCATCGCCGGTGTGAAGGTCGGCGAGGTCACCGGAGTCTCGCTCGACGGCGCCAAGGTGAAGGTCGACTTCAAGGTGAAGGACGCCTGGATCGGCGACTCCTCCACCGTCGGCATCGCCGTCAAGACCCTCCTGGGCGACAAGTACCTCGCCGTCGACCCGCTGGGCGACGCACCGCAGAAGCCCGGCTCCCGCATCACCACGAACCGCACCACCTCCCCGTACGACGTCACCCAGGCGTTCAACGGGCTCGGCGAGACCATCGGGGAGATCGACACCGCCCAGCTCGCCAAGAGCTTCGAGACGATCTCCGAGACCTTCAAGGACTCCCCGCCCGACGTACGCAGCGCCGCGAACGGACTCTCCGCGCTGTCGAAGACCGTCTCCGAGCGCGACGCCCAGCTCGCCACCCTCCTCAAGGGCAGCAAGCAGCTCACCAAGACCCTCGCCGGCAAGAAGAGCAGCTTCGAAACGCTGCTGGAGGACGGCAACCTGCTGCTCGGCGAGATCCAGGCCCGCCGCGACTCCATCCACCTGCTGCTCACCGGGACCCGGAACCTCGGCACCCAGCTCACCGGACTCGTCACGGACAACGACAAGCAGCTGAAACCCACCCTCGACTCGCTCGGCCGGGTCACCGCCGTCCTGGTGAAGAACCGCAAGAGCCTCGACAAGGTCCTCTCGCTGGCCGGCTCCTACAACCGGCTCGTCGGCAACACCCTGGGCAACGGCCGCTGGTTCGACAACTACGTCTGCGGAGTCGTCCCGAAGAGCTACCTGCCCGCCGGAACGCCCCCCCAGGACGACTGCATGCCGCCGGAACAAGGGGGCCGCTGACATGAGACGCACCCGCATCATCGGCATCGGCGCCGGACTCGCCGTCGTGGCCGTCGCCGCCACCTCGGGCGTGATGGCCATGGACGAGGAGGGAACGACGACGATCACCGCCTACTTCGACCAGGCCACCGGCGTGTACGCCGGTTCGGACCTGCGCGTCCTCGGCGTGAAGGTCGGCACCGTCGAGTCCGTGAACCCGCGCGGCGAGGAGGTCAGGGTCACCCTGCGCCTCGACAAGGGGGTCAAGGTCCCCGAGGAGGCACACGCCGTCGTCGTCGCGCCCAGCCTCGTCGCCGACCGGTACATCCAGCTCGCCCCCGCCTACACCGGCGGAGCACTGATCCAGGACGAGGCGGTCCTGCCCGCCGCGCGGAACGCCACCCCCGTCGAGGTCGACCAGCTGTACGCCTCGATCACCGAACTCTCCACGGCACTCGGCCCGGACGGGGCCAACGCGGACGGGGCGCTCGCGGAACTCCTCGACACCGGGGCGAAGAACCTCGACGGGAACGGAAAGGCCATCGGGGACTCCATCGAGCAGTTCGGCAAGGCGACGAAGACCCTCGACAGGAGCAGCGGCAACCTCTTCGACACGCTGGCCTACCTGCAGACCTTCACCACGATGCTGAAGGAGAACGACGGCGACGTACGCGCGGCCGAACAGCAACTCAACTCCGTCACCGGCTTCCTCGCCGACGACAAGGAGAACCTCAGCGCCGCCCTGAAGGAACTCGGCACCGCGCTCGGGAAGGTCAAGGGCTTCATCCAGAAGAACCGCGGCGCCCTCAAGGAGAACGTGGACCTCCTGGTGCCGCTCACCCAGACACTCGTCGACCAGCGCGCCTCGCTCGCCGAGTCCCTCGACACCCTGCCGCTCGCCGCGGGCAACGTACTCAACGCCTACGACCCGGTGAACCGCACGCTCAACGGACGTACGAACCTCAACGAACTGTCCATGGGAGGGCCGCTCACCGAGGCCGAGGCCCCCGGCCTGAACGGGCTGTCACCGGTCGACGCCACCCGGCAGAAGTCGCTGCCCGCACTTCCGCTCCCCGCCGTCGGCACCGTCTACGGCACCCCGGAGAAGACCGCAGCGAAGGAGAGAGGGGCGAACCGATGAGCCGCGCCCTGCGCAGACCGGGTCCCCGCGCGACCACGGGCCTCGCCGCCCTGCTCGCCGTCGGCGTCGGCTGCGCACTCGTCGTCAGCAGTGTCGACATGCCGACGTTCACCGGCATCGACCAGGTGCCGCTGCCCGGGGGCGCGGACCTCGGCGACCATCCGTACGAGATCACCGCCGAATTCGGGGACGTCCTCAGCCTCGCCCCGCAGTCCTCCGTGAAGGTCAACGACGTCGCTGTCGGACGGGTCACCAAGATCTCCCTCACCCCCGGCAGCTGGACCGCCAAGGTCACCATGCGCGTCAACGGGAACATCAAGATGCCCGCCAACGCCTACGCCCACCTCGAACAGTCCAGCCTCCTCGGCGAGAAGTACGTCCAGCTCTCGCCGCCCGCGGCCGGCACCGCCCGCGGCGCCCTCGCGGACGGCGACCGGATCCCCCTCGCCCGCACCAACCGCAACCCCGAGGTCGAAGAGGTCTTCGGCGCCCTGTCGATGCTCCTCAACGGCGGCGGCGTCGCCCAGCTGAAGACCATCACCACCGAACTCAACAAGGCACTCGCGGGACAGGAACCCCAGATCCGCTCGATGCTGAGCCGCGTCGACACGCTGGTCACCGATCTGGACGACCACAAGGAGGACATCACCGACGCACTCGACGGCGTCAACCGCCTCGCCGCCACCCTCGCCACCCGCAAACAGGACGTCGGCAGGGTCCTCACCGGGCTCAGCCCCGGCCTGAAGGTCCTGGAGAAACAGCGCGGTTCGCTCCTGACCATGCTGCGCGCGCTCGACACGCTCTCCACCGTCGCCGTCGACACGATCAACCGGAGCAAGGCCGACATGATCGCCGACCTCAAGGCCCTCGCCCCCACCCTCAGGGCGCTCGCCGACTCCGGCGACGACCTGCCGGACTCCCTCCAGGTGCTGCTCACCTACCCGTTCACGGACGAGGTCCTGCGCGGGGTGAAAGGCGACTACCTCAACGTCTACCTGGACGTGACGGCCATGCCGGGCACCCAGCTCATCCCCGCCCTCGACCCCGACGCCCCTCCGGCCACGCCCGCCGGCAGGACCTCGGCCCTCCCGCTGCCCCTGCCCTCGGTCACCACATCCGGTACGGCCCCGAGCGCGACACCCGGCGGCGGGACGACCCCGGCGACGTCCGGAGCCACACCGGGCGACACGTCCGCCACCGCTCCGGGCGACACGTCCGCCACCGCTCCGGAACCGGAGGGCACCCGCCGATGATCACACCAGGCGTCCGCCTCAAGAACGTGGCCTTCCTCGTCGTCGCCGTGCTCGTGCTCGGCTACCTCGGCGTGCGGTACGCCGACCTCGGCCACTACGTCGGCGTGCGCAGCTACTACTCCGTCAAGGTCCAACTGCCGCAGACCGGCGGCCTCTACACCCACTCCGACGTGACCTACCGGGGCGTGTCCGTCGGCACGGTCGGGCCGATCGAGCTCACCGACGACGGCGTCGAGGCAGAGCTGCGCATCGAGAACGACGCACCACGCATCCCGGACAGCCTGCGGGCCGTCGTCGCCAACCTCTCCGCGGTCGGCGAGCAGTACATCGACCTGCGGCCCACCCGCCCGGACGGCCCCTTCCTGGAGAACGGCTCGGTCATCGACCAGGCCGACACCACCATCCCCGCACCCGTCACCGACGTCCTCACCAGCGTCAACGACCTGACCGCCTCCGTCGACGCGGAGGCCCTGCGCACCGTCGTCGACGAATTCGGGGCCGCGTTCGACGGGCGTGGCGACGACCTCCAGGTACTCCTGGACACCAGCAGCGAGTTCGTCCAGGCGGCCGACGAGTCCCTGCCGACCACCACCAAACTGATGGCCGACGGCGAGACCGTGCTGCGCACGCAGGCCGAACAGGGCGACGCGCTCAGGGGATTCGCCTCCGGGGCCAAGGAACTGGCCGCTGAACTCAAGGGATCCGACACCGACCTGCGCAGGCTGATCGCCGCCGCCCCCGACGCCACCGAACAGATCAGCGGCCTGCTCCGCGACCTCGATCCCAGCTTCGGAGTCGTCGTCGCCAACCTCCTCACCACGTCCGAGATCGCCGTCACCCGGCAGCGCGGACTGGAGGAACTCCTGGTGAAGATACCCGCGGTCGCGGCGGCCGGCGCCAGCGTCGTCGACGAGGACGGGGCGCGGTTCGGACTGTCGGTCACCTTCTTCGAACCCCTGCCCTGCACCGCCGGATACGGCTCGACCACCTACCGCCCCGGCACCGACCTCTCACCCGCCCCCGCAGTCAACAGCAAGGCCCGCTGCACCTCCCCGCCCGGCACCGGGATCAACGTCCGGGGCAGCGCGAACGCACCCAGGGGCGGCCCCGTGCCCGAACCGGCCCGGCCCGGCTCGCTGCTCCTGGGCAACGGCGGATCCGCACTCCCGGGCGCGCTCGGCACCACGGGCGACACCGGCAGGCCGGCCGCCGGCATCGCCGGGCTGCTGGGCCTGGGAGGCGGCGCGTGACGGCCCGTACGAGGAGTCTCAGCGGCTGGGCCGCCCTGCTCGCCGCCGTCCTGGTCTGCGCACTCGGCGGCTGGTCGTACACCGAGGCGCGGGGCGACGAGACCCTGGCGTACGCCAAGAGCCGCGACGCCGCACTCGCCGACGGGAAACGGCACCTGGCCCGGCTCACCACCATGGACGGCAAGAACGCCACGAGCGTCGAGGCGGGACTGGAGGCCTGGCTGGCCGCCTCGACCGGGCCCCTGCGGGACCGGCTGCGGAGCACCCGGAAGCAGGACGCGGGCGAACTGGTCGAGGCGGGCGCCACGGCGCACGGCAAGGTCACCGACGCGGCGCTCACCGCACTCGACGACCGGGCCGGGACGGCGGCGCTGATCGCGACCGTCGACGTCGCCGTCACCCCGCGCACCGGCAAGGCCGGTACCGAGCGCAAGCGCTTCGAGGCGACCCTCGCGCGGACCGGGGAGGGCTGGAAGATCAAGGCACTTGACGCGATACCGGTCGGGAGCGGCACATGAAGCACACCGGAGGGACCACGACCGTGAGCACCGGACCGGGCACCGGCACCGGACCAGGCACCGGACCTGGCACCGGCACGGGACCAGGCACCGGCAGCGGACCCGTCCAGGAGGCGGACACGGAGACGGTGGCAGAGGCCACCGAGGACCCCGCGCCCGGCCGCGTGCGGTGGCCCCGTACCGTCGCCGCCGTCCTGGCCGTGGCCCTCCTGGTCACCGGCGGCGCCCTCTTCGTCGAGGGCCGGCAGCTCCGCGACACCCCCGCCACGTCGAACCGCGCGCTGACCGACAGCGAGGCGACCACCCGGGTCGCGGGCGATGTCAGCAACGCGTTGGGCAAGGTCTTCTCGTACAGCCCGCAGGCCACCGCCGTCACCAAGGAGTCGGCGAAGCAACTCCTGGCGGGCAAGGCGCTCCAGCAGTACGCGGCCCTGTTCGGCCAGGTCGAGAAGCAGGCCGCGGACCAGAAGCTGACGCTCACCACGCACGTCGTACGCGCCGGAGTCACCCGGCTCAGCGGCGACAACGCCCACCTGCTCGTCTTCCTCGACCAGGTGTACGAGCGCGAGGGGAAGGCCGCCACCACGGCGGCGGCCCAGCTGTCCGTCACCGCCCGGCTGCGGGACGGACGCTGGAGAATCGTCGACATCACCTCCAGGTAGGGAAGAGGCACCGATGGCACGGGTACGGACGACGAGGAATCCGCTGGTGGCGGCAGCGATCGTGCTGACGGTCGCGGCGGCCGGCGCGGCGGGCTGGGGCGGCTGGTCCCGCTACGACGCCGCGCACGACGACTCGGCGGCCTACGCGCAGGCCCGCGACGACGCGCTGGCCGCGGGGGAGCAGGCCGTGCAGAACATGAACACGCTCGACCACCACGAGCTCGACGAGGGACTCGACAGCTGGGAGGACTCGACCACCGGTGATCTGCACAAGCAACTCGTCGACGGGCGCGACGCGTTCGTCGAGCAGATCGAGGCGGCCAGGACGGTCAGCACGGCCGAGGTCCTGTCGGGAGCGGTGACCGAACTGGACGACCGGGCGGGCCGGGCCGGGGTGATGGTGGCGCTGCGGGTCACCGTGACCGCGCCGGAGGGGAAGCCCGCGGTGAAGGAGAGCCGGATGCTCGGGCAGCTCACCCGCACCTCCGAAGGGTGGAAGCTCAGCGCCCTCGGCCAGGCACCCGTCGGCAACGCCGCCGGCTGACCCGCCGCCCTCACCCCCTTCCGAGAGGACCTCCGCCATGTCGACCACCCGACACCTCGTGAACCGCCGCCGACGGCTGGCCACCGTCGCCGCGACGACCGCACCGGAACGCACCCGCCCCGCCGACGAACCCGCCCCGCACGCCACGGCCCAGGAGGACACGCCCGCCGACGGCGCGGCCGTTGTCGAGGAGACCGAGGAAGGCGAGAAAACGGAGAGGACCAGGGAAGCAGAGAGAGCGGAGGAGAGCGCGGACGACCCGCCCGGGCCGCCCCGCAGGCGACTGCCCCGCCTCCGCGTCCGGCTGCCCGCCGTCCTCTGCGCGGCGACCGTGCTCCTCGGCGCCTTCGCCGTCTGGTCGTTCACCTCCGCCGCGACCCTGCGCGACGACCCCGTCCGGCAGAACACCGCGCTCACCGACATCAGCCGGACCAGCGAGGTGAAGGGCCAGATCACCGAGGCCGTGGGTGCCGTGTTCTCGTACACCTACGCCTCGCCCGAGAAGTCCGACCGGGCGGCCGAACGCCATCTGGTCGGCGCCGCGGTGCAGCAGCACGAGGACATGCTCGCCGAGGTCCGCGCGCAGGCACCGAAGCAGAAACTCGTGCTCACCACGACCGTCACCGAGAGCGGCGTCGAGTTCCTGGACGGCGACCGCGCCCGGCTGCTGATCTACGCCGACCAGAGCAACACCCGTACGGGCAAGGGGGAGGAGACCACCTACGCGGCGGCCATGTTCGCTGTGGACGCCGTCCACCGCGGGGACACCTGGCGGATCGCGGCCATCGACACGTTCACCCGATGACCCGGGGAGAGGGAGACACATGAGGTTCAACGGCACCATGCGCCGCGGACTCAGCGGCACGGCCACCGCGGTCGCCGCCATGGCGGCGCTCACCGCGTCCCAGGCCCCCGGGCTCACCGACATCGGTGCCGCGGACGACATGAAGAACGTCGCGGCCGACGACGTCGTCTGGACCCAGGCGCCCAACGACGACAGCTACCACACGGAGCTGCCACCGCTGAAGTCGCCCGAGCCGCCGAAGAAGGACGTGACGAAGCCCGGCGCGGCCGTCACCCGGGCCTGGGCCGAGGCCGGCATCCCCACCACCGTCCTCGCCGCCTACCGGAAGGCACAGACGGCCCTCGGGCGCACCGACCCGGGCTGCCGACTGCCGTGGCAGTTACTCGCGGCGATCGGCAAGGTGGAGTCGGGCCACGCGCGCGGGGGACGCGTCAACGCGGCGGGCACCACCCTCACCCCGATCCTCGGCCCGGTCCTCAACGGCGCCGGATTCGCCAACATTCCTGACACCGACGACGGGGCGTACGACGGGGACACCCGCTACGACCGGGCCGTCGGCCCCATGCAGTTCATCCCCTCCACCTGGGCTCACTGGGGGCAGGACGGCAACGGCGACGGACGCGAGGACCCCAACAACATCGTCGACGCGGCCCTCGCGGCGGGCCACTACCTCTGCGCCGGGACCCGCGACCTGTCCCTGCGCGGCGACCTCGACCGGGCGATCCTCAGCTACAACCACTCGGACACCTACCTGCGTACGGTGCTGTCCTGGCTGGAGTTCTACCGCGAGGGAGCCCACCCCGTCACC
The DNA here is from genome assembly GCF_042717325.1 of Streptomyces sp. NPDC058637. Classification (NCBI taxonomy): domain Bacteria; kingdom Bacillati; phylum Actinomycetota; class Actinomycetes; order Kitasatosporales; family Streptomycetaceae; genus Streptomyces; species Streptomyces sp. NPDC058637. The sequence continues at coordinate 71,809 of NZ_JBHXRD010000013.1, read as the reverse complement.
GACGGCAGGGGCGTGATCCCGCAGAGCCCCGGTGCGGGCGGCCCCACCGAGCCGAAGGCCCCGGTCGGCGGCCCCGGAAGCCCGGGCAAGGGCAACGGCGGCGGCATCGTCGTCGGTCCGCAGCCCAGCAGCACGCCCCGCCCCTCCACGTCGCCCACCGCCACACCGACGCCCTCGCCCACGGATTCCGGCAGCCCGGACCCCACCGGATCCCCGAGCCCGACCGGCCCGGGCCCCGACCCGACCGACACCGGCTCCCCGGACCCGACGACGACCCCCGACCCCACCACCTCGCCGGACCCGACCACGACGCCCGACCCCACGGCCACGCCCGACCCGGAGCCCAGCACCTCCGACCCGGGCTGCCCCACCGGCTCGCCGGACCCCGACCCGTCCACCACGGACGCGGTGACGGAGGACCCCTGTGCGCCGCCCGCCTGACCGTCATCCCGGACGCAGCACCTCGGACAGGTCGTACCGCACCACTTCCTCCAGCTGCGCGTAGGTGCAGCCGGTGGGGGTGCGGTCCGGCCTCCACCGCCGGAACCGGGTGGTGTGGCGGAAGCGGTCACCCTCCATGTGGTCGTACGCCACCTCGCAGACCCGCTCGGGGCCGATCGCCACCCAGGACAGGTCCTTCTTGCCCGACCAGCGGCTCGGCGCGCCCGGCAGCCGCGCACCCTCGTGTGCCGCCGCGTCGGCCCACGCGGCCCACGGGTGTGCGGCGGGCTCGATCCGCAGCGGGTCCAGCTCCTCGACCAGCTCGGCGCGCCGCTTCATGGTGAAGGCCGCGCACACCCCGACGTGCTGGAGCGCGCCCTCGGCGTCGTACAGGCCGAGCAGCAGCGAGCCGACCACCGGTCCGCTCTTGTGGAACCGGTAGCCCGCCACCACGCAGTCCGCGGTCCGCTCGTGCTTGATCTTGTACATCGCGCGTACGTCCGGCCGGTACGGCAGAGCGAGCGGTTTGGCGACGACCCCGTCGAGCCCCGCCCCCTCGTACCGCTCGAACCACTCCTGGGCGAGGGCCAGGTCCGTGGTGGCCGGGGCGAGGTGGACGGGCGCCGACGCGGCGGTCAGGGCCCGCTCCAGCGCCGTCCGCCGCTCGGTCAGCGGGGCGTCGAGCAGGGACTCGTCGTCCAGCGCGAGAATGTCGAAGGCCACCAGCCCGGCAGGCGTCCGCTCGGCCAGCAGCCGCACCCGCGAGTCGGCCGGGTGGATGCGCTCGCTCAGCCGGTCGAAGTCCAGCCGCCCCTCGTGGGCGACCACGATCTCCCCGTCGATCACACAGCGCGGCGGCAGATTCTCCCGCACCGCCGTGACCACCTCGGGGAAGTAGCGGGTGAGCGGCTTCCCGGTCCGGCTGCCGAGGACCACCTCGTCGCCGTCCCGGTGCACGATCACGCGGAAGCCGTCCCACTTCGCCTCGTACTGCATACCCGGCGGGATCGCGGACACGGACTTGGCGAGCATGGGTTTCACAGGGGGCATCACCGGCAGGTCCATGGCCCGATTCTGGACCGCCCCGGAGAGCATGTCTCCCGATATGCGGCATATGTGGGCCCGGTCTACGGTGGCCGACATGGGAGCAGCGGTGGAGCTGGACGCGGACGGGCGGCCCGTGCGGCTGTCCAACCCGGACAAGGTGTACTTCCCCGGGAAGGGCTACACGAAGAGGGACGTGGCCGAGTACTTCCTGGCCGTGGGGCCGGGGATCCTCCGCGCCCTGCGTGAGCGGCCGACCACCCTCCAGCGCTTCGTGGACGGCGTCGAGGGTGACTTCTTCTACCAGAAGCGCGCCCCGAAGAACCTCCCCGACTGGACGCCCACCGCCCGGATCGAATTCCCCAGCGGCCGGCACGCCGACGAGATGTGCCCCACCGAGCTCGGCGCCGTCCTCTGGGCGGCCAATCTCGGCACCCTCACCTTCCACCCGTGGCCGGTGCGCAGGGCCGACACCGACCACCCCGACGAGCTGCGCATCGACCTCGACCCGCAGCCGGGCACCGACTACTCCGACGCGGTGAGGGCCGCCCACGAGCTGCGGTCCGTGCTGGACGACCACGGGCTGCGCGGCTGGCCCAAGACCTCCGGCGGGCGCGGCATCCACGTCTTCGTACCCATCGTGCCCGAGTGGACCTTCACCCAGGTCAGGCGTTCCGCCATCGCGGTGGGCCGGGAACTCGAACGCCGCATGCCGGGCCGGGTGACCACCGCGTGGTGGAAGGAGGAACGCGGCGAACGGATCTTCGTCGACTACAACCAGACGGCCCGTGACCGCACCATCGCCTCCGCCTACTCCGTACGCCCGTTCCCGCACGCCCCGGTCTCCGCACCGCTGCGCTGGGAGGAGATCGACGACGCCGAACCCCGCGACTTCGACATCCGGACCATGCCCGTGCGGTACGCGGAGGTGGGCGATCTGCACGCGGACATGGACGACCACGCCTTCCGGCTCGACCGGCTGCTGGAGCTCGCGCACCGGGACGAGCACGAGCACGAGCTCGGCGACCTGCCCTACCCGCCGGAGTACCCGAAGATGCCCGGCGAACCGAAACGGGTCCAGCCCAGCCGCGCCCGGCACGGCGAGGACGGCAAGGAGTGAGCCCCCGCAGCCCCGACAGCCCCGACAGCCCCAGCGGCCCGGACAGCTCCCGCAGCCCCGACAGCCCCAGCGGCCCGGGCAGCTCCGCGGAGCACGGAACGCAGGGAGCGCGCGGTGCGCACGGAGCGCACGGAGCGCACGGCAGGACCCTGACCCGGCGTGAGAAGTGGCAGCAGTACAAGCGGTCGCCGTACTTCCCGGCGGTGGTGCTGACCCTCATCATCGCGGCGGCGGCCGGGCTCTTCGCCGGCTCGTACACCTACGCCCTCGCCAATCCGACCCCGCACCGCATCCCGGCCGCCCTGGTCACCGGGGGCCCCGCCGCCCCCGGCGTCGACCGGTTCGTCGACGGGATGCAGGAGACGCTCGACGCCTCCCTCGAACTCCACCGGTACACCACCCGGGCCGACGCCCGTGAGGCGCTGGAGGAGCAGAAGGTCTTCGCGATCGTGCGGCCCCTCGGGCGGGGCGGGGTGGCCCTGGACGTCGCGGCGGCGTCCGGCGCCACCGTCGCCCAGCTGCTGGGCGAGTCCGGTGTCGAGGTCGCCCGGCGCGTCGACGTCCCGCTCGCGGTCACGGACGTCAAGCCGCAGCAGAAGGGCGATCCGCGCGGCCTCGCGCTGTTCTACATCTCGCTCGCAGCCGTCATCATCGGCTTCGTCGGATCGATCCAGCTCAGCGTGAACGCCAAGGAGCTGAACCCGATGGAGAGGATCGTCTTCACCGTCGGCTACGCCCTCCTCGGCGGCTTCGCCATCGCGGCCGTCGTGGACTGGCTGCTCGGCGCGGTGGACCTGCCGTTCGCCGAGTCCTGGCTGATCCTGGCGTTCACGATGTTCACGTCGGGCATGGTCTTCACCATGTTCAACACCCTGATGGGGCGCTGGGCGATGATCCCCACCTGGGGCGTCATGGTGCTGCTCGGCAATCCGTCGTCCGGCGGCGCGGTGTCCTGGCCGCTGCTGCCCTCGGTGCTCGGGCACATCGGCCGCTGGCTGCCGCCGGGAGCCTCGGTCAACGCCCAGCACACGGCGGTCTACTACCAGGGCCACCAGTACGTCTTCCCGTACCTCGTGCTGGCGGTCTGGTCGCTGGTCGCCGGCACGGTCTTCTGGGTGTGGCGCCACCGGCACCCGGGAGGCCGCGACCACATGCCGGAGCATGCGGCCGCGGCCACCTGAGGGTTCCCGCCGGCTACAGCTCCTTGATACGGATGTCGCGGTACGAGACCACGTCCGTGGTGCCGTGGACCTGGAGGCCGACGTAACCGGAGGCGAACCGCCGGCCGTCGGTACCCGGGTCGTCGCCGCGCGGCGGTGTGAAGGCCTGACCGCCGTTGTTGTCGAACTCGTTCACCAGGACACCGTTGCGGTAGACCGAGTAGTGCTGGTCCACGACCCGGATCTCGTAGTCGTTCCAGGTGCCCTTGGGAGTGACCCCGGCGCCGCCGAGACCCACCCGGTCGAAGCCGTAGACGGACCCCGTCTTGTACATGTCGCCGTCGGGACGGTCGTTGATCTGGATCTCATGGCCGTACTTGATGGCGACCCACTCCGGACGGGACTCCTCCGGGTGGTCGTGGACGTCGGGGAAGCGGACGAACACTCCCGCGTTGGCGTTGCCCGTGCCCGGGGCGTCGTCGCGCCACTGGAGCTTCAGCGAGAAGTCCCCGTACTGCCTGCCCGGGAACCACAGCATGCCCATGCCGTCCACGGTGGTGGAGCTGGTGATCGAGCCTTCCTCGGCGTTCAGCCCGAACCGTCCGCCGCCCACCTGCTGCCACTTGGTGAGGGACTCCGCCGTGCCGTCGAAGAGCTTGCGGTAGCCCTCGTCCTGACCCGGCTTGCCGATGCCGGACTGCTTGGCCGCCCGGTAGATCTTCCTGTGCTCCCGGGCGTCGATCGCCCCGGCGGTGAGCAGCTTGTCGAGGACCTTGTCGACGTGCTTGAGGAACAGCGCGTGCGAGGACCAGTCCTTCTCGTCCTCGATCAGCTCGTTGATCGTGCAGCGGTTGCCGGTGATCCGGTTGGGGACACCGGTGTCGACCGTGCCGACGATGACGGTGAGCCGCTCGTCGAACTCCGGGCAGTTGGGCGCCGGGACGCCGCCGCTCTCCGCGACGGTGAACGACACCCGCTTCGCCTCCGAGGTGTTGCCGGCCTTGTCCGTCGCCCGGTGGGCGAACGTGTGGTGGCCGACGCGGTCCACGATGACGGGCGCGGTGTACGCGAGGTACGGGCCCCCGTCCAGGGAGTACTCGGTCCTCTCCACGCCCGAGTCGGCGTCGGTGGCGGTCACCGTGGCCCTGGCGCTCGTGATGAAGGCGCCGTCCGAGTTCTTGTCGCCCGTCACCGCCACGGAGGTCTCCGGCGGCGTCCTGTCCTGCGAGGGCGGTTCGACGACGGTGAAGTCGACGGACTTCTCCGCCGCGACGTTGCCGGACCTGTCGGTGGCGCGGTAGCGCACGGTGTGGGTGCCCACCTCGTGCACCATCACGGGAGCGGTGTACGCCTGCCAGGCGCCGTCGGCCCCGATCGCGTACTCGATGGTGTTGACCCCGGATTCGGTGTCGGACGCGGTCACGGTGACCGTGGCCATGCCCAGGTAGGCGCCGCCCTCGTCCTTCTCGCCCGAGACGGTCGCCGAGGTCTCCGGCGGTGTCCCGTCGTCCGAGGGCGGTGCCGCGACCGCGAAGTCGACCGACTTCTCCGCCGCGACGTTGCCCGACCTGTCGGTGGCGCGGTAGCGCACGGTGTGCGCGCCGACCTCGTTCACCACGACGGGCGTGGTGTACGGCTGCCAGGCGCCGTCGGCCCCGACCGCGTACTCGACGGTGTCCACGCCCGAATCCGCGTCGGTCGCCGCCACGGTGACGGTGGCCTGGCCGATGTACGCGCCGTCGGTGTTCCTGTCGCCGTCCACCGTCGCCGAGGTCTCGGGGGCGGTGGTGTCCTCGCCGCCGCCCCCCTCGGTCACGGTGAGGATGCCCTGCATGGACCCGTGGCCGGGAATGGTGCAGTGGTAGAAGTACCGGCCGGGCGTGAGGGTGACCTCGACGCTGTGCTTACCGCCCTCGCTGTCACTGGGGTTGGCCAGGATGTTCAGCGGGACGTCGTTGTTGAACTCCACGTCCGAGACGCTGAAGGTCAGCGTGTGCGGCATGCCCGTGGTGTTGCCGGTGGCCGTGCTGTTCTCGAAGACGATCGTCGCCGGGCCCGCGACCGCGGTCCTGGGGGCCGACAGGTAGTGGTCGATGGGGTCGCCCGCCGTCCAGGTGAGGACCTGGTCGGCGGCGGTCGCCGGACGGTTGTCCTCCCGGCCGTACGCGGCCGTCGACGTCAGCCCGAGGACCATCAGGAACGAGCCGAGCAGGGCGAGCCACACCCGTGCGGGTCCGTACCGCTGTCGCGCGAGGAGTGAACGGTGTCTCACTGCGCTGCCGCCTTCCTGGCCAGGTCCGCGGCGACCGGGGTCGGGCCGCCGCCCTTGTACGTCACGCGCCACAGCGCGGACTTCGAGTCGGAGGTGAAGAAGCCGCGCCCGTAGTCCAGGACGTAGAGCGAACCGTCCGGGGCGAACTTCCAGTCCATCAGGTTGCGGATGCCGTCGGCACCGACCGGAATGATCTTCTTCAGGGACTCGGCGTGCGTGGGCAGGCCGCCCTTGCCGACGGTCTTCGGGTCGGTGATCACCGCGTGCCGGGGCTGGGTGTCGTCGTAGAAGTCGCCGACGAACCACTTGCCGTCCCAGTACGAAGGCCACTTGGCCTCGCTCGTGCTCGACGCGTCGTAGCGGTAGACCGGGCCGTTCATGGTGGCCTGGCCGCCGCCCTTGAGCCAGGGCAGGAGCTGCTTCTGATCCTCCACCTCGTAGCTCGGGACACCGTCGGCGTCGCGCGGGTAGTCCACGCCGCCGCCCTGGGGCGAGTACCAGATGGTGTTCGAGGTGACCGGCGGCAGGTTGACCAGGCCGTCGTTGTTCGGGGACTCGTTCTTCGGGTGGTCGCAGTCGTACCAGCCCAGCGGCTTGGTGGGGTCCGGCAGATTACGGTCGCGGTAGGGCTGATTGTTGCCCATGCAGTACGGCCAGCCGTGGTTGCCGGCCTGGGTGATCGCGGCGAACGTGTCGTACTTGGCGGGACCCCAGGTGGTGCTGGGGGCGCCTGCGTCCGGGCCGACCCAGCCCGCGTACAGGGTGTCGGTCGCCGTGTCGACGGAGATCCGGGCCGGGTTGCGCACGCCCATCACATAGATCTCGCCACGGGTCTTGCCGCCGCCCTCGTCCGGCTCCTCGCCGGTGAAGAGGTTGCCGGCGGGCAGGGTGTACGTGCCGTCGTCCTCAGGGTGGATCCGCAGGATCTTCCCGTTGAGGTTGTTGGTGTTGCCCGCGGTGCGGCGGGCGTCGGCGAACGAGACGCCCTTGTAGTTCGGCTGGGGGTTGTTGCCGGAGTAACCGCCGCTGAAACCGGAGGAGTTGTTGTCACCGGTGGCGATGTAGAGGTTGTCCTTCGAGTCCCAGGCCAGACCGCCGCCCGCGTGGCAGCAGCTGTGGATTTGGACCGGCCAGCTCAGCAGCACCTTCTCGGACGCCAGGTCCAGCTTGTCCGTGGCACTGTCGAAGGTGAAACGCGAGACCTGACGGGTCGCCATCCGCTTGTCGCGGTCGATCTTCGCGTGCGGCGTGTAGTGCAGGTACACCCAGCCGTTGGACGCGAAGTCCGGGTCCAGCTCGATGCCGAGCAGGCCCTCCTCGACCTTGACCAGCTCGTCGCCGCCGCCCTTGTTGCCGAAGACGCTCAGTCGGCCCGCGAGGGTGACCTTCCCGGTCGCCGGGTCGTAGACGTGGATCTCGCCGTTGCCCTTGCCGATGTCCGGGTTGTTCCAGTCCGTGACGACCGGCTGGTCACCGTCGGCGCCGCCGCGCCCGATGTAGAAGACCCGGCCGTCCTTCGCGGTGACCAGGCCGTGCGGCTCACCGATCTGGTCGTTCTGCCCCGGCTGGTTGGGCTGGGTGAGACGCTCAGCGGTGTAGTGGGAGTCGATCGTGGCCTTGCAGTCGGCCTGCGAGAGCCGGCTCGTCCAGGCCAGCGCGCCGCGCAGATGGTCCCGGAAGTCGGTCTCGGCGAAGCTGCTCACCGTACCGCCCATGCCGGTGTAGAAGGACCGTCCGCCGTCGTAGTCGCGGCACCAGGAGACCGGGTGGTCCCAGCCGTTGGCGCTCGTGCCGGGCGCGTACGTGATCTCCCGGACGCGGGCCACGGTGTGGACGTCCCCGGAGGGGTTGTCCTTCCAGTTCAGCCACTTGTCGGGGCGCTTCCACTCCGGCGGGAGGTTCTTCGTCGCCGGGTGCTGCCGGTCGCCGATCTCCACCGTGGCGCGCTGGACGGTCGCCGGGCCGCCGGCCGCCGGACGGGCGCCGACCAGGCCGGTGAACCAGTCGGAGTACGGCTCGGTGCGCGCCGCGTCATGGATGCCGAGGAAACCGCCCCCCGCCTCCATGTACGCCTCGAGACCCGCCTCCTGCTCCGGGTCGAGGACGTCGCCGCCGCCGGTCAGGAAGACGACGGCGTTGTACCTGCCGAGCTGCCTGCCGTTGGTGAAGACCCCGGCGTCGTCGGTGGCGACGGTCCTGAAGCGCCCGGCCTCCGGACCGCTGAGCCCGATCTTCTCGATGGCGGCGATCCCCGCGTCCACGGTCGGGGACTCCTCGCCCGCCGAGGCGTGGAAGACCAGGACCCTGACGTTCGCCCCGCCTGGAGGCGAAGGAAGGGACAACGTTGTCGCGATCCGTTCCTTCAGCCCCGGATCCGGGTAGGGACTGGCACTGGCGGCGTTACCGCCCAGCAGGGACGCGGTCAGTGCGCCGACTGCCACCGTCGCCGCGAGGCCCCGTCGCGATCTGGACCTGTGATGTGGTGTGCGCTGCATGTGGTCACCCACCCCTCTCTGGTCACTTCTCTGGTCACTGCACCTGCGTGGTCACTGCGACAGCGCACGAAGCTAGACCTCTTTTCGTGCATCGCCAATAGGTGTGGCAGTAATCAAACGAACTTTGTCCTGAGTGTGGATAAACGCTGATCCCCCGGCTACGGTGTGGCCGTTCCGAGGGAGAGGCCCGTCAGTTTCCGTAGCGCAGTGGGGAGTTCGGCATGGACCGTAGGACCTTCAACCGGCGGATGCTGGTGGGTGGCGGCGTGGCGGCGGCGACCGGGGTGACATCGATGTCACTCGGCGCGGTCCAGGCGACTTCGGCGGAGAACCCGGCGAAGACCGCCCCGGCGGGAGGCGCCGTCAAGCACCTCAAGCTGTACGCGGAGAAGCTGGCGGGCGGTCAGCTGGGGTACGGCTTCGAGAAGGGCGAGGCGTCGGTCCCCGGGCCCCTCATCGAGATCACCGAGGGCGACACCCTGCACATCGAGTTCGAGAACACCACGGACGTCGACGCCAGCCTCCACGTCCACGGCGTCGACTACGACATCGCGAGCGACGGCACCCGGATGAACCGGAGCCATGTCGAACCCGGCGGCACCCGCACCTACACCTGGCGCACCCACACCCCGGGCCGCCGGAAGGACGGCACCTGGCGGGCGGGCAGCGCGGGCTACTGGCACTACCACGACCACGTCGTCGGCACGGACCACGGCACGGGCGGCATCCGCAAGGGGCTCTACGGGCCCCTCGTCGTCCGGCGCAAGGGAGACGTCCTGCCCGACAAGACGCTCACGATCGTCTTCAACGACATGACGATCAACAACAAGGCCGCGCACGAGAGCCCCGACTTCGAGGCCACGGTGGGCGACCGGGTCGAGGTCGTGATGATCACGCACGGGGAGTACTACCACACGTTCCACATCCACGGACACCGCTGGGCGGACAACAGGACCGGGCTGCTCACCGGCCCCGACGATCCCAGCCGGGTCGTCGACACGAAGATCTGCGGGCCCGCCGACTCGTTCGGCTTCCAGATCATCGCGGGTGAACACGTGGGCGCGGGCGCCTGGATGTACCACTGCCACGTCCAGAGCCACTCCGACATGGGGATGGCCGGGCTGCTACTGGTCGCCAAACCGGACGGCACGGTCCCCGGCTACGACCCGCCGCACCACGCCGCCGGTGCGTCCGGTGCGTCCGGTGCGTCCGATGCGGATGGTGCGGACGATGCGGACGGGGCCCACGAGCACTGAGTCAGTCCCCGGCCGCCATCCGCCGCTGCTCCTCCTCGACGACGAGCCGGGCGAGCGCCCCGTCCGACACGTCGACGGCGTCGGGCGTCGCCTCGGCGACATCGCTGCGCCGGGCGTACGCGTCGAAGAGCCGGTCCTTGCGCGCCAGGATGTCCAGCATCCGTTGGTCGACGCTGTCCGCCACGAGCAGCCGGTGCACCTGGACCGTCCGTATCTGCCCCATGCGGTGGGTACGGGCCACCGCCTGGTGCTCCATCGTGGGCTTGATCTGCGGCTCGCACAGGATCACCACCGAGGCCGCCTGGATGTTGAGCCCGAGACCGCCCGCCTGGATCTGGCTCAGCAGCACAGCGTGCCCGTCCGCCGCGCCGAACGCGTCGACCAGCCCCTGCCGGCGCGCGGCCGGCACGCTCCCCGAGAGCGGCCCGAACACCCCGTCGCCCAGGGCCTCCCGGACCGTGCGGAGCACCTCGCGGAAGTACGAGAACACGACGACCTTGAGCCCGTTCTCCTCGGCCTCCGTCACCAGCTCGCGCAGCCGGTTCAGCTTCGCGGACGTCTCGGGGCGGGCGTACGCGGCGCGGCGCATCCGCATGAAGTGCCCGGCGTCCACCGCCTCGCGGTACACCGTCAGGTCGGCGGCGGAGAACTCCTCCCACTCGTCGGCCTGGACGAGCGCGGGGAGTTCCGCCAGGACGTCGTCCTGGTTGCGCCGCAGATAGGCGGGGGCGACGGCCCTGCGGAAGGCGTGCGATCCCGCGACCCCGTGCGTGGCGGTGACGGACAAAACCAGCTCGGGGCGCAACTGGCGTACCAGGCTGCGGAACTCCTCCACGCGGTTCTCCATCGGGGTGCCGGTCAGGAACAGCACCCGGTCGGTGTGCCGCGTCCAGCCGGTCACCGCGCGGGAGCGCCGGGTGGCGGGGTTCTTCACGAAGTGGGCCTCGTCCACGACGACCATGCCGGGCCGAATCCCGCAGGCCGGTCCCTCGGGCAGGGCGGCCAGCGCGTCGAAGGTGGTCACCGCCACCCCGCCGTTCGCCCGCCACTGTGCGAAGGCGTCGTCGCGTTCCGGCCCGTGCACCGGCACGGCCGGCAGGGTGGAGCGGGCGCGGATCTCCCGCCCCCAGTTGATCAGTACGCTCGCCGGGCACACCACCAGGAAGTGGGTCTCCCCCCGTGCGGAAAGATGAGCGAGGGCGGCGATGGCCTGCACCGTCTTGCCGAGCCCCATCTCGTCCCCGAGGATCACCCGCTTCTGGGCGAGCGCGAAGCGGGCGCCGAAGGACTGGTACCCGCGCAGTGACACCCGCAGATGCGTGTCGTCGAGCCGCAGCCCGCGCACCCGGTCCGCGATCCCGGCGGGCAGGAACCCCTCGGCGGCGTCCCGGTCCGGACCGGCACCGGACAGTTCGGCGAGCAGGCTGTAGTACTCGGCGGACCGCAGCTCGAAGTCGACCCACGCCTCGGCCTCCGACGCCGGCCCGCGCAGCAGGTCCACCGACACCTGCCCGAACAGCAGGGGCAGTTCGCGGGCGGCGGCCTCCGCCACCGCCGCCCGTACGGAGGCGACCGCGGCCAGCGCCTCCGCACGGGCACCCCGCCCCGTGAACAGCATCCGCAGCCGTCTCCGGGCGGGCTCGGCCGCCGCGAGCCCCGGCTCCAGCCCGGTGAGGAGACGCCGGGCGGCGGTCGCGGCCCGGGGCGCGTCCGGACCCGCGTCGACCAGCCGGTGCAGGGCGATGACCAGCGCGGTCGTGGCCGCGTCCGGCGTCTGCGCGTCTATCCGCACGGCGACCGTGTCCCGGACCGCGTGTGCGATCTGCCGGGCGGCCGCCAGCGCGCGGTCCGCGGTCCGCGCCCCGACACCGGGGATCTGCCGCAGCTCGTACCGCCCGGTGCCGTGCACCCGGCCCACCGTCAGATAACCGGCCTGTTCCAGCGCGCCGAGGCGCAACCGGCCCTCCGTGACGTCCCCGAGCCGGGCGAGGGGGATGCCGGCCAGCTCCCGGTCCACCAGGTCGTCGAGGAGGGGCGCCAGCGCGGTGCGCGCGGCACCGACCGCCCCCGCGTGGTCGTCCAGTACCGCGCGGGCCGTGGTGACGAGCCGGTCCGCGTCCTGGAGCAGCTCACGGGCGGCTCTTCCCGAGGGCACGTCCGGGCCCGTGGGTCCTGCCTGTGTCATGTACGTCCTTCTGTCCCGCGGCCCCTCCGTGACCGGCCGCCCGCCGCCTTCCCGGGCGCGCCCCATCGTGCCACGGGCACGTGGGTGGCGGTCCCTCACCGGGCGGGCGCCCTGCGCTCGGCCGGGGTCAGCAGCAGTACCTCCAGGGCACGCGCACAGGACCGGGCCTCGTCGAGGAACCAGTCCGTTCGTTCGTCGGTGATCACGGACGGGGTGGCGCGCACGGCGAGCGCGAAGCGCGCGTGGCCGGCACCGTCCAGCACAGGGACGGCCAGGGTGCGCACCCCGAGCGCCGACTCGCCGTCGTTGAGCGCGTACGCCGCGGCCCGCACACGCGCCAACTCGGCCTGCAACAGGGCCGGTTCGACGATCGTACGGTCGGTGAAGGCGCGCAGGGGCGGGAGCGCGGCCGGTCCGCCCTCGCCCGGCCGTGCCCAGGCCAGCAGGACCTTGCCCAGCGCCGTCGAGTGCAGCGGTCGGCGCAGTCCCGTGCGCGGGGTGACCGAGCCGCCCGCGACGATCACCGCGTGCGGGCCGCTGCGCAGCGCCAGGTCGGCCGTCGCCCCCGTGCGCTCGGCCAGGTCCGTCAGCTCCGGGGCCGCCAGATGGAGCCCGCGCTGGTGGTACGAGAGCCGGCCCAGCTCCGTCACCGCGGGCCCGAGCCGGTAGCGCGAGGTGCGCGCGTCCTGTTCCAGGAAGCCCGCCCCGAGGAGGGTGCGGGCCAGCCGGTGGGCCGTGGAGACCGAGAGCTCCAGTCGGCGGGCGAGGTCGGAGGCGCTCAGGTCGGGGCCGTTGTCGTGGAAGCAGTGCAGGACGTCCAGTGCGCGCAGCACGGCCTGGGCTCCGCCGGGTGCGCGCACCGCCGCGGCCTCCGTCATGGTGACCCGCTTTCCGCTCGTGAGGGGGAAGAGGCCCCCATGGTTGCCACATTACGGGAGCTGAAAAGGCGTCGAGCGCACTCGTGAAACACTCTGTTCACAGTCGATCCCACATCATGGGAAGACAGTTGTGAGTGAGGGCGCCCCCGTGGCAGGCTGCAGCCCTCACCACCGGCGAACGGGAAGGAGCAGTGCCATGGCAGGCCCCCGCGCCACGACCCAGGGCACCACCGCTCCGGTCCCGCTCACCCTCACGCTGCGCCGTCACATCGACCTGGCGCGCGTCTCCAGCGCCGCCTGTCGCTGAGCTCCCGAAGCTCCGCGGTTCTCTCTTCGCCGACGCTCCCCGTGGACCGGGGCCGGCCGTTCACCCGCCCCGCCGCTCCTTCCGGAGCGTGTCCCGCGGCGCACGGTGACCGTGCCGATACCGGATGCGGTGCCCGCGCGCCGAGCCCTCCCGCCTGGCCGACCCCCTGCCTGGCCGACCCCCCGTCTCGCCGAAACCTCCTGCCTGGCCGCCCTTCCTGCTCAGCCGACCCCCCGCTTCGCCGATCCCCGGGAAGAATCCATGACGCGTTCCGCCGTCCTGCCCAGCACCCTCTGGTTCACCCGCTGTCCCGTACCCACCGCGACCGGCATCGCCGCGGACCGGCACTGGCTCAGCGAGGAGTTCGCCCCCGACGGCATCGCCGTGCGCTCCCTCCAGGACGCCGGCCCCGACGCCGACCGTGCCGCCCACTACACCCACGCCCTGCCGGGGCTGTTCCGCGAGGGAGGCAACGTACCTGCCCTGTGGGCCCGTTCGCGGGGCGGGCGGACCCGGTTGGTCGGTCTGACCTGGATCGAGGAACGCCAGGCCGTGCTGGTCGCCCCCGGATCCGGGACCCGGGGCGCCGAAGCCCTGCGCGGACTGCGGCTCGCCGTGCCCTCGCACCCCCTCGCCATCGACTTCTGGCGGGCCATGGCGCTACGCGGATTCGAGGGCGTCCTCGGCTCCGCAGGACTGACCCTGGACGACGCCGCACTCGTCGACGTGCCCGCCGGCGCGTACGACGGCCAGTGGGCGGCCGAACTCGACGCACTGCGGCGCGGCGACGTGGACGTGGTGTACGTCAAGGGCGCGCTCGCCGTCGAGGCGGCCCGCCGGGCCGGGGCCGAGGTCGCCGTGGAACTCGACGAGCTGCCCGACCGCCGGTTCCGCGTCAACAACGGAACCCCCCGCCCCATCACCGTCCACCAGCAGCTGCTCGACGACCACCCCGGACTCGTCGACCGCTTCCTCGCCGTCCTGCTCCGTGCGGCCGACTGGGCCACCGGACAACCCGCCGAGGTCGACCGCATCCTCGGCGCCGAGACCGGAGCAGGGGCCGAGGGGGTCGTGGGCGCCTACCGCCCCGGCACCCACCTCAGCCTGCACCCCGACCTGTCGGCCGAGCGGCTCGGCCTGCTCGCCGCGCAGGAGACCGCGCTGCGCGCCCACGGTTTCCTCCCGGAGCCCGTGGACATCGCGGCGTGGGCCGACCCCGAGCCGCTGCGCCGGGCCGCGGCTCTCGCCCGGCTCCACCCCGTCCCCACGTCCATCCCCGAACCCCGAGGACCACAGTCACCATGAACCCGCACCGACCGGGCCGTACCGCCCTCGCCCCCGCACTCCTCACGGTCACCGCGCTCCTGGCCCTCGCCGCCTGCGGAACGTCCGGGGCCGACAGCGGATCCGGCGCCGCGAGCACCGTCACCGTACGCATCCCCGACCCCGGCAACTCCGGAGTCCTCGCCGTCGGCAAGAGGGACGGCAGCCTCGACAAGGCCCTCGGCAAAGCCGGCGCCAAGGCGGAGTGGACCGGCAGTGCGGGCCCCTTCGCCCCCGCCGCCCAGGCCATGAACGCCGACCAGCTCGACTTCGCCACCGGCTCCATCACCTCGGGCGTCACCTCCCTCGCCCAGCGCCCCGGCTTCAAGTTCTTCACCGCCGTCGACCCGGACGCGACGGGCGAGGGAATCCTCGTCCGCGACGGCTCGGGCATCGACTCCGTCGCCGATCTCGTGGGGAGGAAGGTCGCCGTCAACCAGGGCGGCACAGGGGAGTACCTGCTGCTCAAGGCACTCGCCAAGGCCGGCATCCCGGCGGGCGACGTGGACCGGGTCTATCTGCGCCCCGACCAGACCGCCGCCGTCTTCAACGCGGGCAAGGTCGACGCCTGGGCCGTCTGGGCCACGTACGCGGTGGCCGAGATCGGCAGCGGCAAGGCCCACTTCGTCGCCGACGGCGCGGCCATCGGCTCCGACAACTACAGCCTGAACGCGGTGCGTACGGGCTTCGCCGAGAAGCACCCCGAGGTCGTCAAGGCGCTCTACGCGTACCTCCACGACGCCAGCGCCCGCCAGAAGAAGAATCCCGCCGCCTATCTGAACGTCTTCACCGACGTCGGCCCCACCGCCGTCACCGGCAAGGCCGCGGAGGTGCAGACCGAGATCATCGCCAAGGGCGGCACCGTCGACCCGATCGGCCCCGAGGACATCGAACGCTTCGAAGCCGTCGCCGCCTTCTACGCGGAGCAGAAGGTCACGAAGGAACAGGTCGATGTCGCCGCGCACCTCCTCGACGTCGAGAAGCTGACATGAGCGCGGTCTCCGAGGCGGCCACCGAGGGCCTGGTCACCCCGCGGCCCCAGCTCCGTACCCCGCGCAGCCGTTCCTTCGCCCTGACCGTCCGCGCGCTGGGACCCGTGGCCCTGCTCGTCCTGTGGTGGGCGGCCTCGGCCACCGGGCTGCTCACCCCCGACGTGCTGGCGTCGCCCGCGGAAGTGCTGCGGGCCGTGGGGGAGCTGTGGGGGAACGGGCAGCTGCCCGACGCCCTCACCACCTCCCTGACCCGGTCCGGGATCGGCCTGCTCATCGGGCTCGCCGCCGGACTGGTTCTCGGCATCACCACCGGATTCACCCGGCTCGGCGACGAGCTCCTCGACTCCTCGCTCCAGACCCTGCGCACCATCCCCTTCCTCGCACTGGTTCCGCTGTTCATGGTCTGGTTCGGGATCAACGAGACCGCCAAGATCCTGCTCATCGCCGTCGCCACCACTTTCCCGATGTACGTGTCCACGTCGAGCGGCGTACGCAACACCGATCCCAAGCTCGTCGAGGCCATGCGCAGCTTCGGGATGAGCCGGCTCGCCGTCGTGCGGGAGGTCGTCCTGCCCGGCGCCCTGCCGTCGCTCCTCGCCGGACTGCGCCTGTCCATGACGCTCAGCGTGATCGCCCTCATCGCCGCCGAGGAGATCAACGCAACCGCGGGCATCGGCTACCTGATGTCGCAGGCGCAGAGCTACGCCCGCACCGACATCCTCGCCGTCTGCATCCTGATCTACGGCCTCCTGGGACTGTCCGCCGACATCCTCGTACGGCTGCTGGAACGTGTCCTGATGCCCTGGCGGCGCCCGCAAGGAGAGGCACGATGACCGACGGAACACCACGGCCCGCCGTACGGGTCCGCGCACTGCGCCGGGTCTTCGGCACCCGGGCCGTGCTCGACGACCTCCGGCTCGACATCGCCCGGGGCGAGTTCGTCGCCCTGCTCGGTGCCAGCGGCAGCGGCAAGACGACCCTGCTCCGCATCCTGGGCGCACTGGACGGCGCCGACGGGGGAGAGGTGCTCGTCCCCGAGGCCCGCACCATCGTCTTCCAGGAGCCCCGCCTCGTACCGTCCAAGAAGGTCCTCGCCAACGTGACCGTCGCACTGCCCCGCAACCGCTCCGCGCACGGGCTCAGGGCCCTGGCCGAAGTCGGCCTGGAACGGCACGCCGACGCCTGGCCGGGCACCCTCTCCGGCGGCGAGGCCCAGCGCGTGGCACTCGCGCGGGCACTGGTGCGGGAGCCCGAACTGCTTCTACTGGACGAGCCGTTCGCCGCGCTGGACGCCCTGACCCGGCTGAAGATGCAGGACTTGGTGGGAGAGCTGTGCCGCAAGCACCGCCCCGCCGTCCTCCTGGTCACCCACGACGTCGACGAGGCGGTACGGCTCGCCGACCGCGTCGCCGTGCTGCGCGACGGGCGGCTCGTCACCGACGAGACCGTCGACGTCGACCGGCCGAGGGATCCCGGCGATCCCGCGTTCGCGGCACTGCGCCGCCGGCTGCTGAACGACCTCGGGGTCGACGCCGCCCCCGCCCCCTCGCCGTCCCCCGCACCTGCCCCCGCCCCTGTCGAACTCGCCGAAGTCGGAGTGATCTGAATGACCATCACCATCGGTGTCCACAGCAGCAACCCGTCCCTCTTCCACCTCTATCACCTCACCCGCCTCGGCATCGCCCAGGAGGAGCTGGCCGTACTCGGCGAGAGGGTCGCCTTCCACCCGTACACCAACGGGGTCCGCACCGGTGAGCTGCTCACCCAGGGCGTCATCGACTTCGGCGGCACCGGTTCCACCCCGCCGGTCACCGCCCAGGCGGCGGGCCACGACCTCGTCTACACCGCCGTGTCCGCCCCGCGCCCCGGGCACGGCGCGCTCCTCGTCCCCGTGGACAGCCCCGTCCGTACGGTCGCCGACCTCAAGGGCACCACCGTCCACCTCGCCATCGGGTCCTGGCAGACCCACCTGATCGCCAAGGCCCTGGACGACGCCGGACTCTCGTACGCCGACGACATCACCGCGGTCCGCAGCACCGACGACAGCGAACAGCTGCTCCGCTCCGGGGACATCGCCGCCTGGGTCGCCCAGGGGCCCCAGCTGGCTGCCGCGCGCAGGACCGGCGGACTGCGTACGCTCGTCGCCACCGGCGACGTCATCACCGACCGGTCCGTCTTCTTCACCCGGCGCGAACTCGCCGAGAACCGGCCGGAGGTCGTCGACGCACTCACCCGCGCCCTCCGGCGCGCCGACGACTGGGCGGCGTCCCACCCCCGTGCCGCGGCCGAGATCGCCGCCGCCGACCTGGGCGGCGGCGCCGACGACTGGGAGACCGCCCTGCGCGCCCTTCCGTGGAAGATCGAGGCCGTGAGCGACGCCTTCATCGCCGAACAGCAGGAAGCCGCCGACATCTTCCACCGCACCGGATTCATCGACCGGCCGGTCACCGTGGCCGCCGCCCGGGCGCACGCGGGCACCCCTGCCGGTGCCCCGGCCGCCGCCTCCGGCCCGAAGGCGGTCTGACCGGCATGGCGACCGAAGTCCTCTGGTACATCATCCCGCGCGAAGGCGCCTACCCCTGGGAACCCGAAGGCCGCCGCACCGCCGACCTCGGCTACCTCAGCCGGCTCGCCGGGACCGTGGAGCAACTCGGATACAGCGGCGCCCTGCTCGCCACCGACCTGTACGACGTCTGGCCGCTCGGCAGTGCCCTCGCCGCCTCCACCAGCACCGGCTTCAAACCCCTGCTCGCGGTCCACCCCGGTCTCATCTCGCCCACCCTGCTGGCCAAGATGGCGCTCAGCTTCGACCAGCTCTTCGGGGGCCGGCTGCGCTTCAACGTCGTCAACGGCTCCACGAAGTCGCTCCAGGAATACGGACTCCACGTGGAGCACGACGAACGGTACGAACTCAGCGCCGAGTACTGGTCCATCGTGAAGCGGCTGACGGCCGGCGAGGTCTTCGACCACCAGGGCCGCTTCTACGACCTGAAGAACGCGGGCGCCTCCTTCCGTGAGCTGAAGCCCGTCCAGGACCCGCACATCCCCCTCTGGTTCGGCGGTTCGTCCGCGCCCGGCATCGAGATGGCGGCCGAGCACGTCGACGTCTTCCTCACCTGGGGCGAACCCCCGCACCTGCTGAAGGAGAAGCTCGAGCGGGTCCGGGCTCGGGCCGCCGCGTACGGCCGGACCCTCCGCATCGGGCTGCGCCTCCACCTCATCGTCCGCGACACGGAGGTCGAGGCGTGGGCGGCGGCCGACCGGCTGCTGGACGTCACGAGCGAGGCGACGTACGCCCGACAGCTAGGTGACCGCGCGGGGGAGGACGGGGTGGGCTGGCAGCGCCAGTTCCGCCAGCACGGGGGCAAGGTCCCGGCCCGGGCACGGGAACTGGAGACGCACCCCAACATGTGGCCGGGCATGAGCCTGTTCCGGCCGGGCCCCGGTACGGCGGTCGTAGGCTCGACGGCGCAGGTCGTCGAACGCCTCAAGGAGTTCGAGGACCTGGGGGTCGACACTTTCATCCTGTCCGGGAACCCGCTGCTGGAGGAGGCATACCGGGTCGCGGAGACAGTGCTCCCGGCCCTCGGCGTCACACGCTGACGGGCCGCGCGCCGGCCGGTCCGGCGGGGTCGGCGTTCGGCGGTCGCACGGTCCGCGACCGGCCGGCCCGCACGGCCCGGTGCCCCGGCCGGACCGTGCGGGCTGCGGTTGTCGGTGCCCGGTGCAAGACTCGGAAGGTCAGGGAACTGCCCGCACGATGAGCGAGCGAGAGAGAGACGCGACTCGCCCGAGGAGCACACCATGCTCGACCCCAGTTTCGTCACCGGTGCCCCCAACTGGATCGACCTCGGCACCCCCGATATCGACACGGCCACGGCCTTCTACCAGGGACTCTTCGGCTGGGAGCTGGTGCCGGGCGGCCCCGAGACCGGTGGGTACGGGATGTACCAGCTCAGGGGCAGGACCGTCGCCGGCGTCATGACCGTGCCCGAGGACCAGGGGAAGCCCGCCTGGTCGGTCTACTTCCAGACCCCCGACGCGGACGCCACCGCGCGGACGGTGGAGCAGGCGGGCGGCACCGCCGCGTTCCCTCCGATGGACGTGCTGGACTACGGGCGCATGGGCGGCTTCACGGACAACGGCGGGGCGTACTTCGGGGTGTGGCAGCCGGGGACGAACACCGGCCTCGGCATGATCCTGGAGCCGGGCTCGCTGATCTGGTCCGAGCTGTACACCCGGGACGTCCCGGCGGCTGCCGCCTTCTTCCACACGGTCTTCGGGTGGCAGACCGAGGACATGACGTTCCCCGGCGGTACGTACACGATGGTCCGCCCTGCGGGGGACAACGGCACCGACTCCTCGTTCGGCGGGCTCGTGCCCATCGACGACGTACCCACCCAGGCCGCGGCGGGCCCGCACTGGCTGCCGTACTTCGCCGTGGACGACTGCGACGCGACGGTGTCCGCCGTCGAGCGGCTGGGCGGCAAGGTGACGATGGCCACCATGGACGTGCCGGAGGTCGGCAGGATCGCCACGTTCGCCGATCCGGCCGGTGCGGACTTCGCGGTGATCAAGCCCGCGCCGATGCCGTAGCGCCGGTTCCGACGGGGCCGGGCGGGACGGTGAGCGTCCCGCCCGGCCGCCTGCGCGGGACGGGGAAGGGGCGGGTTCGGCCGTGGGGGAGGAGCGGGTTGATGAATCGTTGATCAGGTGTTTATCGCGACCGGGCACCGTGTGGCCATGCAGACCAACACGATGACCGACGACGCGCTCGCCTGGCAGGAGACAGCCTTGTGCGCGCAGGCCGGTCCGGAGTTCTTCTTCCCGGCACCGGGCAGTTCCACCCGCGAGGCCAAGCAGCTGTGCAACGCCTGCGAGGGCCGGGTGGCCTGCCTGGAGTACGCCCTCGCCCACGACGAGCGCTTCGGCGTCTGGGGCGGGCTTTCCGAGAAGGAGCGCGACCGGCTGCGCAGGGGCCGCCGCGAGGCCTGAGCGGGCGTGTCCGCCGTATCCGCCTGTGGCCTCCCGCGTCCCCCCGTCTCCAGGGGAGCCGTCCGCTCACGGGATGCGGAAGGTCTCGCCGTACACCTGCCACTCCAGCGGCGTGTTCAGCTCCAGATTCCCGTCGCGCAGGAACACCCGCTGGGCCGTGTCGATGCGGGTCGTGTCGCGCTGGACCGGGCGGGCCCTGATCGCCGAACGGCTCTCGTCCAGGAACGCGCCGAGGTACGCCGTCTCGTCGCCGCCCTCCGCCGCCGTGTCCGCCGACGCCATCGCGGCGTCGCGGATGCCGTAGAAGCCGTTCGCCTCGACCCCCGGCCCGTGCAGGACCATCGCGTCGTAGTAGACGAACTGCCCCAGGGTGCCGAGACCGTCCAGCTTCGCCAGCCGGACCGCGGGCTCGAAGTACAGCCTGTCGCGGGTCCGGTCCTGGGCCGTCCGGAACGCCGGGTCCTCGGCCGCCTGCTGCCACGCTGCGGTGAAGGCGGCGCCCAGGCCCTCGTGCGAGTCGGTGCCGTCCACGGCGCGCAGCGCCGGGACGAACGGGGCCAGCGGATTGTCCGGACGGTCCTCGGTGTAGGCCTCGACGAGCTGCAGCATGTCGTTCGTACCGGAGCAGAAACCGACGATCCCGGCCGTGTAGCCGTTGCCGTCACCGAGGTCCTCGATCGCCCCGTACCGGCTGCGCCAGTCCAGTGTGGAGGCGTCCGCGCTGGCCAGCAGCCGGGAGGCGATCTCCTTCAGCTCCGGGGCGGCCAGCCCGGGCGGCAGGGCGTCGATCTTCTCCGCCGTCCCGTCGTCCTCCGCCGCGGGGCGTGCCGGGCTCGCCCCGGTGGACCCGGCCGGCTGAGGGACGAGCTCGGGCGGCCCGGAATCGCCCCTGCTGCTGAACAGGACCGAAACGACGATGGCGATCGGCGCACCGAAAAGAACAAGACGCGTCACTGGTTTCACCCGGCACAGAGTACGTTCCGTGAACCCGTGGGGGAGAGATCGTCCGGTCCGGGGTGGAACGCGCGAAGGTGGCGGCGCGCGATCGGGCACGCGCCGCCACCTCCGGTGGGGTCAGGCGTTGGCGCGGGCCGCCATGCGGACCTTGCGGGCGGCGAGCTTCTCGTCGAACTTCGACGCCTCGGTGTCGAGCCCGTTCATGTACAGGCCGAGCTCCTCCTGCGCCTTCAGACCCTCCGGGCCGAGGCCCTCGATGTCGAGGACCTTGAGGTAGCGCAGCACGGGCTGGAGCACGTCGTCGTGGTGGATGCGCATGTTGTAGATCTCGCCGATCGCCATCTGCGCGGCGGCCCGCTCGAAGCCGGGCATGCCGTGGCCGGGCATCCGGAAGTTGACGACGACGTCGCGCACGGACTGCATCGTGAGGTCCGGGGCGAGCTCGAAGGCGGCGCCGAGCAGGTTGCGGTAGAAGACCATGTGCAGGTTCTCGTCGGTGGCGATCCGGGCCAGCATGCGGTCGCAGACCGGGTCGCCCGACTGGTGGCCGGTGTTGCGGTGCGAGACGCGGGTCGCCAGCTCCTGGAAGGCGACGTACGCCACGGAGTGCAGCATGGAGTGACGGTTGTCGGACTCGAAGCCCTCCGCCATGTGGGCCATGCGGAACTGCTCGAGCTTGTCCGGGTCCACGGCGCGCGAGGTGAGCAGGTAGTCGCGCATCACGATGCCGTGCCGGCCCTCCTCCGCGGTCCAGCGGTGCACCCAGGTGCCCCAGGCGCCGTCGCGGCCGAAGAGGGAAGCGATCTCGTGGTGGTAGCTGGGGAGGTTGTCCTCGGTCAGCAGGTTCACGACGAGCGCGATCCGGCCGATGTCGGTGACCTTGGACTGGCTGGTCTCCCACGCTTCGCCGTCCTCGAAGACGCCGGGGAAATTCCGGCCGTCGGTGAACGGAACGTACTCGTGGGGCATCCAGTCCTTGGCGACCTTGAGATGGCGGTTGAGTTCCTTCTCCACCACCTCCTCCAGCGCGTACAGCAGCTGGGCGTCGGTCCACGCCTTCGAACTGCCGAGGTGGGGAGAGGCGATCGTCACGGGGGCTCCTGGGGACGGGAGAATTACCTACGGCTTCGTAGGTTACGTGACCGTAGGTTAAGGCGGCGGTAAGGGCACAGCCAAGCCCGGTCCTCGCGGTGCCCGATTACGTACCGCTATGTGCGCAGGTCGGGGCTGTGCGAGGCTGGATGATTCAGGCTCCTTCGGTCCTACAGCCACTTTCCCCGGTCCGGGCAGATCAGGCATCCCAGGCCCGGCGTTCGGCCGGTGGGGCAGGCTCCGGTCACGCTACGAGCAGGGCCTCGCGGCCCGCAACCGATTCCCGGTCGTGCCCCGTCAGCCGGACTCGCCCAGCAGATCGGTGAGATCGCCGTCCAGGTCCAGGAACCGGTGCTCGTCCCCCACCGGGACGAGCTCCTGGGCCCGCTTCAGGAAGCGGCGCAGCTCCGCCGTGCGGACGTGCACCATGGCGATGCCCTCGACCGCGTGGAACTCCAGCACCGTGCGGTCGTACCCGAAGGGCCGCACGCGGACGTCACCCACTCCGGCGGGTCCGTCCATCCCGGTCGTGAGCAGTTCACGGGAGAACTCCCAGAACACCTCGGTGCCTTCGAGGGTCGCCGGTGCCGGGAAGGCCATGCGGACGGCGAACGGGTCCCCGCGGTCGTAGTGCAGGGTGGCGGGCAGGGTTTCCATCCGCGGAGCGGATGCGACCATGCGGGCCTGCACGGACTGCTCGATAACGCTGGACAAGACCTGCTCCCTCTCGCGTCGGATGAACGGTTCCCGGCACTGGAGTAGACGACGGAACGACTCGATCCGTGCACCGGTGGGTGGCGTGAGCTGCGTCACCGCTCGTCCTCCCCCTGATCGACTGCCCCGTTTCGCCCCTCGCACCCTGGACGCGTGACCACCCGTGGGCTGCTAGCTTCCACCGCCATGAGGGCCATGGGGAAGACGAGACGACTGATGGCGCTGGGTCTGTGCGGTGCGGCTGTGACCGCCGTGCTGGCCGCACCGTCGGCACAGGCCGCGCCGGACGAACGGCGCGATGCGGGCTGGGCGCTCACCGACACGGGCTCCGACGCGCGTTTCCGCGGCCTCGCCGCCGTCAGCCGTGACACCGCCTGGGTCGCCGGGTCCGGGGGCACGGTGCTGCGCACGGGTGACGGCGGACGGTACTGGCGTGACGTCTCGCCGGCCGGTGCGGGGGACCTGGAGTTCCGTGACATCGAGGCGTTCGACCGACGGCGGGCGGTGGCCCTGGCCATCGGTGAGGGCGAGGCGTCCCGGGTGCTGCGCACCGAGGACGGCGGCAGGACCTGGACCGAGTCCTTCCGCAACACCGACGCCCGGGCGTTCTACGACTGCCTGACCTTCTTCGACCACCGCCACGGACTGGCGATGAGCGACCCGGTCGGCGGGAAGTTCCGCATCCTGTCGACCTCGGACGGCGGCCGGAACTGGCGGGTGCTGCCGGATGCCGGGATGCCCGCCGCCCAGCCCGGCGAGGCCGGCTTCGCGGCGAGCGGCCAGTGCCTGGTCGCCGCGGGCGCCAAGGACGTCTGGCTGGCCACCGGCGGCGCGGCCACCGCCCGTGTGCTGCACTCCCGCGACCGCGGCCTGAACTGGACCGAGGCGGCGTCGGGCATCCCGGCGGGGGACCCGGCGCGCGGAGTCTTCGGCCTGGCCTTCCGCGACCGTACGCACGGCATCGCGGTCGGCGGCGACTACCGCGCCGGTCAGGCATCGCCCGACGCGGCGGCCGTCACCGGCGACGGCGGCGGCAGCTGGCACCGCTCCACCACCCCGCCCCCGGCCTACCGCTCCGGCGTCGCGTGGCTCCCGCACGGCCGGTCGGCGGCACTGGCGGTCGGCCCCACGGGCACCGATCTCACCCGGGACGGCGGGCGCACCTGGAGCACCGTGGACACCGGCTCGTACGACACGGTGGACTGCACGGCGGACGGCGGCTGCTGGGCGGCGGGGGAGAAGGGGAGGGTCGCGCGGCTGCGGTAGCCGACTAGCCGGGCGACTGCTGCCGGTACGGGGCCAGTGCCTCGGACGTCTTCGTCGCGAGGAACTCCGTGATCCGGTAGGCGCACACCCCGTGTGCGGCGAAGGGGTCGGCCGCCGCGATCTCCTCGATCCGCGCGCGGTCGTCCCCGACGGCGATGATCACACCGCCGTCGCGCGGGTTCTTCCGCCCCGAGGCGATGAACACCCCGGCCGCGTACTGCCCGTCCAGCCAAGCGACATGGTCCGTCATCAGCGCGTCCACGCGCTCGACCGGTGCGGTGTAGGTCAATTCGAGTACGAACATGATCGCCAGGCTACGGGACGACGGCCTCCCGCCCGGGGCCCTCACCGTTCCCGTTCCCGGCGCCGAAGTCGTCCCGGGGTCGGCGCAGCCTAGTTCCACCAGAACGACCAAGGGCGCGGCCACGCGCGGCACCGGGCGTCGCCCTCGACCTCCGTGATCCGGGCCGCACTGCCTAGACTCACCGCATCATGACGACTTTCCGGATGCCCGCCGACGAGGCCGAAGCCCGCGCCGTCCAGGACGCGTTGCGTCCCCGGGTGGTGCTCGACGAGTCCGGGCCGCCGCCCGGTTCCGGCCGGGTGACCGGGGTCGACGTCGCCTACGACGACGAACGGGACGTCGTCGTCGCGGCGGCCGTCGTCCTGGACGCGGCGACACTCGACGTGGTCGCCGAGTCCACCGCGCGGGGCCGGGTGACCTTCCCCTACGTCCCCGGGCTGCTCGCCTTCCGGGAGATCCCGACGGTGCTGGCCGCGCTGGAGGCCCTGCCCGTCGACCCCGGGCTCGTCGTCTGCGACGGCTACGGCCGGGCGCATCCGCGCAGGTTCGGGCTCGCCAGCCACCTCGGAGTCCTCACCGGCCTGCCGGTCATCGGCGTCGCGAAGAACCCTTTCACCTTCCGGTACGAGCAACCCGGCCCCCTGCGAGGCGACTTCACCCCGCTCATGGACGGCGACGAGGAGGTGGGCCGGGCGCTGCGCACCCAGGACGGCACCAAGCCCGTCTTCGTCTCCGTCGGCCACCGCACCGGCCTGGACGACGCCTGCGCCCACACCCTCGCGCTGGCCCGCGACTTCCGGCAGCCGGAGACCACGCGCAGGGCCGACGCGCTGTGCCGGGCCGCCCTGCGTGACGCGGTCGCTTGACCGCGGTCCCGCCGTTGCGTCCGCCGGCCGGAATTGTTGCCGACTGAGTACATGTACGGATGTTGCTCGTCGAACATCGAGGGCAGGCTGGTACACATGATCGAGCAGCGCGCACCCCAGATGAGCACCGGGACCGTACACCTCTCGCAGCGCGGCGTCGCCGTGGGCATGACGCTGGGCATGGTCGCGGGAGCGGCCTGGACCGTGTCCATGGTCGTCACGCTGGCCGCCTGGATGCTCTGACCTCCGCAGCCCCCGCTTCCGGAGCCCCGGCCCCCGGAGCCCCCGCCCCCCCCAGGGCCCTCGGCTCAGCGCACCGCCACGACTCGGAAGCCCATGCCCGCCGCGGTCAGCCGTTCCAGCAGCGCGTCGCCCATCGCCACAGCCGTCGTGACCTGACCCGACGTCGCGGGCAGCTCGTCCAGCGCGAGCGAGAGGGCCGACTCGGCGAGCATCTTCGCCGTCTCGTCGTAGCCCGGGTCGCCGCCGGCCACCTCGGTGAAGACCCGTCGGCCACCGCCGTCCCCGATGAAGCGCACCGTGAACCAACTGCGCTTCCTGCGCTGCTCGTCGGGGCCCGCGCCCGGCTCGTAGCGCTCCATCAGCCAGCCGCGCACGGCCGGGATCTGCGCGGCTCCCGCCAGCGCGCCGATGGCCGCAGCCCCGCCGATCGCCACCGGCAGGTGCTTCACCGAGGCGAAGTGCCGGTAGCGGAAGTCGGGGCCGTAACGTTCCAGCGCCCGCGCCGAGCGTTCCACGACGCGCGGGTCCAGGGTGGGCAGCGGCAGGGCCCAGGTGCCGGTCTCCCGGCTGAAGTGGGGCGAGCCCTGCGGGGCGCGGGCCCGGCGGCCCACCGGGCGGGGCTCGTGCAGCCGGCGCTCCTTCGCGGCCCGCACCGTCTGCGGGCCACGGCCCATCGCGGTGAGTGCCGACGCGAACGTACCGCCGGAGAAGACGGCGTTGCTGCGGACGAAGCCGTCGACGGTCAGCGGCACGCCCTCGGGGAGCTGCCGCACCGTGAAGTAGACGCCGAGGTCATGGGGTACGGAGTCGAAGCCGCAGGCGTGCACGATCCTGGCCCCCGTCTCGCGGGCCCGGGTGTCGTGCGCCAGGAACATCCGGTCGACGAACTCCGCCTCGCCGGTGAGATCGGCGTAGTCCGTGCCCGCCTCCGCGCAGGCGCCGACCAGCTTCTCGCCGTACCAGACGTACGGTCCGACCGTGGACGCGACCACGTGGGCGGACTCGGCGAGCGCGCGCAGCGCGTCGGTGTCGTCCGCGTCGGCCGTCAGCAGCGGGAGGTCCGCGGCACGGGGGTCGATCGCGGTGAGTCGTTCACGCAGCTTCTCCAGCTTGGTCCGGCCGCGGCCCGCCAGGGCCCAGCGGAAGCCGTCCGGTGCGTGGGCTGCCAGATACGCGGCGGTGAGTTCGCCCACGAAGCCGGTGGCACCGAAAAGGACGACGTCATAGGGGCGTTCTGCCCCGTTCTGCCTGTTCATGTGTTACCTCCGCGGGGGCCGGCGCCGATGTGGCAGGCAGAGGCTAGCGGAGGGGCTCGTGGCGTCGTGCGGCCGGGCGGGCTCAGGTGCGAGAGGATCGCCGGAGAAAGACTAAGCGCTTGCTCGGCCAAAAGGGTTGTGCGGAGCGCGGACAGTTCTTAGCATCATCGATGTTACAGCAGTTGTGTCATACCTCTGGGGGCTTGATGGCAACGAC
Organism: Streptomyces sp. NPDC058637; assembly: GCF_042717325.1. Classification (NCBI taxonomy): domain Bacteria; kingdom Bacillati; phylum Actinomycetota; class Actinomycetes; order Kitasatosporales; family Streptomycetaceae; genus Streptomyces; species Streptomyces sp. NPDC058637. The sequence goes on along the minus strand of NZ_JBHXRD010000013.1, from coordinate 44,426 downwards.
AGGACACGGCCCGCAGGGCCCGTTGGCCGGGGTGCGCGTCGTCGAGCTGGCGGGCATCGGCCCCGGGCCGTTCGCCGCGATGCTCCTGGCCGACCTCGGCGCCGACGTGGTGCGGGTGGACCGGCCCGGCGGGGCGGGGCTCGGTATCGACCCCGCCTTCGACCTCACCAACCGCAACAAGCGCTCGGTCCTCGTCGACCTCAAGGCCGACGGCGGGGCGGACACGGTGCTGGACCTCGTCGAGCGCGCCGACGTGCTGATCGAGGGCTACCGGCCGGGTGTCGCCGAACGCCTCGGTGTGGGGCCCGACGCCTGCCTGAAGCGCAATCCGCGGCTCGTCTACGGGCGGATGACCGGCTGGGGCCAGGACGGTCCGCTGGCCGAGCGGGCCGGACACGACATCGCCTACATCGCCCTCACCGGCACCCTCTCCATGATCGGCAGGCCCGGCGAGCCGCCCACGGTCCCCGCCAACCTGGTCGGCGACTACGCGGGCGGCTCGCTCTACCTCGTCGTCGGCGTGCTCGCCGCGCTCCAGCACGCCCGTACACCCGGCGGCGCCGGACAGGTCGTGGACGCGGCCATCGTCGACGGTGCCGCCCATCTCGCCACGATGATCCACGGGATGCTGGCGGCCGGCAGCTGGCAGGACCGGCGCGGCTCGAACCTTCTCGACGGCGGCTGCCCCTTCTACGGCATCTACGAGACGTCCGACGGCCTGCACATGGCGGTCGGTCCGCTCGAACAGCGGTTCTACGAGCAGTTCGTGACGCTGCTCGGCATCGCGGCTGAGGCCCCCGACCGCGGCGACCTCAGCCGCTGGGAGGAGCTGCGCACCGTCGTCGCCGGCCGCTTCCGGACCCGTACGCGCGCCGAGTGGACCGAGGTCTTCGAGGGGACGGACGCCTGTGTGGCCCCCGTACTCTCGCTCCGCGAGGCACCCCACCACCCGCACCTCGCCGCCCGTTCCACCTTCGTGGAGCACGGCGGCCTCACCCAGCCCGCACCCGCACCCCGCTTCTCCGTGACGCCCGTCTCCGTACGCGGCGGGCCCGCGCTGCCCGGGGCGGACACGCAGGACGTCGCGGCGGACTGGGGCGTACCGGGCCTGTCGACCACCGGGAAGGAAACCACCGGCTGATGGAACTCTCCCTGCCGCTGAACTACGCGGGCGACCCGCGCGCCGCCTGCGACCAGGCCGCCGCGCTGGAGTCCGCCGGACTCGACGCCGTCTGGGTCGCCGAGGCCTACGGCTTCGACTCGCCCACCCTGATGGGCTACCTGGCCGCACGCACCGAACACATGAAGATCGGCGCGGCGATCCTCAACGTGTACTCCCGCACCCCCGCCCTCATCGCCCAGACCGGAGCGGGGCTCGACGCGATCTCCGGGGGCCGGGCCATGCTCGGTCTCGGCGCCTCCGGCCCGCAGGTCGTGGAGGGCTGGCACGGCAAGCCGTACGACAAACCGCTCGGCCGGACCCGCGAGAGTGTCGAGCTCTGCCGGCGGATCTGGCGCCGCGAGGTCATCGACCACCACGGCATCACCGACATGCCGCTGCCGAAGGAGAAGGGCGGCCGGCTCGGCAGGCCCCTGAAGATCCTCACCCGGCCGGTGCGCGACACCATCCCCCTGTACATCGCCTCGCTCGGCCCCGCCAACGTGGCACTGACCGCCGAGATCGCCGACGGCTGGCTGCCCACCCTCTACATCCCGGAGAAGGCCCACCAGGTCTGGGGCGCGGCCCTGGCCGAAGGCGCGGCGAAGCGCGACCCGGCGCTCGGCCCGCTGCAGACCGTCGCGGGCGGCCTGCTCGCCATCGGCGACGACGCCGCGGCCCTCAGGGACCTCGCCCGCCCGCAGATCGCGCTGTACGTCGGCGGCATGGGCGCGCCCGGCAAGAACTTCTACAACGACCTCGCCGTCGCCTACGGGTACGGGCGGGAAGCAGCCACGATCCAGGAGCTCTACCTTTCGGGGAGGAAGAAGGAGGCCGAGGCCGCCGTCCCGGACGAATTCTGCGAACTCATGTCGCTCTGCGGACCAGAGGGATACGTACGCGACCGCATCGACGCCTTCCGCGAGGCAGGCGTCACCATGCTCAACGTCACGCCCGTCGGCCCCGAACCGGCCCGCCTGATCTCCACCGTCAAGACCATGCTCCAGGGGGCCTGAGTGCAGCGGCAGATCTTCTCCGAAGAACACGAAGCGTTCCGTGAGACCGTCCGCACCTTCCTTTCGAAGGAGGTCCTCCCGCACTACGAGCAGTGGGAGAAGGACGGCATCGTCTCGCGCGAGGCATGGCTCGCGGCCGGCCGGCAGGGGCTGCTCGGCCTCGCCGTGCCCGAGGAGTACGGGGGCGGCGGCAACGCCGACTTCCGCTACAGCGCCGTCCTCGCCGAGGAGTTCACCCGGGCCGGAGCCGCCGGGCTCGCGCTCGGCCTCCACAACGACATCATCGGCCCCTACCTCACCGGACTCGGCACCGAGGAGCAGAAGCGGCGCTGGCTGCCCGGCTTCTGCAGCGGCGAGACCATCACCGCCATCGCCATGACCGAACCCGGCGCGGGCTCCGACCTCCAGGGCATCCGCACGTCCGCCGAGGACAAGGGCGACCACTGGCTGCTCAACGGCTCCAAGACCTTCATCTCCAACGGCATCCTCGCCGACCTGGTGGTCGTCGTCGCCAAGACCTCACCGCAGGGCGGCGCGAAGGGCCTCTCGCTGCTCGTCGTCGAACGCGGCGCGGAGGGCTTCGAGCGCGGCCGCAACCTCGACAAGATCGGCCAGAAGTCCCAGGACACCGCCGAGCTGTTCTTCAATGACGTCCGCGTACCCAAGGAGAACCTCCTCGGCGAGCTCGACGGCGCCTTCATCCACCTCATGACCAACCTGGCCCAGGAGCGAATGGGCATAGCGGTCGCCGGAATCGCCGCCGCCGAGCACCTCCTGGAGATCACCACCACGTACGTCAAGGAGCGCGAAGCGTTCGGGCGCCCGCTCTCCAAGCTTCAGCACATCAGGTTCGAGATCGCCGAGATGGCCACCGAATGCGCCGTCACCCGGGCCTTCCTCGACCGGTGCATCGTCGACCACTCGGACGGGACGCTCGACGCCGTACACGCCTCGATGGCCAAGTGGTGGGCCACCGAACTGCAGAAGCGCGTCGCCGACCGCTGCCTCCAACTGCACGGCGGGTACGGCTACATGGCCGAGTACCGGGTCGCGAAGGCGTTCACCGACGGCCGCATCCAGACCATCTACGGCGGCACGACGGAGATCATGAAGGAGATCATCGGCCGCTCGCTGCTCGGCTGACCCCGCCCCGCCACCCCTGTTGCGCAACCACCCTCGAAAGGCTGCTGTCTTGAGTACCGAAGCGTTCGTCTACGACGCGATCCGCACCCCGCGCGGTCGCGGCAAGGCCAATGGCGCCCTGCACGGAACCAAGCCGATCGACCTCGTCGTCGGCCTCATCCACGAGATCCAGGCCCGCTTCCCGGACCTCGACCCCGCCGCCATCGACGACATCGTCCTCGGCGTGGTCAGCCCGCTCGGTGACCAGGGCTCCGACATCGCCCGGATCGCCGCGATCGCGGCCGGACTTCCGGACTCCGTCGCCGGCGTGCAGGAGAACCGCTTCTGTGCCTCGGGCCTGGAAGCGGTCAACCTCGCCGCCGCGAAGGTCCGTTCGGGCTGGGAGGACCTCGTCCTGGCCGGCGGTGTCGAGTCGATGTCCCGGGTGCCGATGGGCTCCGACGGCGGGGCCTGGGCCATGGACCCGATGACCAGCTTCGAGACCGGCTTCGCCCCGCAGGGCATCGGCGCCGACCTCATCGCCACCATCGAGGGCTTCTCCCGACGGGACGTCGACGAGTACGCCGCCCTTTCCCAGGAACGCGCCGCCGCGGCCTGGAAGGACGAGCGCTTCGCCCGGTCCGTCGTGCCCGTCAGGGACCGCAACGGCCTGCTCGTCCTCGACCACGACGAGCACATGCGGCCCGGCACCACCGCGGACTCCCTCGCCTCCCTCAAGCCGTCCTTCGCGGCGATCGGCGAGATGGGCGGCTTCGACGCCGTCGCCCTGCAGAAGTACCACTGGGTCGAGAAGATCGACCACGTCCACCACGCGGGCAACTCCTCCGGCATCGTGGACGGCGCCGCCCTCGTCGCCATCGGCTCGAAGGAGGTCGGCGAGCGCTACGGCCTCACCCCGCGCGCCCGGATCGTCTCCGCGGCCGTCTCCGGCTCCGAGCCCACCATCATGCTGACCGGACCCGCACCGGCCACCCGCAAGGCGCTGGCCAAGGCCGGGCTCACCATCGACGACATCGACCTCGTCGAGATCAACGAGGCCTTCGCCGGCGTCGTACTGCGCTTCGTCAAGGACATGGGCCTCTCCCTCGACAAGGTCAACGTCAACGGCGGTGCCATCGCGCTGGGCCACCCGCTCGGCGCGACCGGCGCGATGATCCTCGGCACGCTCGTCGACGAACTGGAGCGCCGCGACAAGCGCTACGGCCTCGTCACCCTCTGCGTCGGCGGCGGCATGGGCGTCGCCACCGTCATCGAGCGTCTCTGACCGTCCCGGCCACCACTGCTTACGGAGAAGAACAACCATGACCGAGAGCACGACCATCCGCTGGGAACAGGACGAGACCGGCGTCGTCACCCTCGTACTCGACGACCCCAACCAGTCCGCCAACACGATGAACCAGGCCTTCCGGGACTCCATCGAGGCCGTCGCCGACCGGGCCGAGGCCGAGAAGGACTCCATCCGGGGCATCATCTACGCCTCCGCGAAGAAGACCTTCTTCGCGGGCGGTGACCTCAAGGACATGATCAGGATCGGCCCCGAGAACGCGCAGGCCGCGTTCGACGCCGGCACCGCGATCAAGCGGTCGCTGCGCCGCATCGAGACCCTCGGCAAGCCGGTCGTCGCCGCGATCAACGGCGCCGCGCTCGGCGGCGGTTACGAGATCGCCCTCTCCGCCCACCACCGCATCGCCCTGGACGCACCCGGCTCCCGCATCGGCCTGCCCGAGGTCACCCTCGGCCTGCTGCCCGCGGGTGGCGGCGTCACCCGCACCGTACGGCTGATGGGCATCGCCGACGCGCTGCTCAAGGTCCTCCTCCAGGGCACCCAGTACACCCCGCGGCGCGCCCTGGAGAACGGCCTGGTCCACGAGGTCGCCGCCAGCCCCGAGGACATGCTCGACAAGGCCCGCGCGTTCATCGACGCCCACCCGGAGTCGCAGCAGCCCTGGGACGTCAAGGGCTACCGGATCCCGGGCGGCACCCCGTCCCACCCGAAGTTCGCCGCCAACCTGCCCGCCTTCCCGGCCAACCTGAAGAAGCAGCTCGCGGGCGCCCCCATGCCCGCGCCCCGCAACATCCTGGCCGCCGCGGTCGAGGGCTCGCAGGTCGACTTCGAGACCGCGCTGACCATCGAGGCCCGCTACTTCACCGAACTGGTCACCGGCCAGGTCTCGAAGAACATGATCCAGGCTTTCTTCTTCGACCTCCAGGCCGTCAACTCCGGTGCCAGCCGTCCCAAGGGCGTCGAACCACGCCAGGTCCGCAAGGTCGCCGTCCTCGGCGCCGGGATGATGGGCGCGGGCATCGCGTACTCCTGCGCCCGCGCCGGCATCGACGTCGTCCTCAAGGACGTCTCCGCCGAGGCCGCCGCCAAGGGCAAGGCGTACAGCGAGAAGCTGCTCGCCAAGGCACTCTCCCGGGGCCGCACGACCGAGGCGCAGCGCGACGAGCTGCTGGCCCGCATCACCCCGACCGGCGACCCGGCCGACCTCGCGGGCTGCGACGCCGTGATCGAGGCGGTCTTCGAGGACACCGCGCTCAAGCACAAGGTGTTCCAGGAGATCCAGGACGTCGTCGACCCCGACGCCCTGCTCTGTTCCAACACCTCGACGCTGCCCATCACCACCCTCGCCGAAGGGGTCACGCGCCCCGTCGACTTCATCGGGCTGCACTTCTTCTCACCCGTGGACAAGATGCCGCTCGTCGAGATCATCAAGGGCGAGAAGACCGGCGACGAGGCACTGGCCCGCGCCTTCGACCTGGTGCGCCGGATCAAGAAGACCCCGATCGTCGTCAACGACTCCCGCGGCTTCTTCACCTCGCGCGTCATCGGCCACTTCATCAACGAGGGCGTCGCGATGGTCGGCGAGGGCGTCGAGCCCGCGTCGGTCGAGCAGGCGGCGGCGCAGGCCGGCTACCCGGCCAAGGTCCTCTCGCTGATGGACGAGCTCACGCTCACCCTGCCCCGCAAGATCCGCAACGAGACCCGGCGGGCCGTCGAGGAGGCGGGCGGCACCTGGAACACGCACCCCGCGGACGAGGTCATCGACCGGATGGTCGACGAGTTCGGGCGCCCCGGACGCAGCGGGGGAGCGGGTTTCTACGAGTACGGCGAGGACGGCAGGCGGGGTGCGCTGTGGCCCGGGCTGCGTGAGCACTTCACGAAGCCCGGCACCGACGTGCCCTTCGAGGACATGCAGGAACGGATGCTCTTCTCCGAGGCCCTGGACAGCGTCCGCTGCCTGGAGGAGAACGTCCTCATGACCGTCGCCGACGCCAACATCGGCTCCATCATGGGCATCGGCTTCCCGGCCTGGACCGGCGGCGTACTCCAGTACGTCAACGGGTACGAGGGCGGCCTGCCCGGCTTCGTGGCGCGTGCCCGGCAGCTCGCCGAGCGCTACGGCGACCGCTTCCTGCCGCCCGCGCTGCTCCTGGAGAAGGCGGAGAAGGGCGAGACCTTCCACGACTGACCCGGCACGCCCCCGGGGGCCGCGTTCACTCCTTGGTGAACGCGGCCCGCAGCTCCTCCTTCAACGACCGCTGGAAGGCGGTGAGCAGGGCCTGGAGCACCATCGGCTGCATATGGGCGGACAGCGACTTCATCGCCTTCACATGCTCAGGGTCCGACTCCCGTTCCCGGTACGGATTCCACACCTCGTCCCGGAACAGCCGCGTCAGCTCGTGGGCGGCCGAACGGGTGTGCTCCAGCAGGACCGTACGCGCCGCGAGGATCGTCTCGTGGGCGATCGGTACGTCCAGCAGCTCCACCCCGAGCCGCAGCAGCCCGACGTCGACCCGGCAGACGTCGTCGTCGGCGCCGGGGCGCTCCAGCACCCCCATCGCCGCGAGCCGGTCCACGTCCGAGGCGGTGAGGGCCCGGCCGGCACGCCGCTCCAGCTCCGCCCGCGTCATGTCCTCGGCGGAGTCCGGCGCCCAGGACGCCACCAGGGCCCGGTGGATCGCCAGATCGTGCGCGCTCAGGTCCGGCGGCAGCTGCTCCAGATACCGCTCGATGGCCGCGAGTGTCATGCCCTGGTGCTGGAGCTCCTCGATCAGGGCGAGGCGCGAGAGATGGGCCGGACCGTAGTGCCCGACGCGGCGCGGCCCGATCACCGGGGGCGGCAGCAGACCTCTGGTGCTGTAGAAACGGACGGTGCGCACGGTGACTCCCGCGCGTGCCGCCAGCTCGTCGACCGTGAGCGTCGGTTCCTCGGTCCCGGTGGCCATGACTGCTCCCTTGTCGCCGACTGCTCGGTCCTGCTGTGCCCGTGCGCGGATCAAGTGCAACAGTATTGCTGTCTCACCAGTGTTGTGAAAGTCTCCGGCGCCATCGAGGCGCCGCCCACCCCGGTTCGGGCCATGGACGCCCGGCCGGAACCGGAGCGCTCCCGGTGGGCTGTCAGTGGTGGCCCGTACGGTGAGGGCATGTCGGGGATCACTTATGTACGGGGGGACGCCACCGCGCCGCAGGGCAAGGGCGTCAAGCTGATCGTGCACTGCTGCAACGATCTGGGCGGCTGGGGCAAGGGCTTCGTCCTGGCCCTCTCCCGCCGTTGGCCCGAGCCGGAGGCAGCGTACCGCCGCTGGCACCGGGAGCGCGCGGGCAACGACTTCGGCCTGGGAGCCGTCCAGTTCGTCCGGGCCGGGCCCTGCGTATGGGTGGCCAATCTGGTCGGGCAGCGGGGGACGCGCACCGGCAGCCAGGGTGTGCCGGTGCGCTACGAGGCGATCGACGCGGGGCTGGAGAAGGTCGCCGTGCGGGCCGCCGAGCTGGAGGCGTCGGTCCATATGCCGCGCATCGGCTGCGGCCTGGCCGGCGGCACCTGGTCCAGGGTCGAACCCCTCATAGCCGGGCGGCTGGTGGACCGAGGCGTCGCGGTGACGGTGTACGACCACGGGCAGGCATGACCAGGAGCCGGGGCAGGGGCTACAGCCCGTAGCTCCTGCCGATGATGTCCCGCTGGATCTCGCTGGTCCCGCCGTACACCGTCGACACGACCGCGGCCCGGAGATGGCCCTCCATGTCGTACTCGGTCGCGTAGCCGTAGCCGCCCATCATCTGCATGCCCTCCAGCGCGGCGAGCTTCGCCGTCTCGGTCGCCTTGAGCTTCGCCATGGACGCCTCACGCGGGAACAGCCGCTCCGGCTCCGCGTCGCAGGCCGCCGCCACGTCGAAGACCAGCAGCCGCGCGCACTCGATCTCGGTCGCCAGGTCGGCCAGCCGGTGCCGCAGCGCCTGGAAGGAACCGACCGGGCGGCCGAACTGCTCGCGCCCCCGCACATAGGTGACGGTGTCCTCCAGGATCCGCTCCGCCAGACCCAGCATGTTCGCCGCGAGGAAGAGACGTTCCGCGTTGAGCCCCGCCATCAGCTGGGTCCAGGCACGGTCCGCCGTGCCGACCACGGCGTCGGCCGGCAGCCGGACATCCGTGAAGTAGACGTCGTTGACCTCACGGCCGCCCATCGTCTCGATCGGCCGTATCCGGATGCCCGGCGTTCCCGCAGGGACGTGGAACATGGTCAGCCCGTCGTGCTTCGCTCCGCTCGTACCGGTCCTGGCCACCAGCAGGATGTGCTCGGCCAGATGCGCGTTGGAGATCCACGTCTTGTGGCCGTTCACCAGCCAGCAGCCGTCCGGTGTGCGCCCGGCCCCGCACCGCAGCGCGCCCACGTCGGACCCGGCCTCCGGCTCCGACATCGCGATGGACAGCACCTGGCCGGCCACCGCACCACCGACCGCCGCCTCGCACTGGGCCTCGCTGCCGAAACGCTCGTACGCCTTCGCCGTGATCACCGAGGTGATGAAGCCGCCCGCCGGTACGAGCCCCCGCGCCGTCTCCCGGAGGAAGAGGCAGGCGTCGGTCATCCCGCCGCCCGCACCTCCGTACGCCTCGGGCAGGCACACCCCGAGCCAGCCGAGCTCCGCCAGCCGGGCGTAGAGCGACGGGGCGTGCGGGCCGCCCGTCTCCGCGGCCAGCGCGTCGCGCTGCTCGCGCGTCCCGCACTCGCGCCGGGCGAAATCGCGCAGGGCCGCGACGAACGCCCGCTGTTCGGCGGAGAGCGAGCGGGGGAGGTCATGGGTGACGGACAAGACGTGCCTCCTGAAAGGGAGAAAGTTACAAAGTGACGGACCGGGTATCTGTGTTCCATGGTCGTTGTGGTTGAGTGGTCGCGGCGGAACGGGGAGGGCTCATGCCGGCACGGAGCACCAACGAGGCACTGCTGGCCGGCGCGCTGGCCGAGTCGCCGCCCTCGGACGCGCTCAGTGAGCAGATCCTCGACGCGGCACGCGAGCAGTTCATGACCTTCGGGCTGCGCCGCTCGACCGTCGACGACGTCGCCAAACGGGCCAAGGTCTCGCGGGTGACCGTGTACCGGAGGATCGGCAACAAGGACAGCCTGGTCTCGGCCTGCCTCCTGCGCGAGTACCGCCGCTTCGTCATGGACGTCGACGGCGCCGTGGCCGCCCTGCCCACCATGGAGGACCGGCTCGTCGCCGGCTTCGCCGCCGTCCTCCAGCACATCCGTGAACACCCCCTGGTGGGCGGACTGCTGAAGCTGGAGCCGGAGATCATGCTCCCCTTCCTCACCCTGGAGAGCGGCCCGGCCTTCCTCGCGATGCGCGCGTACCTGGCCGACCGGCTGCGCCACGCCCAGCGCGCGGAAGGGCGGCCGGAGACGGATCCGACTCCGGTCGCCGAGCTCATGGTGCGGATCACCGTCTCCTTCCTCCTCAATCCGGTGAGCTGCTTCGAACTCGACGACGACGAGCAGGTGCGTGCCTTCGCCCGCCGCTATCTGGTGCCCCTGATCAGCACGGGATGAGCGCGCTCAGAACCGGGCGTGCAGCTTCCTGCCGAGCTCGACGGCCCGGGCGGCCTTGGCCCGGGGCGTCGCGAACGACGTCAGGTCCACCGCCGGCGCGAACCGCCGCACGGTGACGGAGTGCGGCGCCACGAAGGCCCGCAGCCCCTCCTCGCCGTGGATCCGCCCGTATCCCGACTCGCCCGACCCGCCGAACGGGAGCGAGGGGATCGCGGCGAAGCCGAGCACCGAATTCACCGACACCGCACCGGAGTCGAGGCGTTCGGCCACCGCGAGCCCGGCCGCCCGGGACCGGGTGAAGACCGCGGCGCCCAACGAGTACGCCGACGCGTCGGCCCGCTCGACGGCCTCGTCCATGTCACGCACCGGATTCACGACGACGACCGGGCCGAAGGTCTCCTCGGTGACGGCCGGCGAGTCCTCGGGTACGCCGGTCAGCACCACCGGTCCCACCGTGCGGGTCAGCGAGGCGTCGGGGCCGCCGAGCACGGCCCGGCCGCCGTCCGCCAGGGCCTGTTCCACGTGGCGGCGCACCACGTCGAGCTGGGAGGGCAGGGTGAGCGGCCCGTACGCCTCGCCGGGAGTCAGGGCCCGCGCCCGGAGCACGATGCGCGCACACAGCTCCTCGTGCACGGACGCCACCGCGTACACCCGCTCCACACCGGCGCAGGTCTGACCGGCGTTCCCCATCGCCCCCCACACGATCGCGTCCGCCGCCGCGTCCAGATCGGCGTCCGCCGCCACCAGTACCGCGTCCTTGCCCCCGCACTCGGCGAGCAGCGGTGTGAGCGTGGCCGCGCAGGCCGCCGCCACCTTGCGGGCGGTGGCCGGCGAGCCCGTGAAGGCGATCTTGTCCACGCCGGTCGGGCCGTCCGCCCCGGCGAGGGCGGCACCGGTCGAACCCGGGCCGGTGACCGTCCGCAGCAGATCCGCGTGGTCAGGGACGGCCTCGGCGAAGCTCCGGGCGAGCAGGACCCCGACCCCGGGGGTGAGTTCGGACGGCTTGAAGACGACGGCGTTGCCCGCGGCGAGGGCGTAGCCGATCGAGCCCATCGGTGTGTAGAGCGGGTAGTTCCACGGCCCGATCACCCCGATCACCCCGAGCGGCCGGTACGCCAGCAGCGCCCGCTGATGGACCGACAGCAGACCGGAGGACACCCGGCGCCGGCCCAGCACCCGGCGGGCGTTGCGTGCGGCCCAGTCCAGATGGACCACCGCCAGCAGCACCTCGGCGCGGGCGTCGTGCGGCGGCTTCCCGGTCTCGGCCGCGATCACCTCGGCGAACTCGTCCGCCCGTCCGGCCAGCGCGCGCTTCCACCGGAGCAGGGCCGCGCGCCGTTCCCGCGCCCCGAGCGCGGCCCAGGTGCGGCCGGCGTCCTTGGCCCGTGCCACCGCGGCGCGGATGTCCTCGATGCCGTGCACGGCACGGTCCGTCTCGGTCGTCATGACTTCTCCAGGGGCAGGGGTTCCAGCGGACGGCCCTGGGCCCAGTGCGGGCCGAGGTCGTCGAGCCGGTATCCGAAGGGGTAGCTGCGTGGCCGGGGGCGGGAAGGAAGCCAGCGCGGCCTGGCGGGCAGCAGCCGTACGCCGTGCGACCGGGCACGCACCATCCGCGTGGCCGTCGCCCGCATCCACGGCGGCTGGGCCGGGAAGCCGAGCGCGCGCAGCAGCGGCTCGTCCAGCAAGGCGAGCGAGAGTCTGGCCACCAGCGGGCGCAGCGGGGCCGGGTACCAGGCCGCCATGACCCGGAAGGTGGCGTTGGCGACCCGGCGGTTCGCCGGATCGTAGGCGAACATCCGGTCCTCGTAGGAGTCGAGCAGTTCCTCGAACCCCTCGTAGGTGTCGGGGGCGCCCTCGATGCCCATCATGAGGGCCATCCTCCGCCCCACCTCCGCCAGCGCCGAGGCCTCCTGCGCGCACAGGGGCCGCCACCCGAAGCGGTCGATCCAGCGTTTGGGGCCGACGACGGTCGTGGCCAGCACGTAGAGGTAGTCCTCGTTCGGGATGCGGTACTTGCCGTGGATGCGGTTGAGGTGCCGTGCGGCGGCGTGCGCACGCTCGGAATCGAAGCCGTCGGCCGCCATCTCGTACCCGAACAGGACGGTGTCGTCGTAGCGCTTCTGACCGTTGCGCTCGAACTCCTGGGTGCGGTCGAGCAGTACGGAGATCCTCGGGACGCCGTAGTCGCGCAGGAAGGCGACGCTGATGCCCTGCCGGTAGTCCCAGGGGAATTCGTACTGCGACATCAGCCGGAGTATCTCGGCGCAGTCGCGGGCGGGATCCATCCGGCGGATCTCGCTCAGTCGGCTGTAACGGCCCATGGTGGGCAACCTCCTCGGTGATGGAGCCGGTGCGGCTACGGGCCGGAGCGGCCACGGGGCGGTTCGGCCACGGGGCGGTTCGGCTCCGGGGCGGTTCGGATGTCCCGGGCGGAGTGGGCGCGGCGTTCGCGGGCTCCGAGGGGCCGGGAGCGGGGGCTCGTGCACGGCTCAACTCACCCACTGCGCAGCACATTTGACCTTTCCCTCACCCCCTGAGAGTCAAAGATACAAATACTATTGACTTGTTTCACCGGGTGCGTCAACACTGCTGACACAGATTCCAGGAAGGGGTGCGCGCGGGCCCCGGGCCCGCCACCCCCGCACCTCACCGCCGTCCCCGCGATCGCATACTGGAACACACACGGCCCGGCACCGGTCCGAGCAACCGCCGACCCTGGGAGCCCCCGCATGACCAGCGCAGAAGACCCGGCCCCGCCCCCGCCGGGCGGCGTGCTGTGGAGCCTCGCCGGCGACGTCCGAGGCCTGCTGATGCTGCCCGCGGCCCTCACACTCCAGGTCGCCCACCCGGCGGTCGGCGCGGGCGTCGACGAGCACTCGGTCTTCCGCACGGACCCGTGGGGCCGCGGCGAACGCTCGCTGCGCTCGCTCCAGCTCTGGGTGTACGGGGGAGAGGCCGCCGCCGAGGAGGGGCGCAGGCTCCGCAAGCTGCACCGCACCATCCAGGGCACCGACACCCGTGGGCGCCGCTACCACGCGCTCACGCCCGCGAACTACGCCTGGGTGCACGCCACCGGCTTCCCGGTCTACCAGCACGCGGCCCGCTATCTCGTCCGCCCCCTCACCGACGCGCAGGAGCGGGCGCTGTACCGGGAGTGGCTCCAGGTGGGGCGGATCCTCGGCATCCACGACCGGGACATGCCGCAGACCGTCGAGGAGTTCTGGCCCTACTACCGGAAGATGCTGGCCGAGGAGGTGGAGGCGACCGTGGTCGTCCGGGAGCTGGTCGCCGCCGACCGCCCCGTACCCCCGCCCGACCTGGGCCCGCCGGCCGTCCGTCCGCTGGTCAGGGCGGTGTGGCCGCTCCTGCTTCCCCCGCTCTCCCGGTTCCGCGCCTTCATCACCGTGGGCCTGATGCCGCCGGACGCCCGTGCGGCCATCGGGCTCGCGTGGACCCCGGACCAGGAGCGCAGGCTCCGGCGGCTGTGCGCCGTGATCCGGATGGTGGTGCCGGCGCTCCCCGAGCGGCTGCGCTATCTGCCGCTCGCCCGGTCCGCACGGGCGGCCTGGCACGCGGAGCGGAAGGACCGGGGGGACGCGGGGACGGGCGGGCCGGGTCTCAGGCCGAGGCGCGCCGGATCAGTTCGGTCGGGGTGATCACGGACGCGGGCCACTCGCCCGTGTCGCCGTTCAGCCGCCCCATCAGCAGCCGGACCATCAACCGCCCCATCCCCTCCACGTCCTGACGGACCGTCGTCAGGGGAGGGTCGGTCTTCTCCGCGACCGACTCCATGTCGTCGAAGCCGACCAGTGCCACGTCTTCCGGCACCCGGAGCCCCTGCTCGCGGATCACCCGCAGGGCACCCGAGGCCATCAGGTCGTTGGACACGAAGACCGCGTCCACATCCGGCCGGGCCGCCAGCAGCTGAGCCATGGCCCGGGCGCCGCCCTCGGCGGTGAAGTCGCCGTCCACGATCAGAGCCGGATCGCCGTCGGGCAGTACATCGCGGTAGCCGTCGATCCGGTCGAGTGCGGACGTCTGGTCGCGCGGCCCGGCGATGTGCGCGATCCGCCGCCGGCCCAGCGAGACCAGATGGCGTACGGCCTCACGCGCGCCGCCCCGGTTGTCGCAGTCGACGTACGGCACCGGTGGCACCGCCTCGGCGCCCGGTGCCGGATGCTCCGGACGGCCGCCGTAGACCGTCGGCACCCTGAACCGCCGGATGATCGCGGGGAGTTCGTCGTCGGTGTGCAGGGAGAAGGCCAGTACGCCGTCCACATGGCCACCGGCCAGATAGCGGGTCACCCGGTCGAAGTCGCCGCTGCCCTCGACCAGGAGCAGCACCAGCTGGGCGTCGTGCGCCGTCAGCTCGCGGCTGATACCGCGGATCTGGCGGGAGAAGAACGGGTCGGAGAAGATCCGGAACTCGGGCTCGTCGATGATCACGGCGACCGCCCCGTTGCGCCGGGTGACCAGGGTCCGCGCCGCGTGGTTCGGGATGTAGCCGAGCTCGTCGACCGCCTTGCGCACCTGTTCCACCAGGGGCTGCCGTACCCCCGCGCCACCGTTGACGACCCGGGACGCGGTCGCCCGGGACACGCCCGCACGGGCCGCCACGGCTTCCAGGGTGGGCCGGGCGTCACGCTGCGGATCGGGGATCGGGTCGGGCAAGGGACGCTCCTCGTACACGCGTGACCCGGCCGGGAAGGGCCGGAACTGGCGGGTTCAGCACGAACGCGGTCAGCCTAACCGCCCGGTCGGGGCGGCCGGACGGATGTTCGCACCCTGTTGCCCGGGAGCGGGCCGGAGTACCTTCCGCACACGCCGATACGAGGGCGGGCGCCCTGCCCCCGCCCGCCGCATGCAGTCGCTGATGCTCCACCGCTCGCCCGTGCCCTCCCCCTTCACGCGTACAGTCCCGTCCCCCACGCGTACAGGCCCGCTCTTCACGCGTACAGGCCTATCAGCAGGCCGCACTCGACGGGCTGTTCCCCTTCGTCCGGGAGCGGCACGATCGGATCGCCGCCGCCGCCGCCGCCGTCGCGGCCCGCCGCGCCGGCCTCGCCGACCGGGGCACGGTCCACCTGGGCGGCGCCGACAACGATCCCGCCGAACCGGACGAGACCCTCCCGGACCCGCCCTGCGGCTACCGGCTCGGCCCGGAGCAGTACGCGGACGTCGCCGACGAACTGGCCCTGCACGGTGTCACTTCCCGTCCCGACGACGGCGGAGCGTACGTGCCTCTGCGGCAGCCGGCCCGAGGGCTGGTTCCGCTCCTGTTGGACAAAGGGCGACATATCGGCTCACAAACGGTCAAGCCGTTACAGCTTGTTGATCCCGTGAGATGAGCACCGCGTGTGGTACTGCCTACGGAGAGCCAAATTTCGCACTGCGTGAAAGGTGCCATCTGTGTCACACGACGAGCAGGGAACGGGCGGGCGGGGTGAGTACCTGCCGGTCACGGCCGATCTGCCGGAGATCCCGCACCACGGCCGGCGCCCCACGACCGACCGGGTGGTCTTCGGCGTCACGGCGGGGCTCACCGTCGCCTTCGTGGTCTGGGGCTCCACGGCGACGGACTCGCTGGAAAGCGTCTCCACCCGGTTGCTCAACGGGCTGATCCACAACGGCGGTTGGGCCTTCATGCTGGCCGCCTCCGGGTTCGTCGTCTTCGCACTCTGGCTCGCGATCAGCCGCTACGGGACGATCTCGCTCGGCCAGGAGGGTGAGAAGCCCGAATTCCGGACGATTTCCTGGGTCGCCATGATGTTCAGCGCCGGCATGGGAATCGGCCTGATGTTCTACGGAGTGAGCGAGCCGCTCGCCCACTTCGTCGATCCGCCCCCCGGCACCCGCCCCGCCGACGCCGCCGAGGCGATGCAGACGGCGATGGCCACCACGCTCTTCCACTGGACGCTGCACCCCTGGGCGATCTACGCGGTCGTCGGTCTCGCCATCGCGTACAGCACCTACCGCCGGCGCAGGCGGCAGACGATCAGCGCCGTCTTCGAACCGCTCATCGGCACCCGGCACGCCCACGGGACCGGCGGCCGGATCATCGACATCCTCGCCATCTTCGCCACCCTCTTCGGATCCGCGGCCTCCCTGGGGCTCGGCGCGCTCCAGATCGGCAGCGGATTCCAGGAGCTCAACTGGATGGAGAAGACCGGCACGGGTCTCCTCGTGGCGATCATCGCCGTCCTGACCGTCGCCTTCGTCGCCTCCGCGGTGTCCGGCGTGGAGAAGGGCATCCAGTGGCTCTCGAACATCAACATGGTGCTCGCGCTGATCCTGGTGGTCTTCGTCTTCATCGCCGGGCCCACCATCATCATCCTCGACCTGCTGCCCACCTCGATCGCCGCGTACTTCGGTGACCTCGCCCAGCTCGCCGGGCGCACCGAGGCGACCGGCGAGGGCGCGGTGGCCGACTGGCTGGGCAGCTGGACGGTCTTCTACTGGGCCTGGTGGATCTCCTGGACGCCCTTCGTCGGCATGTTCATCGCCAGGATCAGCCGGGGCCGGACGATCCGGCAGTTCGTGGGCGGCGTGATCCTGGTGCCCAGCACCGTCAGCCTGGTCTGGTTCGCCGTGATGGGCGGCTCCGCGATCGAGCTGGAGGACGCCGGCCGGCTCAGTGACGTCGGCGACACCCCGGAGGCCCAGCTCTTCGGCGTACTCCAGGAGTTCCCCGTCGCCACGGTGATGAGCATCCTGGTCATGGTCCTGGTGGGTATCTTCTTCGTCTCCGGCGCGGACGCCGCCTCGATCGTGATGGGCACGCTCTCCCAGAAGGGCGTGCTCGAACCCGCCAAGTGGGTCGTCGTCTTCTGGGGCGTCGTCACGGGTGCCGTCGCGGCGGTGATGCTGCTCATCGGCAACGGCAAGGGCGACGCGCTGGCGGGGCTCCAGAACCTCACCATCCTGGTCGCCGCCCCCTTCACCCTCGTGATGATCGGGATGTGTGTCTCGCTGATGCGGGACCTGCGGCAGGACCCCATGATCGTCCGCAGGGAGTTCGGTGTGGAAGCCGTCGAATCCGCTGTCATCGAAGGCCACGCCAAGTACGACGGGGACTTCGAGATCCGGATCGGTCCGGGTACCGCGGAGATCACCACCGATCAGCGGCACAAGGAAGGCCCGTCCGCCTGACCGGGTACCGCGGCCCGGCGCACCGGTCGGGCCGCCACCGTCACCCCGGTACCCGCGGAACGCGCGTCGGGAACGCGCGTCGGGAACGCGCGTCGGGAACGCGCGTCGGGAACGCGCGTCGGGAACGCGCGGCACGGGAGCGCGACGGGGAGCGTGCCGGTCACCGCGGCCCGTCGTCCCACCGGGGTCGTCCCACCGCACTCGCCCGCACTCGTCGTCCCACGGCCATCCAGGGAGAACACGCCCGCGCGGGTTCGTTAGGATCGGCACCCTGATGACTGCCACTCTCGTCGCCAAGGAACTCGCCGCCGGGCACGGCGACCGCACGCTCTTCGCCGGACTCGACCTCGTCGTCGCCCCCGGCGACGTGATCGGTCTCGTCGGAGCCAACGGTGCGGGTAAATCGTCGCTGCTGCGACTGCTCGCCGGGCTCGACCGGCCCGAGGAGGGGGAACTGCGGCTCTCCCCGCCCGGTGCCACCGTCGGACACCTCCCGCAGGAGCCCGAGCGTCGCGCGGGGGAGTCCGTACGGGAATTCCTCGCCCGCCGCACCGGTGTCGCCGACGCCCAGACCGCGATGGACACCGCGACCCAGGCGCTCGTCGACGGAGCGCCCGGCGCGGACGACGCGTACTCCGAGACGCTGGAGCGCTGGCTCGCCCTCGGTGGCGCCGACCTGGACGAACGCGCCGAGGAGGTGGCCGCCGACCTCGGCCTGACCGTCGGCCTCGACCTCCCCATGACCGCGCTCTCCGGCGGCCAGGCGGCCCGTGCCGGACTGGCGTCGCTGCTGCTGTCGCGCTACGACGTGTTCCTGCTCGACGAGCCCACCAACGACCTGGACCTCGACGGCCTGGAGCGCCTCGAACGCTTCGTG
Organism: Streptomyces sp. NPDC058637; assembly: GCF_042717325.1. Classification (NCBI taxonomy): domain Bacteria; kingdom Bacillati; phylum Actinomycetota; class Actinomycetes; order Kitasatosporales; family Streptomycetaceae; genus Streptomyces; species Streptomyces sp. NPDC058637. The sequence goes on along the minus strand of NZ_JBHXRD010000013.1, from coordinate 26,254 downwards.
TCCGGGCTGCGGGCCGGCACCGTCGTCGTCAGCCACGACCGCGAGTTCCTCATGCGTACGGTCACCAAGGTCCTGGAACTGGACCACGCCCAGCAGCAGATCAACCTCTACGGCGGCGGCTACGCCTCCTACCTGGAGGAGCGCGACCGCGCCCGTTCACACGCCCGCGAGGAGTTCGAGGAGTACGCGGACAAGCGCTCCGCGCTGGAGGGCCGCGCGCAGATGCAGCGCGGATGGATGGACAAGGGCGTCAAGAACGCCCGCCGCAAGGCGACCGACAACGACAAGATCGGCCGCAAGTTCCGCAGCGAGGCCAGCGAGAAGCAGGCCGCGAAGGCCAAGCAGACGCAGCGCATGATCGAGCGCCTCGACGTCGTCGAGGAACCCCGCAAGGAGTGGGATCTGCGGATGGAGATCGCCTCCGCCCCACGCTCCGGATCCGTCGTCGCCACCCTCCGCGACGCCGCCGTGGCCCGCGGCGACTTCTCCTTCGGCCCGGCCACCCTGCAGATCGACTGGGCCGACCGCGTCGCCATCACCGGTGCCAACGGCGCGGGCAAGTCCACCCTGCTCGCCGCACTGCTGGGCCGGCTGCCGCTGGACTCCGGGCACGCCTCGCTCGGCTCGGGCGTCGTCGTCGGCGAGGTCGACCAGGCCCGCAGGCTCTTCCACGGCCCGGAGAGCCTGCTGGACGCCTTCTGCGCGGCCGTCCCGGACACCGAACCGGCCGAGGTCCGCACCCTGCTCGCCAAGTTCGGTCTGCGCGCCGCCCATGTGCTGCGCCCGGCCACGACACTCTCCCCGGGCGAACGCACCCGCGCCGGCCTCGCACTGCTCCAGGGCAAGGGCGTCAACCTGCTGGTCCTGGACGAGCCGACGAACCACCTGGACCTTCCGGCGATCGAGCAGCTGGAAGCGGCGCTCGACGCGTACACCGGCACCCTCCTGCTGGTCACGCACGACCGGCGGATGCTGGACGCCGTCCACACGACCCGCCGGGTCGAGGTCGTCGACGGCAAGGTCGTCGAGACCGACTGACGCGGGAACCCGCCCCTCCCGGTGTGCGGGAAGGGCGGGTCCGTGGTGCGGGGAAGCGGTGCCCGGCGGACGACGTCAGTCGACGTAGCGGATGTCGGACGAGGAGTAGAGGCAGTTCGTGCCGTCCGCTCCCGAACCGATCTCGCTCGGCTCGCCGCTGGTCGTTCCCCTGTACTTGGTACAGATCTTCATGTCACGGTCGCCGTCCTCGTAGATCGTGACGCCCGAGATCCGTGCCGTGTCGCCGTAGTTGGTGTTGATGCCGACCAGGCTCGTCCCGGGGGCCGTCGCCCAGATGTTCTGCAGCTGGATGTGCCGGGCGTTCTGCGTGGAGCAGTTGCCGCAGGAGCGGACCAGCTTGCCGAAGTCGTCCACCTGGAAGTTCTTCACGATGAGGGTGCCGACACCGTTGTGCTGGAAGACCTTGTCCTCCGCCAGCTTCGCGCCACCGCCGTCGATCGTACGGACCGTCGAGGAGGAGCCGCCGCGGAAGGTGGCCGCGTCCTCGCCCACGTCCTCCCACCAGACGTTCTTGAGGGTGCAGGTAGCCGCGCAGTGCACACCGTCCGCGGCCGGAGCGCCGAGGATGACGTTCTGCAGGGTGGCGCCGTCCGCCAGCCTGATCATCGGGGGCTGGTCCTCGTCCTGGCCACCACTGCCCAGGTCACCCGAGCCGTACAGGCGCTTCAGGCCACCGTCGTACGTGCCCGAGACCTCGATGGTCGCGGAGACGGCCTGGCTGCCGTTGGCCGTCGGCCAGGACGGCCGGGAGCCCGGGTCCGTCGGCGGGTCGGTCGGCGGGTCGGTCGGATCGGTGGGCGGGTCCGTGGGGGTCGTGCCCGACGCGGTGAACGTCCAGTTCTTGCTGGTCACCGAGTCGCAGGAGTTCTGCTGGACCAGGGCGCCCGAGGCCGTCGAGCTGTCCTTGACGTTCAGGCACTTGCCGCCGTTGCCGTTGACCACCCGGTAGGTGTTGCCGCTGACCGCCGTCAGCGTCCACACCTGGGTCGCCGTACCAACGCAGTTCTGCTGTTCGACGGCCTTGCCCGCGCTGGTGGAGGCGTCCTTCACCCCGGCGCACCGGGAGCTGTGCGCGGCGGCCAGCGTGTAGCCGCTGCCGGAGGCGGTGAGCTTCCACGTCTGGTCGGCCGCGCCGTCGCAGGCGCTCTGGTCGAGCTGGGTGCCCGCGGCGGAGCTCGCCCCCGGTACGCCCAGACACAGTCCGCTGGCCGCGTTCTTCAGGCTGTACGAGCCCGCGGCGGGTGCGGCTGTCGCCGAGCCGGTCGCGAACAGCGCGGTGAGGCCTGCGGCGATCACCGAAACCGTGGCGACAAGTGAGGCGGCCGCGCGGCCGCCACGCCTTCTGACGTGCTGATTCCTGGTACGCACTAGAAATTCCTCTCACCGCCTGCGGTGTACTCCGCAGGCACCTGTCAGTGGATGGGTGCGGTGGTGAAGGGCGTGCCTGGCTCTCGAACAAATTCTGATCAATGAACCAGGTTCGCGTATATGAACAGCGGTGACGGTACGTCACCCACCTCGGACGGTCAAGAAGTTGGTACGGACGATCAGCCGGCGCGATGTGCCGGGGTGGCCGTGGGTCCCGGGCGGCCATGGTGGCGATGGCCGCCCGGGGGTGGTCCAATCGGCGACGGTGTCGTCCGCGCGGATGTGCGGTGCGCGGCCCGTGCGATGTGCCGACTGGCGCCGTTCGTTCTGCAAGCGCTTTCTTCGGTGACTGGCATCAGGGTGACGGCGGGTCCTGAGCATGTCAATGCTTCGGGCGATGCCCGTTCCACGTAACGGCCGTGTGCCGCCCGCTCCGTGCGCTCCGGGGCCCGGAACGCACGGAGCGGGCGGACGGGAGGAGTCCCGTCCGCCCGCTCCGTCGCCTCAGCGCTTACGGCCGCCGCGGTCGGGACCCGTCAGTCCTGCGCGCCGCAACGCGTCGGCCATCGCGCTGTTGGCCGGAGCGGCGGCCGGACGGGCGACGGCGCCCTGGTCACCGTCGCGCCCACGCGCCTGGCCGCCGCCGTGACCCTGCCGCTGTCCCTGGCCGCCACCCTGCGCCTCCTGCCGCCAACCTTGTCCGCTCTGCCCCTGACCGCCCTGCCGCTGGCGCGGCGGGCGCTCGCCGTCGCCCTGACCGTTGCGCTCACGTCGCCGGCCCTGCCCCTGGCCGCCGCTCTGCGCGGCCGAGGCCTCGTCGTCCAGCCGCAGCGTCAGCGAGATCCGTTTGCGTGGGATGTCGACCTCCATGACCTTCACCCTCACGATGTCGCCCGGCTTGACGACATCCCTCGGGTCCTTGACGAACGTCCGCGACATCGCCGACACGTGCACCAGGCCGTCCTGGTGCACGCCGATGTCCACGAACGCGCCGAACGCCGCGACGTTCGTGACGACACCCTCGAGCACCATCCCGGCCGCGAGGTCGCCGATCTTCTCGACCCCCTCCTTGAACGTGGCGGTCTTGAAGGCCGGGCGCGGGTCACGGCCCGGCTTCTCCAGCTCCCTGAGGATGTCCGAGACCGTCGGCAGTCCGAACTTCTCGTCCACGAAGTCGTCGGCCCGCAGCGACCGCAGGACGCCCGTGTTGCCGATGAGCGAGGCGACGTCCCCGCCCGTCGTCTTCGCCATCGTCCGCACCACGGGGTAGGCCTCCGGGTGCACGCTCGACGCGTCCAGCGGGTCGTCGCCCCGGATCCGGAGGAAGCCCGCGCACTGCTCGTACGCCTTCGGGCCCAGCCGGGCCACGTCCTTCAGTGCCCGGCGGGACCGGAACGGACCGTTGGTGTCCCGGTGCGCCACGATGTTCTCGGCGAGGCCGGAACCGATGCCCGACACCCGGGAGAGCAACGGTGCCGAGGCGGTGTTGACGTCGACGCCGACACCGTTCACACAGTCTTCCACCACCGCGTCCAGTGAACGCGACAGCTTCACCTCGGACAGGTCGTGCTGGTACTGGCCGACGCCGATCGACTTCGGGTCGATCTTGACCAGCTCGGCCAGCGGGTCCTGCAGCCGCCTGGCGATCGACACGGCGCCACGCAACGACACGTCCATGTCGGGGAGTTCCTGCGAGGCGAAGGCCGACGCGGAGTAAACGGACGCGCCCGCCTCCGACACCATCACCTTGGTGAGCTTCAACTCGGGGTGTTTGTCGCACAGTTCACCGGCGAGCTTGTCGGTCTCGCGGGACGCCGTACCGTTGCCGATCGCGATCAGGTCGACCTGGTGCTCCTTCGCCAGCCGCTCCAGCGTGGCCAGCGACTGGTCCCACCTGTTCGCCGGCACGTGCGGGTAGATGACCTCCGTCGCGACGACCTTGCCGGTGGCGTCCACGACGGCGACCTTCACCCCGGTACGGAAGCCGGGGTCGAGCCCCAGCGTCGCACGGGTGCCGGCCGGTGCGGCGAGCAGCAGGTCACGCAGGTTCGACGCGAAGACGCGCACCGCCTCGTCCTCCGCCGCCGTGCGCAGCCGAAGCCGCATGTCGATCCCGAGGTGCACCAGGATCCGTGTCCGCCAGGCCCAGCGCACCGTGTCGCCCAGCCACTTGTCACCCGGCCTGCCACGGTCGGCGACGCCGAACCGGCGGGCGATCATGTTCTCGTACGTGGACGGGCCCGGCTGCTCGGCCTGGTCCCGGGGCTCCTCGGGCTCCAGGACCAGGTCGAGGACGTCCTCCTTCTCGCCCCGGAGCATGGCCAGGACCCGGTGCGAGGGCAGCGCGGTGAACGGCTCCGCGAAATCGAAGTAGTCGGCGAACTTCGCGCCCGCCTCCTCCTTGCCGTCGCGCACCTTCGCCACGACCCGCCCACGCGACCACATGCGTTCACGCAGCTCACCGGTCAGGTCGGCGTCCTCCGAGAAACGCTCGGCCAGGATGGAGCGGGCACCCTCCAGGGCCGCCGCCGGGTCCGCCACACCCTTGTCCGCGTCGACGAACGCCGCCGCGGCGGCCGACGGGTCCACCGACGGGTCGCCGAGCAGTCTGTCCGCCAGTGGCTCCAGCCCCGCCTCGCGAGCGATCTGCGCCTTCGTGCGGCGCTTCGGCTTGAAGGGCAGATAGATGTCCTCCAGGCGCGCCTTCGTGTCGGCCGCCCGGATCTGCGCCTCCAGCGCCGCGTCGAGCTTGCCCTGCTCGCGTACGGAGTCGAGGACCGCCGTGCGACGGTCCTCCAGCTCCCGCAGATACCGCAGCCGTTCCTCGAGCCCGCGCAGCTGCGCGTCGTCGAGCATCTCGGTCGCTTCCTTGCGGTAGCGCGCGATGAACGGCACGGTCGAGCCGCCGTCGAGCAGCTCGACGGCGGCCTTCACCTGACGCTCGCGTACGCCGAGCTCCTCGGCGATCCTGCCTTCGATGGACGTCGTCACGGTTTTCCCGACTCGCCTTCTCGTACTGGCTGTGCTGGCTGTGGGCCACGCAATGGTCCACATCCGGGGTGGTCCCCTTCGCCTGCATTGTGCCGGGTGGCCGGGTGCCGTGTCGCGTGACCTCGTCGGACGCGGCGCCGCCGGAGCGTTCGCTCAGGCGCGCCGGGTCCGGCCGCCGCGCGACGCGCCGCCGAAGAGCTTGGCCACCAGGCGGAAGGGGAGTGTCACCACCGTGCCCACGGCGGAGCCGATGGTGCGGAAGATGTCTGCGATGGTGCGCATGGTGTTCTCCTTCGTCGGGGCTGTCGTGTCTGTGCGCCTGACCCGGACCGCGGCCGGTAAACATCGGCCGCGCTCATCCGTCCCCTGGACGACCCCGGGCTCAGCCCTTCCCGACGAGGCCGTCCGGGAACGCCCCGGCGGCCGCCGCGGCGAACAGGTAACCGCGCGCCAGCTCCGTCAGCCGCTCCACGCCCCGCGCCCCCAGGTGCTCGTACGGCGCGGCGTCCATCCGGTCCGTCGCCTCCTCCAGGTCCGCCCTCAGGGCCGTGCCCGCGTCCGTCAGCTCGCCCGCGTCGTCCAGCAGGCCGCGCCCGCGCAGCCGCTCCACCGCCGCGTCCCAGTCGGTACGCCGCCAGCCACGGGTGGCGAGGACCCAGCGGGGCGTCATGCCCTTGCCGGTCGCGGTGTGGCTGACCATGGCCTCGACGGGATCGAGTCCGGCCGCGAGCAGGGCGGCGAGGTGGGCGTCGCCCCGGTGCTCGCGCAGCAGCGTCGCCGCGTGCCAGAACGCCAGGTGCGGCTCGTCCGGCACCGGAAGATCGGCGTGGGCGGCGTACAGCGGCCGGGCGTGGCGCGTGCAGGCCTCCGCGGCGCGCAGGGCGAGCCCGGCGGCCTCCACCATCCCGGCGGAGGCGACGGCGTCCTCGCCGAGCACCCGGCGCAGCGTCGAGTCGGCGGCACGCAGCCGCGCGCCGAGTGCCGCCCGGGGCGGGACCACGGACCACACGGCGGGCAGATGGCGGGCCACCAGCTCGTGGTTGAAGTTGTAGAAGGTGGCCGTGACCGCTCCGGCGCCGACGGCGCCCAGCGCCGCGCCGCGGGCGGCGAAATAGGCGGCGCTCGGGTCGTCGACGCCGAGCTCGGCGAACTCCTTGCCCAGGTCGGGGGAGAAGTAGACGCAGGAGTGCAAGGGGTTGACCGAGTTGTGACAGCGGCGCCCTGCGCGCGGCGGGAGAGTGCTCATACCAGCACGTTACCGACTGGTCAGTACGCTAGGAACCCCGGGGCCCGGGTGACATGGACCGCATCTCACCAGTGACCCCAGGATGGCAGGAAAGGTGGGGAACTCGTCATTGCGGCCATCCGGCCGCGCCGCCCAGGATGGCGGACATGAAGCAGCGATCCGTACTCGTCGTCCTCTTCGAGGACGTGCTGAGCCTCGACGTGAGCGGCCCGATGGAGGTCTTCGCCGGGGCCTCCCACTTCCCCGGGATCTCCTACGAGCTGCGCACCGCCTCCCTGACCGGTGCGCCGGTCCGCTGCTCCAACGGCCTCACCCTGGTCCCGGACGGCCCTCTCGCCGACGCGGACGTGCCCGACGTGCTCCTCGTCCCCGGCGGGTCCGGGACCCGCGCCCCCGATCCGGCACTCATCGGCTGGCTGCGTGAGAACGCCCCGCACGCCGGGCAGTTGGTCTCCGTCTGTACGGGGGCCCTGCTGCTCGCCGAGGCCGGGCAGCTCGACGGCCACCGCGTGACCACCCACTGGGCCGTCTGCGAGACGCTCGCCCGTGACCACCCGGCGGTCGAGGTGGACCCCGACCCGATCTTCGTACGCGACGGACGGCTGGCCACCTCGGCGGGCGTCACCGCCGGCATCGACCTGGCACTCGCCCTGGTGGAGGAGGAGCACGGCCGCGACGCGGCGCTCACCGTGGCCCGCCACCTCGTCGTCTTCCTGCGGCGCCCGGGGAACCAGGCCCAGTTCAGCGCCCAGCTGACCGCCCAGACCGCCGTCCGCGAGCCGCTGCGGGACGTACAGCACTGGATCACCGAACACCCGGACGCCGATCTGTCCGTCGAGGCCCTCGCGGCCCGCGCCCGGCTCTCACCCCGCCACTTCGCCCGCGCCTTCCAGGCCGAGACCGGTCTGACCCCGGGCCGCTACGTCGAGCGGGTCCGCCTAGAACAGGCCCGCCGCCTCCTGGAGGACACCACCGACGGTGTCGCCGGAATCTCCCGCGCCAGCGGCTACGGCACCCCGGAGGCGATGCGCCGCGCCTTCGTCAAGGCACTCGGAACGGCGCCGGCCGAATACCGGCGGCGTTTCCGCCCACAGCCCGTGCAGTCCTGACACCGACCCCGAGGAATCCTGTGCAGATCGCCATCGTGCTCTTCGACCGCTTCACCGCCCTCGACGCCGTGGGCCCCTACGAGATCCTCAGCCGCACCCCCGGAGCCGAGACCGTGTTCGTCGCCGAGCGGACCGGGCCGGTGCGCAACGACAGCGGCAGCCTCTCGCTCGTCGCCGACCGTACGCTCGCCGACGTCCCCGCCCCCGACCTGGTCATCGTGCCCGGCGGTCCCGGGCAGAGCGCACAGATGGAGAACGAGACCCTGCTCGGCTGGCTGCGCACGGCCGACGCCACCAGCACCTGGACGACCTCGGTGTGCACCGGGTCGCTGCTGCTCGCGGCGGCCGGACTGCTCGACGGCCGCCGCGCCACCTCGCACTGGCTGGCCCTCGACGTCCTCGGGACCTACGGGGCGGAGCCGACCGGCGAGCGCGTCGTGTTCGACGGCAAGTACGTCACGGCCGCCGGGGTGTCCTCCGGCATCGACATGGGTCTCACCCTGCTCGGCCGGATCGCCGGGGACGAGCACGCCCAGGCCGTCCAGCTCCTCACCGAGTACGACCCCCAGCCGCCCTACGACGCCGGGTCACCCGCGAAGGCCCCGGCCGCCCTGGTCGAGAAGTTCCGGGACGGCAGCCGGTTCATCCTGCGCTAGCGGCCGTCCCCGCCGACGGCGTGGTCCAGGCGAAGCGGGGCGTACGGCGCTCCAGGAAGGCGGCGACCCCCTCCGCGGTGTCGCCGCTTGCGCGCGCCTGCTGCGACCAGTACGCGTCCCGGTCCGTACGGCCGTCGGCGAACTCCTTCGCCGCGGCCTGGGTCAGCTGCGAACGCGACGCCAGTACCCGTGCGAACGACCGCACCCGCGCCTCCAGTCCACCCGCCGGCAGCACCTCGTCCACCAGGCCCGCGCGCAGGGCCCGCTCCGTGCCGATCAGTTCGCCCGAGAAGAGGAGGAACTTCGCGGTGGCCGGGCCGACCAGCGCGACCAGCCGCCGCGTCGACGAGGAGGGGTAGACGATCCCGAGCCTGGCCGGGGTGACACCGAACGACGCGCCCTCCTCGGCGAACCGCAGATCGCAGGCCGCCGCGAGCTGACCACCGCCGCCCACGCAGTACCCACGCACCGCGGCCAGCGTCGGGCGGGGGAAGGCCGCCAGGGCCTCCTCCGCCCGCACGGCGAGTTCCTGCGCCGGGCTGCCCGGCTCCCGGAGCGAGCCGATGTCCGCGCCGGCGCAGAAGGTGTCACCGGCGCCGGTGAGCACCAGGACCCGGACCGCCGGGTCGGCGGCCAGCCGCTCCAGCAGGCCGGGCAGCGAACGCCACATGTCCGTGGTCATGGCGTTCCGCTTGGCGGGGTTGCTGATGACGACGCGGGCGACGCCGTCCGAGACGGTGTGCTCCAGCCGCGCCTGCTCCCTGGGATCCATGCGCCGGATGCTATCCGTACGCTCCGTACCTATGATCGGGAAGGGGTCGCGAAGCGGGCACGCACCCTGAGGAGCTGTCGATGGCCGGACCCACGACCGAGGGCAAGAAGCTCAACCGCAGTTTCGGCGGGCTCGCAGTGCTCGGTGTCCTGTTGGTGATCGCGGGGCTCGTCGGCCTCGTCTACACCGGTGTCGCCACCCTCACCTCGATGTTCCTCTTCGGCTGGCTGCTGCTCGTCGGAGGCCTCGTCGGCCTCCTCCACGCGATCCAGGCCCGGGGCACCCCGTACTTCTGGCTGGGCGTGGTCGTCGCCGCGCTGAACATCGCGGCCGGGGTCGTCGTCCTGCGTCACCCGGAGGGCACGGCCGAGGCGCTGACCATGTTCGCCGCACTGCTCTTCCTCACCGGGGGAGTGTTCCGGCTGGTCGGCAGCGTGGTCGTGCGCGGCCCGCAGTTCGGCTGGACGCTCCTGCAAGGGGCGTTCGGGCTGCTGCTGGGACTGCTGGTGCTCTTCGACTGGCCGCACAGCAGCCTCTACGTGCTCGGCTGCTTCTTCTCGCTGGCCCTGCTCTTCGACGGTCTCGGGCTGATCGCGATCGGGGTCGGCGGCCGACGCGTCGTCAGCCTGGTCACCGACCAGATGACGCCCGAAGCGGACGAGAAATAGCCCCTTCATCTGACGCTGTCATACCCACTCGGCCACATTGTTTCTATAACCGACCACTTGTGGTCAGAGTGTCGGTACGGACCAGGCTCTTCCCGACACTCATTACTCGATAGTCACTGAGGTACGAGTCGAGAGCGGGTGCCGGTCCATGGAGAGCCGCGGGAGTGTTCCGGCCCGTCCCTCGTCGTACGAAGGGGTGTGGCGCTTCACCGCCCCCGCCGTCGACGCCTCGGTACCGCAGGCCCGGCACGCGGTGCGGGACCTGATCGACCGGCAGGGCGTACCCGTCGACGACGACGTCCTGCACGGCCTGCTGCTGATCGTCTCGGAACTGGTCACCAACGCGGTCAGGCACGCGGCGCTGCTCTCGCCCGAGCTCGCCGTCGAGGTGGCCGTCGGAGCCGAATGGATCAGGGTCTCCGTCGAGGACAACCACCCCTACCGCCCCACCGCCCTGGTCGCCGACTACGGGCAGACCGGCGGGCGGGGGCTCCTGCTGGTCCGTGAGGTCACCGCCGAGGCGGGCGGCACCTGCGACGTGGAGCACACGGCGGGAGGCGGCAAGGTCATCTGGGCGGCGCTGCCTCTGAAGACGCGGCTCTGACCACCCACGTCGGCCGCGACGTCCCCGCACCTCGCCCCGTCGCCGCCCACGTCCCCCACACGACGCGCCGCGAACCCCGTTCCGTCGCCCGCGCCGCCGCCCGCGTCCGCCGCGCGATGTCACCAGCCCGCGGACGGACCCGTCAGCTCCCGGACGGCGGGGCGCGCGGCGTCCAGCACCGTCATGAACCAGGCGGAGAACGGGGCGGCCGCGTGCCGCTCCGCCAGCTCACCCGCGGTCACGTACGCCGTCTCGCCGACCTCCTCGGCGTCCGGCCGCAGCTGCTCCTGGGCCATGCCGACGAACAGGTGGTTGAACTCCTGCTCCACCAGCCCCGAGACCGGGTCCGGGTGGTTGTAGCGCACCGTGCCCGCGGCGGCGAGCAGCGAGGGGGAGATCCCCAGCTCCTCGTACGTGCGCCGGGCGGCTGCCGCGAAGGGCGCCTCACCCGGGTACGGATGACCGCAGCAGGTGTTCGACCACACACCGGGGGAGTGGTACTTGCCGAGCGCGCGGCGCTGCAGCAGCAGCCGCCCCTGCTCGTCGAAGAGGAAGACGGAGAACGCCCGGTGCAGCTGACCGGGAGCCTGGTGGGCGGCGAGCTTCTCCGCGGTGCCGATGGTGGTGCCGCTCTCGTCGACCAGTTCGAGCATGATCGCGTCTGCGGTGCCGTTCGACGAGCTGTGCGCCGCGGTGGCTGGTGTGGTCGGCATACCCATCCTTCGCTTTGGCACCCGGCCTGGTGCGCCGAGCCCTCTGGTCGGACAAGTCTGCCGTACAAAAGCCGCTTGTCCGCACTTCGGGAGCTGGCATGTCCGCCCCGGTACCCCGACGGGCACGCCGGGGCGGACGCCGCGTCGGACCCCGAAGGCGGCCGGATAGCGGATCGTGCCCGCCGGTACCGGCACGGACGCGTCCAGGACCAGCGCCATCATCGCCTCGTCGGGAACGTCGAAGCCGGCCCGGATCCCGAAACGCGACGCCGGTACGAAGCCGAACGCCGGGGGACAGCCGGGATGACCGAGCACCAGGACGAGTGACTCGCCCCGCAGCCGCGCCGCGCCCAGAGCCGCCCGCACGACCGCCCGGCCCGCTCCCCGGTGCTGATGACCCGGGGCCGTCGCCACCGGGGCCGGCGCGAGCGCGGGCGCGTCCCCGATCCGGCACCGGGTCAGCAGGCGTGTGCCGCCACGGAACCGTCCGGGGCCTCGGCCACGTACGACAGACCGGGCAGCCAGGCGTCGGGGTCGGTGCGCAACGCGTCGGCCACCGCCGCCTCGGCCCGGGTGGGTTCCGGCCGACCCGGCGGCGTGGAACAGCCGCGGAGCTAGCCGAGAACCCGGGAGATGAGGAAGGACCGGTTGCTGCGCCGGGCAGCCGTCGTCGCGACAGTCATCGACCTCAGCTCCTTCTCTCCCCCGGGCTCCGCGCTCGAACGTACGCGGGGACCCTGACACCCGGTCCCGCTCAGTGGCAGAGCCTCGCCTCGTGCTCCGCGTGCCCGCTGGGCTCCAGCTGGAAGGTGCAGTGCTCGACGTCGAAGTGATGGCCCAGGCAGCCCTGCAGATCGTGCAGGAGCTTCTCGTGCCCGATCGAGTCCAGCATCTCCTGGTGCACGACCACGTGCGCGGACAGGACCGGCATGCCCGAGGTGATCGTCCAGGCGTGCAGGTCGTGGACGTCCAGCACCCCGGGCAGGGCCGTGATGTGGGCGCGTACCTCTTCCATGTCGACGCCCTCGGGCGCCGACTCCAGCAGCACGTTGAGCGTCTCGCGCAGCAGCTTCACCGTCCGCGGGACGATCATGAGACCGATCAGCAGCGAGGCGATCGGGTCGGCGGCCTGCCAGCCGGTGGCCATGATGATGCCCGCGGAGACCAGCACCGTGACCGAACCGAGGGTGTCCGCGACCACCTCCAGATAGGCGCCCCGCACATTCAGGCTGTCCTTCTGCCCGCGCATCAGCAGGGACAGGGAGACGACGTTGGCGACCAGACCCACGGCGGCGAAGGCCATGGCGAGTCCGCCGCGCGTCCCGGCCGGGGTGATGAAGCGGTCCACGGCCTCGAACACCAGATAGCCGCCGACCCCCAGGAGCAGCAGACAGTTGGCCAGCGCCGCGAGGATCTCGGCGCGGGCGAAGCCGAAGGTGCGGTTGGGTCCGGCCGGCCGGTTGGCGAAGTGGATCGCGAGCAGGGCCATGCCGAGGCCGAGCGCGTCGGTCGCCATATGGGCCGCGTCCGCGATCAGCGCGAGGGAGTCGGAGAGCAGCCCGCCGACGACCTCCACGACCATGACGCCGAGCGTGATCCCCAGTGCGACCCTGAGGCGGCCCTGGTACGCGGCGGCGGCCGTGCCCGGCGGCCCTTGGCGCGTATGCCCGTGATCGTGGCCAGCCCCCATGGAACGCCTCCGGAACGCCTCGTGGCACTCGGGCGCCGACCGCCCGGTACGGCACAGTGAACTACGGGCCGGGGGTATCGGGCAACACGGGACTGAACACCGTTGTCATGTGCTCTGACCTGCGGAAACGTTTGCAGGTCAGAGCGTCGGCGCAATGCCCCGGCTCACTCGGCGCGGGCCTCGGGATGGCGCAGGCACCAGCCCTCCCAGGCCGACTCGACCATCTCGCGCACCCCGCGCCGGGCCGTCCAGCCCAGCTCCTCGGTCATCCGGGCGGCCGACGCGACGGCGCGGGCCGCGTCACCCGGCCTGCGTGCCTCGACCACGGGCTCCACGGGCCGGCCGGTGACCTCGCCCACCAGGTCCGCGAGCTGCCGCACCGAGACACCCTCGCCGCGGCCGATGTTCACGGTCAGGTCCTCGCCCGCGGCCTGGCCGGCCAGCTTCCCGGCCACGGCGAGGTGCGCGTCCGCCAGATCGGCGACATGGATGTAGTCACGGACACAGGTGCCGTCCGGCGTCGGGTAGTCGTCGCCGAAGATCCGCGGCGCCTCACCGCGCGTCAGCCGGTCGAAGAACATCGGCACGACGTTGGAGACACCCGTGTCGGACAGCTCGGGCCCGGCGGCACCCGCCACGTTGAAGTACCGCAGACAGGCCGTGGAGAGCCCGTGCGCCCGCCCCGCCGCCCGCACCATCCACTCACCGACGAGCTTGGTCTCGCCGTAGGGGTTGATGGGCGCGCACGGGGTCTCCTCGGTGATGAGGTCGGCGTCCGGGACGCCGTACACGGCCGCGGACGAGGAGAGCAGGAACCTCCGCACACCTGCCGCGACCACGGCCTCCAGGAGCACGGCGAGGCCGGCCACGTTCTCCCGGTAGTAGAGCAGCGGCTTCTCGACGGACTCGCCGACCTGCTTCTTCGCCGCGAGATGCACCACACCCGTGATCGCGTGCTCGGCCAGCACCCGGTCGAGCAGCCCCCGGTCGTGGGCCGAGCCGCGCACCAGCTCGACGTCCGCGGGCAGCCGCCCGGCGATGCCCGTCGAGATGTCGTCCAGCGCGACGACCTTCTCCCCGGCCCCCGTCATGGCCCTCGCCACATGTGCCCCGATGTAACCGGCCCCGCCTGTGATCAACCACGTCATACGCGTCAGCTTAGGCCGACCGGCGCCCGGCACGGCGCGGCCCTCCCCCCGCCCGGCCCGCAGGTCGTGGGCCGGGTGCGGTTTGTGGGGCGAGGCACTGATCGACGATGATGATCGCGAACGGCGCCGCATCATGGCCGGTTCGCCCGAACGGAGCACAAACGGTCGGTGAACTCGGCCTTCCGTTCATCCGATAGCCTCAGCCGATGCGCCGCCGGCCCGCCTCCGGGCCGCACTGTCGCGCGCCGTTCCCGTCAGCACCAAGGAGTGAGTTCGTCTGTCGACCGCCATCCTCACCGGTGCGCCGGTACCCGGATCGTCGCTCGAGGACGATCTGCGGTCACTCGGCTTCGACGTAAGGGCCGCCACCGGCGCGACCGAGGCCGCCGAACTGCTCGCGGCGGTTCCCGCGAACCGGCGCGTCGCCCTCGTCGACCCCCGTTTCGTCGGCCATGTCCACGCCCTCAGGCTCGGACTCACCGACCCCCGCTTCGCCGCCGCCACCGTCCCCGGAGCGCTCACCGCGCAGCCCGAGGCACGGCCCGCGCTGCTCCGCGCCCTGCGCAGGGTCGTGGCCGCGGTCGGCGCCGGCAGCCCCGTGGCCGCCCCCGGCGCCGAACCCGTCGCCGAGGACCGCACGGTGCCCGGCCGCCTCGCGGTGGCCCTGGACGCCGAGGGCACCCCGGTGCAGCGACCCGAGCTGGGCTCGCTCACCGCCGCGGTACCCACCGGCCCCGAGGACCGGGGCGCCGCACAGGCCGCCGTCGCCGCCGTGGACGACGAGGCCGTACGGCTGCGCAGCGCCGTGAAGGCCCACGACGGGTTCTTCACCACCTACTTCATCAGCCCGTACTCCCGCTACATCGCCCGCTGGTGCGCCCGCCGGGGCCTCACCCCGAACCAGGTCACCACCGCATCGCTGATCACCGCACTGATCGCGGCCGGCAGCGCGGCGACCGGCACCCGCGGCGGCTACGTCGCGGCCGGCGTGCTCCTGCTCCTCTCCTTCGTCCTGGACTGCACCGACGGGCAGCTCGCCCGCTACTCGCTGCAGTACTCGACGATGGGCGCCTGGCTGGACGCCACCTTCGACCGGGCCAAGGAGTACGCGTACTACGCGGGCCTCGCCCTCGGTGCCGCCCGGGGCGGCGACGACGTGTGGGTCCTCGCACTCGGCGCGATGGTGCTCCAGGCCTGCCGCCACGTCGTCGACTTCTCGTTCAACGAGGCCAACCACGACGCGGTCTCCAACACGAGCCCCACCGCCGCGCTCTCCGACAGGCTCGACAGCGTCGGCTGGACGGTCTGGCTGCGCCGGATGATAGTCCTGCCCATCGGTGAACGCTGGGCCATGATCGCCGTGCTGACCGCGGTCACCACGCCCCGGATCGTCTTCTACGCCCTCCTCGTCGGCTGCTCCCTGGCCGCCTGCTACACCACGGCCGGCCGGCTGCTCCGCTCGCTGACCCGCAAGGCGCGGCGCACCGACCGGGCGGCGGGTGCGCTGGCCGACCTCGCCGACTCGGGACCGCTCGCGCAGGCGGTCGCCGCCGTGGTCCGCCGCCCGGGCGGTGGCTTCACCGCCCCGCTGCTGGCGTTCACCGGAGCCCTGGTGCTGGTCGCCGCGGCCCTGTTCACGCCCTACGGCGGCCCGCTGACCGTCGGCGCCGCGGCGGTGTACGCGGTCTTCTCGGGCCTCGCGGTCTCGCGGCCGCTCAAGGGCGCGCTCGACTGGCTGGTGCCCCCGGTCTTCCGGGCCGCGGAATACTGCACGGTCCTCGTCCTGGCGGCCCGCAGCGATGTGCCGCACGCCGTTCCCGCGGCATTCGGCCTGGTTTCAGCAGTCGCCTACCATCACTACGACACGGTCTACCGCATCCGAGGCGGTACCGGCGCCCCGCCCCAGTGGCTGGTGCGCACCATCGGCGGGCACGAGGGCCGGACCCTGGTCGTGGCCGTACTCGCCGCCGTACTGACCGGAGCCTCAGCTTTCACCACGGCTCTGACCGCGCTCGCGGCGGCCGTGGCTCTGGTGGTGCTCGTGGAGTCCATCCGCTTCTGGGTGTCCTCCTCGGCCCCCGCCGTACACGACGAAGGAGAACTCGCATGATCGGCCTCGTACTGGCTGCCGGTGCCGGACGCCGTCTGCGTCCCTACACGGACACCCTGCCCAAGGCCCTGGTGCCCGTGGACGGCGAGAAGACGGTCCTCGACCTGACCCTGGCCAACTTCGCCGAGGTCGGACTCACCGAGGTCGCGGTCGTCGTCGGCTACCGCAAGGAAGCCGTCTACGCCCGCAAGGCCGAGTTCGAGGCCACGTACGGCGTGAAGCTGACGCTCATCGACAACGACAAGGCCGAGGAGTGGAACAACGCCTACTCCCTCTGGTGCGCCCGTGAGGTCCTGAAGCAGGGCGTCATCCTCGCCAACGGCGACACCGTGCACCCGGTCTCCGTCGAGAGGACCCTGCTGGACGCCCGCGGTGAGGGCAGGAGGATCATCCTCGCGCTCGACACGGTGAAGAACCTCGCCGACGAGGAGATGAAGGTCATCACCGACGGTGAGAAGGGGGTGCGCCGGATCACCAAGCTGATGGACCCGGCCACCGCGACCGGCGAGTACATCGGCGTCACACTGATCGAGCCCGAGGCCGCCGAGGAGCTCGCCGACGCGCTCAGGACCACGTTCGAGCGCGACCCCGACCTCTACTACGAGGACGGCTACCAGGAGCTCGTGAACCGTGGCCTCACCATCGACGTGGCCCCGATCGGCGAGGTGACCTGGGTGGAGATCGACAACCACGACGACCTCGCCCGCGGCAGGGAGATCGCGTGCCTGTACTGACCCGCCTCATCCCGTCCCCGGTCGTCGTCGACATCCGGCGCGGCGCCATGGACGATCTGGCCGGTCTCCTCGCCGACCAGCGGATCTCCGCGTCGGGCAAGCTCGCCATCGCGATCAGCGAAGGATCGGGGCGCGCCCTGCGCGAGAGGATCGCCCCGCTGCTGCCGGGAGCCGACTGGTACCCGGTCACCGACGGCACGATCGACTCCGCGGTCCGGCTCGCCGACGGCATCAAGGGCAACCGCTACGACGCCGTCGTCGGCCTCGGCGGCGGGAAGATCATCGACGTGGCGAAGTACGCCGCGGCGCGGGTCGGCATGCCCATGGTCGCCGTCGCGACGAACCTGTCCCACGACGGGCTCTGCTCCCCGGTCGCGACCCTGGACAACGACAACGGGCGCGGCTCCTACGGGGTCCCCACCCCGATCGCCGTCGTGATCGACCTCGACGTGATCCGCGAGGCCCCCGCGCGCTTCGTGCGCTCGGGCATCGGGGACGCGGTCTCCAACATCTCCTGCGTCGCCGACTGGGAGCTCGCCCACGAGATCCAGGGCGAGGAGATCGACGGACTCGCGGCGGCCATGGCCCGGCAGGCGGGTGAAGCCGTCCTGCGCCACCCCGGCGGGGTCGGCGACGACGCGTTCCTCAAGGTGCTGGCCGAAGGGCTCGTCCTGACCGGCATCTCGATGTCGGTCGCCGGTGACTCCCGGCCCGCCTCGGGCGGCTGCCACGAGATCAACCACGCCTTCGACCTGCTGTACCCCAAGCGTGCGGCCAGTCACGGCGAGCAGGTCGGCCTCGGCGCCTGTTTCGCCATGCACCTGCGGGGCGCCCGCGAGGAGTCGCGGCACATGGCGTCCGTGCTGCGGCGCCACGGGCTGCCGGTACTGCCGGGTGAGATCGGCTTCACCGCCGACGAGTTCGTGCGGGCCGTCGAGTACGCCCCGCAGACGCGCCCGGGACGCTTCACGATCCTGGAACACCTCAACCTGTCCACCGACCAGATCAGGGACGCGTACGCCGACTATGCAAAAGCCATCCATAGCTGAACTCCGCCCGGTCGTGCACCCTCCGGGCGTGAAGGACCGGCGCAGTGGCGAGCACTGGGCAGGTCGGCTCTACATGCGCGAGGTCTCGCTGCGCATCACCCGGCGCCTGGTGACCACCAGGGTGACGCCCAACCAGCTGACCTACGTGATGACCGTCGCCGGTGTGCTCGCGGTGCCCGCCCTGCTGATCCCCGGCATCCCCGGGGCCCTGCTCGGTGTGCTCGCGGTCCAGCTGTACCTGCTGTTCGACTGCGTCGACGGTGAAGTGGCCCGCTGGAAGAAGCAGTTCTCGCTGGGCGGCGTCTACCTGGACCGGGTGGCCGCCTATCTGTGCGACGCGGCGGTGCTGGTCGGCTTCGGCCTGCGTGCCGCCGACCTGTGGGGCCCCGGACGCGTCGACTGGCTGTGGGCCTTCCTGGGCACGCTCGCCGCGCTCGGCGCCATCCTGATCAAGGCCGAGACCGACCTCGTCGGGGTCGCCCGTCACCAGGGCGGGCTGCCGCCCGTCAAGGAGGCCGCGTCCGAGCCGCGCTCCTCCGGCATGGCGTTCGCCCGACGGGCCGCCGGTGCGCTCAAGTTCCACCGGCTGATCCTCGGCATCGAGGCGTCGTTCGTCATCCTGGTGGTCGCCGTCCTCGACACGGTCAGGGACGACCTCTTCTTCAGCCGCCTCGCGGTCGCCGTCCTGGCCGGCATCGCCCTTCTCCAGACCGTCCTGCACCTGGTGTCGATCCTGGCGTCCAGCAGGCTGAAGTGAGCTCCCCCATGAAACTCGGCGCGGTCATCATCACCATGGGCAACCGCCCGGACGAACTGCGTGCCCTGCTCGATTCGGTCGCCGTCCAGGACGGCGACCGGATCGAGGTGGTCGTGGTCGGCAACGGCGCCCCGGTGCCCGACGTGCCCGCGGGCGTGCGGACCGTGGAGCTGCCCGAGAACCTGGGTATCCCCGGCGGACGCAACGTCGGCATCGAGGCGTTCGGCGCCGCCGGCACCGACGTGGACGCGCTGCTGTTCCTCGACGACGACGGGCTGCTGCCGAAGAAGGACACCGCCGAGCTGTGCCGGCAGGCCTTCGACGCCGACCCGGAACTCGGCATCATCACCTTCCGCATCGCCGACCCGGACACCGGGGCCACCCAGCGCCGGCACGTGCCGCGGCTGCGGGCGGCCGACCCGATGCGCTCGTCCCGGGTGACGACGTTCCTCGGCGGGGCGAACGCCGTGCGTACCCGGGTGATCGCCGAGGTCGGCCCGCTCCCCGACGACTTCTTCTACGCGCACGAGGAGACCGACCTCGCCTGGCGGGCCCTGGACGCCGGCTGGATGATCGACTACCGCGCGGACATGGTGCTCAACCACCCCACCACCGCTCCCTCGCGGCACGCGGTCTACCACCGCATGGTGGCCCGCAACCGGGTCTGGCTGGCCCGCCGGAACCTGCCCGCACCGCTCGTCCCCGTGTACGTCGGGGTCTGGCTGCTGCTCACGCTGGTCCGCAGGCCCTCCAGGCCCGCGCTCAAGGCGTGGTTCGGAGGTTTCCGGGAAGGCTGGACGACACCCTGCGGGCCCCGGCGCCCCATGAGGTGGCGTACGGTGTGGCGCCTCACCAGACTGGGCCGACCGCCTGTGATCTGAGAGGCTCGCCTCTGAGACCATGAGCCCTGTTCGTTGTGTACGGGACCTGTCCGCCTTGGCCGCACCCGCGTCCGGCTGCGCATTGTGAAGACGAGAGTTCTTACCTGTGAGTGATACGACCCACGACGGCGGGCTTGCGCTGAGCAGCCCGCCGTCCGCCGACGAGGGGCTGAGCGCCTCCCGGCTGGCCGACAAGTACGGTCTGACGGTGAGCGGTGCCAGGCCCGGGCTGTTCGCGTACGTCCGGCAGCTCTGGGGCCGCCGGCACTTCATCCTGGCGTTCTCCAGGGCCAAGCTGACCGCGCAGTACAGCCAGGCCAAGCTCGGCCAGCTGTGGCAGGTCGCCACCCCGCTGCTGAACGCCCTGGTCTACTTCCTGATCTTCGGGCTCATCCTGGGCACCAGCAGGGGGATGAGCCAGGAGGTCTTCGTCCCGTTCCTGGTCACGGGCGTCTTCGTCTTCACCTTCACCCAGAGCTCGGTCATGGCGGGGGTGCGGTCCATCGCCGGCAACCTCGGCCTGGTCCGCGCCCTGCACTTCCCCCGGGCCTCGCTGCCCGTCTCGTTCTCGCTCCAGCAGCTCCAGCAGCTGCTGTACTCGATGATCGTGCTGCTCGCGGTGGCCGTGGGCTTCGGCAGCTACCCCAGGCTCTCCTGGCTGCTGATGATCCCGGCGCTGGCCCTGCAGTTCGTGTTCAACACCGGTCTGGCCCTGGTCATGGCCCGGCTGGGCAGCAAGACCCCGGACCTCGCGCAGCTGATGCCGTTCGTCATGCGGACCTGGATGTACGCCTCGGGCGTCATGTTCTCCATCCCGGTGATGCTGGCCGACAAGCCGCAGTGGATCGCGGACGTGCTGCAGTACAACCCGGCGGCCATCTACATGGACCTGGTCCGCTTCGCGCTGATCGACGGCTACGGCTCCGAGAACCTGCCGCAGCACGTCTGGGCCGTCGGGCTCGCCTGGGCGCTCGTCGTGGGTGTCCTGGGCTTCGTGTACTTCTGGAAGGCAGAGGAACGGTACGGCCGTGGCTGAGGAATCGTCCCAGGGACACATCCCCACCGTGATCGCCGACGACGTACACATCGTGTACCGGGTCAACGGGACGGGGGGCGGCAAGGGCAGCGCCACCGCGGCGCTCAGCCGGATCATGCGGCGCGGCAACCACGAGCCGCGCGGCGTACGCAAGGTGCACGCGGTGCGGGGGGTCTCCTTCACCGCCTACCGCGGCCAGGCGATCGGTCTCATCGGCACCAACGGCTCGGGCAAGTCCACCCTGCTCCGGGCCATCGCCGGACTGCTCCCGACCGAGCACGGCAAGGTCTACACGGACGGCCAGCCGTCGCTGCTGGGCGTCAACGCCGCGCTGATGAGCGACCTGACCGGCGAGCGCAACGTCGTGCTCGGCGGTCTCGCGATGGGCATGAGCCGCGAGGAGATCCGCGCGCGCTACCAGGACATCGTGGACTTCTCGGGGATCAACGAGAAGGGCGACTTCATCACGCTGCCCATGCGGACCTACTCCTCCGGCATGGCGGCGCGGCTGCGCTTCTCGATCGCCGCGGCCAAGAACCACGACGTCCTCATGATCGACGAGGCGCTGGCCACCGGTGACCGCAAGTTCCGGGTGCGCTCCGAGGAGCGGATCCGCGAGCTGCGCAAGGAGGCCGGAACCGTCTTCCTCGTCAGCCACAACAACAAGACGATCCGCGACACCTGCGACCGCGTGCTGTGGCTGGAGCGGGGCGAACTCCTGATGGACGGCCCCACCGAAGAAGTGCTCAAGGCGTACGAGCGGGAGACCGGCAAGTAGGTCCCTCCGTTCCAGTGGCCCCCGCCGCAGACAGCGGCGGGGGCCACTGCGGTGCGCGGGGCGGAGGGCACCGGGTATCTCCTCCCGCCGGATGACGTCAATCGACCGGAATCCGGGGAAGGTTGGCGGAGATCGAAGGGTCGCAGCGGGACGCGTCGCACCCCGGCGCGGTCCTGTGAGCTGCACAACGTAAGCTGTACCGGAGCTGATTCGCGGCAATGTGGGGTGATACGCCCCCCAGCACATCACCCGTTGTGAGCCTGTCGCACTCGGGGCGGCGAGCGGCGTGTCCGAAAAGGGATGTTTTGGGTCAGCAGTGTAGAACGGGAGATATGACGGCAATGATGGGAAATCTCCAGCTCCGATGTGGGTTCGCCGTCTCCGCGTCGGTTGGTACGCCGTGACCCGTACGCGACAGGCGCGTACCGACGCCACCCCCACCCTCGACAAGGCCGCGGACGAGAACTTCCCCGTGGCCCCCTTCTTCCTGCCCCGCGCCTGGCGCGAGGACCTGATGGCCGTCTACGGCTTCGCCCGCCTCGTCGACGACATCGGTGACGGCGATCTCGCGCCCGGTGGCGCCGACGCCCGCCACCTCGGCGTCGACCCCGGAGCCGCCGAGGACCGGCTCGCCGTGCTCGACGCCCTGGAGGCCGACCTCCACCGCGTCTTCGCGGACACCGCGGACGGCCCGCTGCACCCCCTGATGCGCGCACTGCGCCCCACCGTGCGGCGCTGCGCGCTCACCCCGGACCCCTTCCTCGGGCTCATCGAGGCCAACCGGCAGGACCAGAAGGTCCGCCGCTACGGGACGTACGAGGAGCTCCTCGCCTACTGCGAGCTGTCGGCCAACCCCGTCGGCCGCCTCGTCCTGCAGATCACCGGTACCGCGAGCCCTGAACGGATCCGCCGCTCCGACGCCGTCTGCACCGCCCTGCAGATCGCCGAGCACCTCCAGGACGTCGCCGAGGACCTCGCCCGGGACCGGATCTACCTGCCCGCGGACGACATGGCCCGCTTCCACGTCACCGAATCCGACCTGGCCGTACCGTCCGGGAGCGCGTCGCTGCGCGCCCTGATCGCGTTCGAGGCGCAGCGCGCCCATGACCTGCTGGACGAGGGCATCCCCCTGGTGGGCAGCGTCCGGGGCAGGCTCAAACTCCTGCTCGCCGGATTCGTCGGCGGAGGGCGAGCCGCCCTCGCCGCGATCTCCGCCGCCGGTTTCGACGTACTGCCCGGACCGCCCAGACCCACCGCGCCGCTGCTGCTGCGCGAAGTGGGAGTAGTCCTGCGAAAAGCGCACAGAGAGGGGTGAGCCGGACCGTGGAGGGACAGACGACGTACATGTCGGCACCGGTACAGGCCGCGTACAGCTACTGCGAGGCCGTCACCGGACAGCAGGCCCGTAACTTCGCCTACGGCATCAGACTGCTGCCGTACGAGAAGCGGCAGGCCATGTCGGCGCTGTACGCCTTCTCCCGTCGCGTCGACGACATCGGCGACGGCGAGCTGGCCCCGGAGACCAAGCGGACCCGGCTGGAGGACACCCGGACGCTGCTCGACCGGATCAGGGACGGCGCGGTCGACGAGGACGACACCGACCCGGTCGCCGTCGCGCTCGCCGACACCGCGCGCCGGTTCCCGCTGCCGCTCGGCGGCCTGGACGAACTCATCGACGGCGTCCTGATGGACGTGCGCGGCGAGAGCTACGAGACCTGGGACGACCTCAGGACGTACTGCCGCTGCGTCGCCGGTGCGATCGGACGGCTCAGCCTCGGCGTCTTCGGCACGGAACCGGGCGCACCAGGCGCAGACCGGGCGGCGGAGTACGCCGACACCCTCGGCCTCGCACTCCAGCTCACCAACATCCTGCGCGACGTCCGCGAGGACTCGGGCAACGGGCGCACCTACCTGCCCGCCGACGACCTCGCCAAGTTCGGCTGCTCCGCCGGCTTCCACCGGGCCACGCCGCCCCCCGGCTCCGACTTCGCCGGCCTGGTGCACTTCGAGGTCCGGCGCGCCCGCGCGCTGTTCGCCGAGGGCTACCGGCTGCTGCCGATGCTGGACCGGCGCAGCGGCGCCTGCGTGGCCGCCATGGCCGGGATCTACCGACGGCTCCTCGACCGGATCGAGCGCGACCCCGAGGCCGTCCTGCGCGGCAGGGTCTCGCTGCCCGGCCACGAGAAGGCCTACGTCGCCGTACGCGGGCTGTCGGGCCTCGACGCCCGCTACATCTCGCGCCGTACCAGCAGGGGACGTGCCTGATGCGCCCCGCGGACGGCACCGGGCGCGCAACCCCGCACCCACCCCACGCGTCCCTGACTGCGACGGCACGACGGAAGGAGCACGCATGACCGGCCAGGAGCCGCGCTCCTCGCGCGCGGTGGTCGTCGGCGGCGGTCTCGCCGGAGTGACGACCGCCCTCCGTCTCGCCGACGCGGGGCTCGACGTGACCCTGCTCGAAGGCCGCCCCCGGCTCGGCGGCCTCGCCTTCTCCTTCCGCCGCGGCGAGCTGTCCGTCGACAACGGCCAGCACGTCTTCCTGCGCTGCTGCACCGGCTACCGCTGGTTCCTGGACCGCGTCGGGGGAACCGGCCTCGCCCCGCTGCAGGAACGTCTCGACGTGCCCGTGCTCGACGTCGGCCGGGCCCGTGGACCGCGGCTCGGGCGACTGCGCCGCACCGGGCTGCCCGTGCCGCTGCACCTCGCCGGCGGACTCGCCGCCTACCCGCACCTCTCGCTCGCCGAGAAGGCGGGCGTCGCCCGCGCGGCACTCGCGCTCGGCCGCCTCGACCCGGCCGACCCCGCGCTCGACGGCGTCGACTTCGCGACCTGGCTGCGCCGCCACGGGCAGTCCCGGCGCACCGTCGAAGCCCTCTGGGACCTCGTCGGTGTCGCCACGCTCAACGCCACCGCGCCGAACGCCTCCATGGCACTGGCCGCCATGGTCTTCAAGACCGGCCTGCTCTCCGAGCCCGGCGCCGCCGACATCGGCTGGGCCGCCGTGCCGCTCGGCGAACTCCACGACACCCTCGCCCGCAAGGCGCTCGAATCGGCGGGCGTGCGGATCCACACGCGCACCCGGGTCGCCTCCCTCACCCGGACCGAGGACGGCCGGTGGGCCGTCGGGACGGACGGGGAGCGGTTCGAGGCCGACACCGTGGTCCTGGCCGTACCCCAGGGCGAGGCCCACGGACTGCTGCCGGACGGGGCGATCGACAACCCCGGCCGGCTCCTGGACCTCACGGACTCGCCGATCCTCAACGTGCACGTCGTCTACGACCGAAAGGTGCTCCGCCGGCCGTTCTTCGCCGCGCTCGGCTCACCCGTGCAGTGGGTCTTCGACCGCACCGCGACCTCCGGGCTCCAGGGCGGCGGACAGTACCTCGCACTGTCCCAGTCCGCGGCCCAGGACGAGATCGACCTGCCCGTCGCCGAGCTGCGCGGGCGCTACCTCCCCGAGCTGGAGAAGCTCTTGCCCGCCACGCGCGGCGCGGGCGTCCGCGACTTCTTCGTCACCCGGGAACGCACCGCGACCTTCGCGCCCGCCCCGGGCGTGGGACGGCTGAGGCCGGGTGCGCACACCCGTGCCCCAGGACTCCACCTGGCAGGCGCATGGACGGCCACCGGCTGGCCCGCCACGATGGAGGGCGCCGTCCGCAGTGGATTCAGCGCCGCGGACGCAGCGCTGCACGCCCTCGGACGGCCCCACGAACATCCGCTGCAGGAGGCGGCATGAGCAGTACCACCGGAACAAGAGGAGAGTCTGTGACCCCGGCGAACCCGGCTTCCGACACCGTGGCGGACACCACGGACGTCACCGCGCTTCTGGAGCGTGGAAGGGCCCTGTCAGCGCCGGTGCTGCGCGCTGCCGTGGACCGGCTGGCGCCGCCCATGGACACCGTCGCGGCCTACCACTTCGGCTGGATCGACGCCCAGGGCCGGCCCGCCGACGGCGACGGCGGCAAGGCCGTGCGCCCCGCGCTCGCCCTGCTGTCCGCCGAGGTGGCGGGCGCTCCGGCCGAGGCCGGGATCCCCGGCGCGGTCGCCGTCGAACTCGTGCACAACTTCTCGCTGCTGCACGACGACCTGATGGACGGCGACGAGCAGCGCCGCCACCGCGACACCGTGTGGAAGGTGCACGGACCGGCCCAGGCCATCCTCGTCGGCGACGCGCTCTTCGCGCTGGCCAACGAGATCCTGCTGGAGCTCGGCACCGTCGAGGCCGGCCGGGCCGCCCGCCGGCTGACCACCGCCACCCGCAAGCTCATCGACGGGCAGGCCCAGGACATCTCCTACGAGCACCGCGAACGGGTCACCGTCGAGGAGTGCCTGGAGATGGAGGGCAACAAGACGGGCGCGCTGCTCGCCTGTGCCGTGTCCATCGGTGCCGTGCTCGGCGGCGCCGACGACCGCACGGCCGACATCCTGGAGGCGTACGGCTACCACCTCGGCCTCGCCTTCCAGGCCGTCGACGACCTGCTCGGGATCTGGGGCGACCCGGAGTCCACGGGCAAGCAGACCTGGAGCGACCTGCGCCAGCGCAAGAAGTCCCTGCCCGTCGTCGCCGCGCTCGCCGCGGGCGGACCGGCCTCCGCCCGGCTGGGAGAGCTGCTGGCCGCCGACGCCAAGAGCAGCGACTTCGCCAGCTTCTCCGAGGAGGAGTTCGCCGCACGCGCGGCACTCATCGAGGAGGCGGGCGGCCGTGAGTGGACCGCTCAGGAAGCCCGCCGTCAGCACGCGGTAGCCATCGAGGCGCTGCACGGCGTCGACATGCCGGGACAGGTACGGGAGCAGCTCACCGCACTCGCCGACTTCGTTGTCGTACGAAAGAGATGATCACCATTCGCATATGACTCGCAGTCGCCGGCGGGCGCCCTTGACG
>NZ_JBHXRD010000012.1:206458-230665 GCF_042717325.1 Streptomyces sp. NPDC058637 | reverse complement strand
GTACACGCCGAAGGGCCCGGTTCCGTGAGTCGACTCACGGAACCGGGCCCTTCGGCGTGTACCGGATCATCTGCGGATCAGACCATCTGAGGCTCAGATCATCTGCGGCTCGAAGTCCCAGAACGGCCGGTTGCGCGACCGTGCGGAGACGGTGTGCACGTGCTGCGCGCCGAGGCTCGACGCGAGGTCGCCCAGCGCCTCGCCCTCGATCTTCTCCGCCCTGCCGCGGTCGCGCAGTGCCCTCAGGTCGGCCGCGTACGCGATCCTGGCCGACAGGGTCAGCGGATGGGTGCGGCCCATGACCTCGGTGGCGCGGGTGACCGTGGCGTCGGTGAGCTCGGCGGCGGCCTCCGGGTCCCCGACCAGATTGCGCAGCGCCGACGCGTTGATCGCACAGCCCAGGGTCCAGGGGTGGTTCTCCCCCACCGCCCGGGTCATGTCGGCGAGTGCCCCCTCGATGAGCAGGTGGGCCTGGTCCCGCTCGCCGACGTTGCGCAGGATCAGCCCGTGGTTGGCGCGGATCCCGGCCAGGTACGGGTGGCCCTCGCCGAGCATCATCAGGTAGCCGTCCATGACCCGGTCGCTTATGGCCCTGGCCTGGTCGACGTCCGCGTGCTCGCGGGCGAAGCAGCTCTGGCCTGCCGAGAACATCAGGGTCAGCGGGTCCGCGTCGCCGAGCACCCGCTCGGCCCGTTCCAGGACGCTGGTGAGCGCCGTCCCGGCCTGGCCCCGGTCGCCGCGGCGGTAGCGGCAGAGTGCCAGGTTGTACTCGGCGATCAGTGTCTGCGGATTGTCCTTGCCCAGGGTGTTGCGGTGGAGTTCGGCGCTCTGCGCCTGGAGGGACTCGGCCTCGCCGTAGCGGCCCAGGAGTCGCAGGTCGGTGGTGTAGTTGATCTCGGAGAGGAGGGTCCAGCGGTGCCTCGGCTTGAGGAGGAGACGCCGGGCCTCCAGGGTGCGCCGGTTGAGGTCCCGGGACTCCTCGTACCGTCCGAGCAGCCGCAGCGACACGGCCAGGTTGTTCTGGGCGTTGACGGTGCGGGAGTCCTGGTCGCCGAGCAGGTCGCGGTAGGCGACGAGGAGCCAGGTGGACAGCTCCAGTGCCTCGTCGTAGCGGCCGAGCCCCCGCAGGTCCGCGGCGAGGCCGGTGGCGGCCCTGAGGTGGTTCAGGTCCTGCGGCCCGCGCTCCTCGCGCAGGTGGTCGACGACGACCCGCTCCATGGCCTCGGTGACCGCGTAGTCGCCCACGGCCCGCAGGAGGTTGGCGTAGTGGTAGCTGACGTCCCACACCCGGGGGTGGGTCTCGCCGAGCAGCTCCCGCCAGGCGTCCATGGCGCGTTCACCGAGCTTGATGCCCGCCCGGTACTCCCCGGAGCAGTACATGTAGCGCAGGCAGTTCAGGACCAGGTTCTGGACGGCCGGGTCGGTGCTCTCCAGGACCTCGGCCCACTTGAGGTGCGGGACGATCTCGGCGTAGGCGGGCCAGAAGAGCGCTTCCATGGGCCGGCCCGGGTCGGCGGCGGCCAGCGCGCGGCGGACGACGTCGACGAACTCCCCCCGGTCGGGTTCGCGCATGTCGAGCCCGAGGACCTTGTGCACCATCCGGTGCAGGTAGATCGACTCGCCGGAGGACGCCTCCTCGGTGCCCGACTCGTGCGACTCCAGCCGGACCACGGAGTACTGCCGCAGGCGGCCGACCGCCCGGTTCCACAGCACCGGATCGTTCATCAGGCGGGAGAGCTGCTCCGGGAGGTCGCCGGGCGGCATCTCCTTGAGCAGTCGTACGGGGATGGAGCCGGGGGCGAAGAAGCTGCACAGCCGGAGCAGGTCGACGGCCTCGGGGACCGTCTCCTTGAGCTGGTTCAGCAGTATCGACCAGGCGGTCTGGAAGGCCAGCGGGAAGTCCGCGGAGACCTTGACCACGTCTCCCTCGATGCCGTTGTCGAGCAGCTGGATGTACTCCCGTACGGACATGTCGGAGTCGTTGAGCCAGCCCGCGGTCTGGTCGAGCAGCAGCGGGAGGTCGCCGAGGGCTCCGGCCAGTTCGTCGGCCTCGGACTCCGTGAGCCTCGGGGCCCGGCGGCGGACGAAGGAGACGGACTCGTCCCGGTCGTACTCGGGCACCCTGATCAGCGAGCTGTTGTACTCGCCCCACTCGGTGTTGCGCGAGGTGATCAGCACATGGCCGGGCCCGGTCGGCACCAGGTCGCTGATCTGGTCGGGTTCGTCGGCGCCGTCCACGACGAGGAGCCAGCGTGAGTGCGGTTCGCCGCGCCGCAGGGCGTCGCGCACGGCGCGCAGCCGCTCCCCGTACTCGGCGCCGGTGTTCAGGCCCAGTTCCGGGGCGAGTTCGGCGAGCTTCTGGCGGTAGAGGGCCCGTCGGTCGGCCGGGACCCACCACACCACGTCGTACTCCGCGTTGAAGCGGTAGACGTACTCCGCGGCCAGCTGGGTCTTGCCCACGCCGGACATTCCGTGCACGGTGACGACACCGGCGCCGGGACCCGCGTCCTGGAGGGCGTGGTAGACGTCGCTGAGCAGGGCCTCACGGCCCGTGAACCGCGTGTTGCGGCGCGGCACCCCTCCCCACACCTCGGGGGTGACGGCCGGATAGCGCGGTGCCGGTTTCGCCCCTTCGGGTCTGGGCAGCGGCTCCTCGGGCAGTTCGAGGTGGGCCAGCAGGCGCCGCTCGGCGTCCTCCTGACCGGTGTTCGTCAGGTCGGCCGCGGCGAAGACCGAGGTGGCGCCGGGCAGTGTCGAGGTGGTGACGGAGACGGCGGCGAAGCGGTCCGGGTCGGGCGCGACCACGGCGTGCAGCGCCCTGTTCCACTCCTCGTGGCCCCGGGGGCCGAGCTGGAAGTACCACTCGCTGAGGACGACGAGGATCCGGCCGGGGGCGAGCATCAGATTCCGGAGCTCGTCCTCCAGCGAGGTGCCGGCCTGCGGGTCCCAGCGCTGGTAGCCGACCCGTACCCCGCGTCGTTCGAGGCAGTCCCCGATCCAGATGGCCCAGGCCCGGTTGAACCCCGCGAAACTGATGGTGACCGAACCACCTCCGGCCGCCCCAACTTGCTTACCTGGTACGGGCATTCAACCGTCTCCCTGCATCGTCACAAGCCTTTTCAAGATACACCGGCGCCCTTGCGGAAACCGCTCGTTCCCGCCCGGTGGGCACGGTTGCCTCACAGCTGCCCGGAGCCGTTCCTCTGCTGCCATATCACCCGGGCCGTCCCCACATAGGCCCTCGCGCGAGCCCGGTGCCCCGTGGGAGCGGGAGATTCCGCCAGACGGTGGTAGAGGTTGATCAACTCGTTGACGACCACGCGTCCCTCCCTCGTTAGCCCGCCCGATCCGGCCAGGACGGGCAGCACGGCGCCCACTTGCTCGTGGCAGCGGGCGTGTTCGGTCCAGGCCAGGTCCCGCTCCCCGGTCCGGTCCGCTGCCAGCGCGCACCGCTGCCAGTAGCCGGCGAGGGCGGCGTGCGAGACGGCACCCTGCAGCAGCCCGTCGAAGGGCCGCGGATCAGGGCGCCAGGGCGCGAAGTGCCGTGCTTCCGGGCCCTCGTGGTGCAGCGGTACGAGGGCGGTCAGCGCGGCCAGTTTGGTGTGCTGCAGTTCGTGCACGAGGGTGGCGGCGAAGTACCCGGGTGTGCCGGGGCGGCTGCTGAGGACGGCGCCGAACGCCTCGCGACGGGTTCCGCTGCAGTGCGCCGCGCTCCCGCCCGCCCGGCCGGAGCCGGGTGGCGGGGCGAGCGGGACCAGGCAGCGGAGCAGGACCGCCGCTTCGGTGAGCCGGTGGCCGCCGCCGGCGCGGAGCCGGTCGGCGACCCCGGCCCAGGATTCGGCCCAGCCCGCCCGGGCCCGGTCGTCGAGGCGGACGGCGCCGCTCAGGCCGTGGTGCCCCGGGCCGCCGGCCGCCGTGCGGTAGGGATCCAGGTCGTCGAGGGGGACGGGCGCGGCGCCGGGCACGAGGGGTGGCAGTGTGTGGACGGGCCGCCACCGCGGGTCGTGACGGCGGGTACCGCCGTTCCCGGGCCGCACCACGATGTCCGTCTCCGCCTTGTTCCGTACGGTCATCACCCCGTCGGCGAACGTCAGATCGACCTGGCCGGGGCCGGTCCGCAGGGCCCCGAGGGTGGGCAGCGTCAGTGCGCCGCCGCGCACGGTGAGCCGGGTGGTGAAGGGCATCCGGGCGCGGATCGCGGCGGCGGCGGCGAGGGCCCCGAAGTGGTCGAGGTCGGTGAGGAGTTGCGGGGTGGGCGCGTCGGCGCCGAGGCCGGAGAGGCAGCTCCGGCCCCAGGGGCCCACCAGCGGGTGGAGCAGCACGGAGCGGGCGGCGGCGCGGTCGGCGCGGTCGGCCGCCTCCAGCAGGGCCCAGTCGCTCCGGAGGCGGTGGCGCAGGCCGGGTGGGCAGACCGTGTCCGGGGCCTGGTCGGCCGCGTCGGACAGGGCCCGCAGGAGGACGAAGCGGCGCGTGTCCTGGTCGTGCGCCAGCAGGCCCAGGGCGTGGGCGTCGCCCTCGGTGCGGCCCAGCGCGCGGAGCTCGCGGTCGGAGAGGGCGGGGGTCACGGTCCGTCTCCTGTGACGGCGTCGGCCAGTCGGGCCGCGATGTGGCGGATCAGCCGTTCGAGGTCGGCGCAGTAGACGGACGGGTTCACGAAGCCGTGTCCGGCGCGGTAGCGGTGGGCGTAGTGGCCGCCGCCGCAGACGGTGAGCAGCGGGCAGGCACGGCAGGTGGGGGCGAGCGCGGCGGCACCGGCCTGGCGGGCGGCGACACCGGGGTGGCGCAGCGCCTCGTCGAAGCTGTGCCGGAAGACGTCGAGGCCGGTCGCCGCCGCCGTGTCGTAGGCGGACTTGAGGGAGTCGACCTGCTCGATGCTTCCGTCGGTCTCCACCACGATGGCGTTGACGGGGTCGAGTCCGAGGGATTCGGTGGCGGCGGGCAGGCCCAGCAGGAGGGCCAGGCACTCCTCGAAGAGGCGGACGCGGGTCTCCCGGCGCCCCGCCTGCCACCAGCGGTCGAAGACGGCGCACAGCCAGTCTCCGTACGGGGTGGGCCGCCGGGCGGCCGCGGCGGGGCCGGCCTCGGTGGGCGCCGCCCCCACGGGCAGGCCGGGCGGCGGGGTGGTCCAGTTGCCGTGCGGGAGCAGCAGGTCGACGGCCGGGGGGCGCAGGGCGAGCAGCGACTCGTACACCTCGACGGGGTCGGTGTCCGGGTCGACCACGGTCAGGATGCCCGCGTACGCCTCGGGGTGTCGGGCGGCGAGCAGCCTGGCGCCACGCGCCGCGGCGGGCCAGGCGGGGCGTCCGGCGTGGTCGGTACGCCGGGTGTTGTGTGCGGCGAGGCCTCCGTCGAGGCTGATGCCGACGCGTATGCCCTGCCCGGCCAGGGTGGCGGCGCGGGCGTCGGTGAGGAGCGTGGCGTTGGTCTGGAGGGTGGTGCGGACGGTGCAGGGGCCCGGGACGCGTGCGCGGACGAGGCCGGCGAGGGCGGCCAGCCGGCCGGCGCCGGCGAGGAGGGGTTCACCGCCGTGCAGGACGAGGGAGATCTCCTGGTGCCGGTGCGTGGCGGTGTGTTCGGCGATGCGTGCGGCGGCACGGTCCAGGACGGCGTCGGACGCGGGGCCCGGGCGGTCGCGCCAGGTGCTGTCCGGACCCTCGTAGAGGTAGCAGTAGCGGCACGCGAGGTTGCAGCGGCCGTGCACCTTGATGATGAACTGCCCGAAGGGGACGGGGGTCACGGGACCGGCGGGCGGCACCGTGGCAGGGCTCGTCCCGGCGGTTCCGGACACTCCGGCCCCCTCGAACTGTCGGTGCCCACGGGGCCGGTCACAGCGCGCTGGTGAAGCCCCACAGCATTTCCTGCGGTGTCCCGGCCCGGCCCCGCAGGTCCGCGACCACCGAGGCGAGGACCGGGTGGTCCAGCGTCCGCAGGGCTTCGAGGTCCAGCTCCAGCAGGTCCGGCAGCGGCTCGGCCGCCGCGTGCGGCCCTCGCGGTGCATCTGCTCCGCCTTCACGCGCGGACTGGCTCATCCCGACTCCCCGTTGCCGTCGTACCCGGCTCACAGCCGTGCGCTCGCCCGTGAGCGCCCGGCCCTGACGTAAGCGGTGCGGAGCGTGCCCTTCCGCGTTCCCCGTCGAACGCTCATCGCTCCAGCGCGTCCAGCCGACGGTCCGTCGACTCTCCCGCCGGGCCGCCAGCGCCCGGCAGTTTGCGCCATTCGAGACGGGCCGCCCGGTACGCGTCGCGCGCGGCCCTGGGACGCCCCGCCTCCTCATAGGTCATACCCCGCCAGTGGTTGGCTGTAGCAGCCAATTCCACTGCTTGTTCGATCAGTTGTGGAATCTCCAGCTCCTCTTCGGCGGTCCTGGCGGCCTCGGACGCCGCGCGGAAGGCCTCCGCCGCCTCGTCGAGCCGGGTGGGCCTGCCGAGGCTGTGATAGGCGTCGAGATGGGACCGGCCCAGCTCCAGCCCGCACTCCGCCTGGGTCAGCGGATCGCGGGCCTCCCGCGCGGCGAGGTCGAAGAGGTGCTCGGCCTCGCGCAGGTCCACCCGGTCCTCGGTGGCCCGGTGGCGCAGCATCAGGGCCCTGCCGAGCATCAGCAGCCGGCCCGCCTGGCGCGGGCTGCCGCCCGTCGTCTCCGTACGGCAGTCGCGCAGCACCCGTACCGCGTCGCCGATGTACCGGGCGCCGTCGGGAAGTCCGGCGCGCCGCAGCAGGGCGCTGCCCCACTCGGCGAGCAGGTCGGCGTGGTCCCGGGAGTCCCTCGGGACGCTCCGCGCGGCGCCCTCGAACCGGTCGGCGGCCAGGACCAGTTCGGCGGGGTCGCCGGTGTGCTCGTGGCGGGCGATGTGGATCCGGCCGGCCCTCGCCCGGAGCGGGGCCCGCATCCGCTGGTCGCGCACGGTCTCCAGAGCCTGTCCGACCAGGGTCGACGCCTCTTCCGGATCGCCTCCGCAGCCCAGCAGGGCGTCCACCAGGTCCAGCAGGACCCGTGTCCGGGTGCCCCCCGTGTGCTGGGTGGTGCCGGCCTCGAACGCCTTGCGCAGCGATCGCGCCGACTGGCGGGCGTACACCCGGGACTGCTCGCCGTCGTTGGTGGCCCCGGACAGCCGCAGCAGGATCCGGCCGTGGGCCAGGATCAGCGACGAGGGCCGGTCCTCCTGGTCGGGCCAGACGTCGGCGAAGGCCTCCAGCATGCCGACAGCGGCCTGCAGGAGCGCGGTGTCACCGCCGAGCCGCCACTGCGCCTCCAGGGCGCGTACCCGCTCCAGCGTGAGTCTCAGCGCGCTCCCCGGGTCCAGCTGCGGATCCGCGCAGGCGACCGTGTACTCGCGGTCCGCGCGGCGCAGCAGCTCCAGGGCGCCACGGCGGTCCCCGCGGCGGCGCCGGTCGTCGGCGGCGGCGTGCAGCACCTTGGCCAGGACCGCCCGTTCGGCCACGGCCCCGGGGCGGCTCGCCGCACGCTCGGCGGCGTGCTCCGCCTCGCGCAGCAACTCGTCGCCGCCCCTCACCTCCCAGAGGCGGAGCAGGCAGCGCGCGTACTCGGCCCACAGCCCGGGCTCGGGGTCCGACCGCTCCCGCTCGGTGGCTCCTCGCAGCAGCTGAACGGCGTCGATCAGGTACTGCACCATGCTGTCGGACTCGAACTGCCGCACGAGGTCACGGGCTCCGGCCACGGCGGTGGCTCCGGCCGGGTCGGGGCGCCGGGCGCCGTGCGGGTCCTCGGGCCGGGCGAACCGGTCGGGCAGCGGCATGAAGCGCTTCAGCACCTGGGCGGCGACCTCGGCGAAGGGGTGCGGGACCCGGGGCGGCGTCGCCGCGCCCTCGGACGCGTCCGTCTCGACACCGGCGGATCCGGGGTCCTCCGCGTCCTCCGCGTCGGGCGGGCCCGCGGGATACGGCGAGCCGTACCTGCCGTCGCCCAGCTGGGCCAGGGCCAGGGCCGGGAAATTGGGGCCCGCCCGCCCGAAGCGCTGCTCGATGTACTCCGAACAGTGCTTGAGCACGAGCTTGGCCTCGTCCCGGCCCAGCGAGCCGAGCAGGGCCTCCTGGACGCCCGGTGCGATCGCGTACCACTGGCCGTGTTCCGCCGTGTCGCCCCCGGTGCGGGTCAGCAGCCCGCTCAGCAGGACCTCGGCCAGCTCGGACGGGCCGGAGTCCGGCAGCATGGTCCGCTGCACCAGCTGCATCACCGGCAGGCAGAGCGGTGCGGCGGCGAGGTAGACGGCCAGCTGTCCGGCGGCCGGGGAGGCCGACGAGCGGAACCGGCTGACCAGCTGGAGCGAGGACGGCCGGGCGCCGCCGCGTGGCGCGGGAGCCGCGGGCTGGTCCGCGCGCACCCGGGCGACCGCGCCGTAGATCCGTCCGGCGCCGGTACCGGAGAGCAGCCTGGCCCAGCCGGCCAGGGCGCCCGCGACGGGGGGCAGCACGGGAACGGCCAGCGATCCGTCGTGTGCCGGCAGGAGCGCCCCGGACTCGTCGGCCACCCTGATCGTGGCAGCTCCGCCGATGCCCTCGCCGCGCGAGAGGACGCCGTAGCTGACGGGCAGCCTGGTGCGGTTCCACAGCCGCTGCGGCAGTGGCTGCAGCACGGCGGTGGGGGCCTGTCGGGTGAGGTGGTGCAGGAGCCGGTGGGCGTGTCCGCTGCGCCAGACCGGCCCGGCGCAGTCGCTGACCACCACGGTGACGCGGCGGCCCGTGGGGTCGCTGAGCCGGTCCGCGGAATGCAGGGGGGCGGCGGCCGGATCGGCGCTGCGGCTCACCGCGGGAGCTCCGTCCGGGCCCTCGTGCAGATAGCGCACCTGGACGTCCCTGAAGGCGCCCAGCTGGGCGAATATCACCTGGAGTTCGGTGAACATGCGGTCCCAGACCCGCATGGACGAGGAGGCGTCCATGACGCACTGCAGGAGTGCGTCGGCCCGGGACACCCCTCGGAACACCGGGATGATCAGACCGCCCGTCCGGGCGCTGAGCTCCGCGGTCGCCGCCTCGTCCAGGGTGCTGCGCCGGGGCGGGGCCGCGGTCCGGTAGCGCTGCAACGGGCGCAGCGCGCGCTGCAGTTCGAGCAGGTCCGGGAGCGCCTGCGCGGCGGGCACGCCGAGGGGCAGCGCCGTGGCGCTGCCCCGGCCGGACCGGCCCGCGCCGCCGGACGGGGCGGGCGCGCCCGTGCCGTACGGGACGGGGTAGAGCGCGACGCGCGGGCCCCCGGCGGGCGGGCCGTCCGGTTCGCCGGCCGCGTCGTCGTCGAGGGCGGACGGGTCCGGGCGTGCGGGGCTCGTCGCCTGCCCGTCGGCGCCGCCGCTCCCCGGGGCCTCGGTGGCCGGGCCGGGCGACGGTCCGGGGGCTGCGGGCCCTTCCCCCGCGTCCGCGCCGCCGGTCTGCCGGGCGAGCCAGAGGACGTCACAGATCTGCTCCGCGTCGGGGTCGAGCCCGGCCTCGCGCAGCCTGGCGACGAACGCGGGCAGCAGCCCGCTCCCGCCGGGCCCCGGCTCGTCGGGTACGCCGTGACGGAGGGCGGTCGCGTCCCGCGGTCCGCCCGGTCCGTGCCGTGCCCCGGCATCGGACATCAGCCGTTCACCTCGGCCGGTCGAGTCGCTGGATGAGCAGGTCGGCGAGCCGGTCGCGGCCGGCGGGTGCGGCCACGTCGGTGAGGTAGACGGCGTTCAGCAGCTGGTCCGTCGCGAGGAGTTCGCCGCGTGAGCGCTCCAGGAAGTGGCTGATGAGGTCGTCCCCGGATCGCGCCGCCTCGTCCCCGAGGTGCGCGCGCACGAAGGTGGCCAGTCGTTGGTGGTCGGGGCGGCCGAGTTCCAGATGGATGCAGCGCCTCATGAGCGGGGCCGGGAAGTCGCGCTCGCCGTTGCTCGTGAGGACGACGAAGGGGAAGGAGGTGCACTGGACCCTGCCCCCCGTGATCACCACCTTGTTGCCGTCGTCGTCCAGGACGCGCGCCTCGCCGTCCGGCAGCCGGTCGCTGATGCGTTCCAGTTCGGGGATGGCGAACTCGCCTTCCTCCAGCACGTTGAGCAGGTCGTTCGGCAGGTCGATGTCGCTCTTGTCCAGCTCGTCGATGAGCAGCACGCGCGGCCGGTCGGAGGGCAGCAGCGCGGTGCCGAGCGGCCCGAGCCTGATGTAGCTCCCGATGCCGTCCGCGGCACCGGTGCCGGCCCGTTGCCCTGCCGTTCCGTGCGCGGCGATCTGCACGTCCTGGAGCCGTGCGATGGCGTCGTAGTGGTACAGCCCGTCGAGCAGGGTGGATCGGCTGACCACCGGCCAGCGCAGGACCCTGCCGAGACCGAGCTCATGGGCCACCGAGTGCGCCAGGGTGCTCTTTCCGGCACCCGGGCTGCCGGTGACGAGCAGCGGCCGTCTGAGGTAGAGCGCGGCGTTGATCATCTCCAGCTCCTCGGCGCCCGGCCGGTGCAGCTCGGCGAGGTGCCGGTGGCTGCCCAGCCGGCGGTCGGCGGAGCCGTCGGTCTCCTCGGCGCCGCCGGGTGGCGGATCGGCACGGTTCGCGAAGTCCCGCCAGGGCGGCGGCGAGGGCAGGCGCCCGATCCCCTCGTGCGGTTCGCCGGCCCCTCGGTAGATGAGCCACTCACTCGGTTCACTCATGGCGTTCCTCCCGTCATGGCGCCTCCAGGAGCTGCCCTGAGCCGGGCAGCGGATGGTGCGGGTCGTCGTAGAGCAGGGCGACGCTGTCGGACCAGTACGTCTCGATACGGCCCGCCCGCACCGATTTCCTCAGCTCGTGGATGGCGTAGGGAAGCCGGTCGCTCGCACCGGCCTGCGTCACCGTGTCGGCGGCCCGCCGGTGGAACTCCGTGCAGACGGCCCCGGCCTGCCCCGCGCGCCTGCGCCACAGCACCACGCCGTATCCCGCGCTCATCACCCGCCCGAGGCCGGCCAGGGCCTCCGCCGGGGGGTGGCCGCCGTACTGGCAGAGCAGCGGGACCGTCTCGATCGCCGGCGTACGGAGTTCACCCGTATCAGGAACGCGTACCCGGATGCCGCCCACGCAGTCGGCCACCTCGCCGCGCATCGGGCCCGCCGCCGTGCGGTTCCAGCGGACCTTCCGCTCCTTCGCGGACCACTCCTCGTCGTACGGCTCCTGGTCGGCGCACCTGAGGACCACGGGGCGCACGACACCGAGCGGTGGTTCGTACGGCGTCAGGCACCACTTGTCCACGTCCAGATTCAACAGTGCCCGGCCGGTGGCCACCTGGAGAACGGCCGGACTGTCCGGTTCGTCGCAGCACCGGAAGGCCTCGGCCAGCGGAGCGGCCAGCCGGGACGGCAGGTCGGCCAGCGCTGTGCCGTGGGCGTCCTCCGCCACCGGGCGGAAGTCGCCGTCGCTCTCGCCGACGGCGATCCGCCAGTCGTAGCGTCCCTGCTCCCAGCCGCGCAGCTCCAGCGACAGCAGGACGAAGGACCGCCCCGCCGCCCCCGGGCCCGCTCCGGGCCGCCCTGGCGGTGTGCGGTGCCCGGGGACCGGGCGGCCCGGGCCCGCGCTCCAGACCAGGTCGAGCTCCTTGCGGAAGCTGCGGGAGAGGTGGTCGTCGGCGGTCCGGCGCACCCACTCCCAGAGGGCCTGCGTGGCGTCCGCGGTGCCCGGGGCCTCGTAGGGGCGGTCGGCGGAGATGACGGCCATGCAGTAGCGCAGGACCAGTTCGAGCGCACGCTCGCCGTCGCGCACCTCGTACAGGGCGGCGAGGCCGTCGCGCCAGCCGCGCGGGGCGGGGCGGTGGTCACCGGCGTAGACGTCCGGCAGACCGTCCAGGAGGTCGAGCAGGGCGCGTGTGCTGACCGGGGGCGGGATGTCCGCGAGCCGCCCCAGCAGGACGATGCGCTGCCGCGGGCTGAGCGTGCGCCCGGGGCCCGGCGCGAGCTCGCTCTGGGCGTCGACCCAGGTCCGCTCGGTACCGGCCGTGCTGTCGTGCCGGTCGGCGTGGTGCCGGTCGTGCGCGTGGAACACCGCGTGGTACGGGTCGGCCCGCCGGTCCTCGGCGCCGGCCTGGACGGGGAGGGTCCGCAGTCGTTCGATGCCGACCGCGGTGCCGCCCTGTTCGCCCTCCATCCGTGACTTGAGGACGCCGACCACCTCGCCGCGGGCGAGGTCGACCACCGGGCCGCCGGACATGCCGGCCTCCATCCAGTCGCCGCCCAGCCGGATCTGCTGCCCGTCGTCGGCCGGCCCGCCGAACATGCCCTTGACCGTGCAGTCGCCGCTGACCGCGGCCGGCCTGCCGCCCCTCGGGCCGGTCCAGCCCACGTAGTGGACCCTGCTGCCCGGGAGCATCGCGGCGGGCCGCTCCGTGACGTAGACGCACGCGTGCTCGGCCGGTTCCAGCAGGCGGATCAGGGCCAGGTCGGGGGCCGGCCAGCCGGGTGCCCGCGGGCCGCCGCCCGGACCGGTCTCTGGCAGTGTCGCGACGACCGTGCCCGCGACGGCCCTCTCCGCGGCGCTGTGCCGATCCGGCCTGAACACCACGCTCACCCCACCCCCCTCCCCCTGAGACGCCACATGGGCGCATGTGAGGACCCAGCTGGGTGCGATGAAGAAGCCGCTGCCGAGAAAGCCCGTGTCGGATCCGTCTGGGACATACCCGGGCTCCGGCCGATGGATGCGTACCGTCGCCTCCCTCACGAGGCCCATCAGGGCAAGGGTCGTCCGGTCCCGTCCGCCCTCTGCGCCCCCGCCGGCGGGCTGCGTCACGAGCCGCCGCCGCCGGGCGCCCCACCGCCGTGGGGATGCGCCGGTGCGCCGGTGGAAGCCCCAGCGGACGGCCCGCCCGGCGGAGCGCCGTCCGGGGGCGTGGTGACGGGTGGCGAGGTGGGAGGCGGCGGGGTGGAGGGGGGCTGTGGTGCGGCGGGAGGAGATGCGGCGGTGAGGTGCGGAGTGGCGGGCGGCGGGACGGCGGTGGCGGGCGGCGGGACGGCGGTGGCCGGCGGCGGGACGGCGTCGGGCGGCGGCGGGACGGCGTCGGGCGGTCCACCGCCGGACCAGGTGAGAGTGACCTTGATCGCGCCCTTGGCCTCGCCGTCCGCGAGGAGCCCGACGACCTTGCCGGCCTTGGCCGTGAGCTCGATGCCGAATTCCACGCTGACCTCGTCGGGGCGCACCGCGCGCAGCGGTTCGGCGAGCGAGCGGGCGACGCTCGTGACGACGCCCGTGAGGCTCTCCACCCTGGCCTGGATCCGTTCGGTCAGGTCCTCGTACCCGATGTCCGTGTAGGTCGGCCCGCCCGCGGGCTCCCCCAGTTCCTCCGCGCCGGATATCCGCGCCCAGACCGGCGTACCGTCCGGCATCTCGATGCGCGTGATCCGGGCCGCGCTGTCACCCATGACACCCCCCGTTGCCCAACTCGTCGCAGATTAGCGGGAGTCCGCGGGCGGTGTGGGGCTCATGGAGCATGACATCACCTGCGGTACGCCTGCTCCGGGTGTTCTGCCCTGCACGGCCGCGGGGCGAACGCCCTACCCTGGCGGGGAACGACTACCGTCCCCACCCGGAGCGAGCGCAGGCATGTATTTCACGGACCGTGGCATCGAGGAACTGGAGAAGCGGCGCGGCGAGGAGGAGGTCACCTTCGAGTGGCTCGCCGAGCAGCTGCGTACGTTCGTCGACCTCAACCCCGACTTCGAGGTGCCCGTCGAGCGCCTGGCGACGTGGCTGGCCCGACTGGACGACGAGGACGAGGACGAGTAGTCACCGCCCGGACCGCAGCGCGCCCTCCGCTTCGCGCCTGAACCGGTTGTACGCGAGCCCCAGCGCACCCTGCGCCAGCAGGACCAGGCCCGCCGCGATCCAGCCCCCGCTGTGTCGGCGGGCCCCCCACAGGGTGAGCGGCAGCCCTACGGCGACCTGCGTCGCGGCCACCGCACGGGCGCGTGGACCGAGCATCCAGGGGCCGAGGCTGCCGCTCTCCACCGCGTCGAGTTCCAGCCGCACGGCATCGCGCCAGCCGGCCCACTCGATCAGTTCCGCTTCCCGGTGCGCACCGGCGGTGGCGCCCAGCCGGTCGGCCGGTTCGCCGGGGGTGAGGCCGGGCGGGAGGAACACCCCGGTGCGGGTGAGGACGGCCAGCAGTCCGCGCAGCCGCGCGTCGGCGTCCGCCTCCGGGTCATCCCGGGTGAGGGCCTCCAGGGCCTGCACATCGAGGACCGGGTCGAGACCCAGCCGGGTGGCGAACGTGCGCATGGCCTCGTCCTCACCGGCCGGGGTGCCGTCCGCCAGCCAGATGTAGCCGACCGGACGGCGGAAGCCCGTGGCGAGCGTGAATCCGGACCGTTCGCCGTCCCACCACAGCGCGAGCACCGGCCAGGCCGATCCCACCGCGAGCGCGGTGGCCCAGCCACCGAGGACCCGGTCGACGGGCTCGGCGCCCTCGCGACCCGCCGCTTCACCGTGGCCCGCGCCGCCGTTGCCGTCGTGGCCGTCGTGGCGCCAGGGCTTCCCCTCGGGAACGAGGGCGCTCCAGCCGTCCCCGGCCGGGATCAGCAGCATGCGCTCCTGCAGCAGACGGGCGAGGGGCCGTACGGTCTCGGGGTCGGCCCGGCACAGCAGCAGAGCACCCACGGAAGTCGCGGTCATGGTGCACACGCTAGGGCAATTCGCCCGGATATGGCGGGTTTCGATTGCCCTCGACCCCTCGTCCACACCCCCCTTGACTTCTCCGAACCGCGATATATCGTGTTCTCACAAGACGCGATATGTTGCGTCGTGCCCACGCCGTCCCGGAGGTCGGATCGCATGCCCGAGTCCACATGGACCGTCGCCGAACCCCAGAAACTCACCTTCGACATTCCCGTGACGGCGCTCAACGTGCGCGTCGTCAACGGCACGGTCAATGTCGTCGGCACCGACGAGCCGAGCGCCCGGCTGGAGGTCTCCGAGGTCGAGGGCCCGCCCCTGATCGTGACCCAGCGGGACGGAACCCTCACCGTCGCCTACGAGGACCTGCCCTGGAAGGGGTTCCTCACCTGGCTCGACCGCAAAAGTCCGCGCCGGAGTGCCGTCGTCTCACTGGCCGTGCCGGCCGGGTCGACGGTGGAGGTCGGCGTGATCGGCGCCGGGGCCGTCGTCTCGGGGATTCGCGGGCGTACGGAGCTGCGCGGCATCACGGGCGACACCACCCTGGTGGGGCTCTCGGGCGTGGTCAGGGCGGAGACCGTCGCCGGAAGCCTGGAGGCCCAGGCCGTCACCGGTGACCTCCACTTCCAGTCGGTGTCGGGCGATCTGACGGTCGTCGACGGCGCGGGCACGTCGGTGCGGGCGGAGTCCGTCAGCGGCCACATGGTGCTGGACCTCGACACGTCCCCGAAGCCGACCGACATCCGGCTGACCACGGTCTCCGGCGAGATCGCCATCCGGCTGCCGCACCCGGCCGACGCGAAGGTCGAGGCGAACACCGCGAGCGGTGCGGTCTCCAACGCGTTCGAGGATCTGCGGGTCGGCGGCCAGTGGGGCGCGAAGAAGATCACGGGCACGCTCGGCGCGGGCACGGGGAAGCTGAGGGCGACGACCGTCTCCGGCTCGATCGCGCTGCTGCGCCGCCCACCGGCGGAGGACGACCCGCACGCCGCCGAATCAACCGGAAAGGTGCTCTGACATGCCTCCCGTATTCGCCCATGGACGCCTGCGTCTGTATCTCCTCAAGCTGCTGGACGAGGCCCCGCGCCACGGCTACGAGGTGATCCGGCTCCTGGAGGAGCGTTTCCAGGGCCTTTACGCCCCGTCGGCCGGCACCGTGTATCCCCGCCTGGCGAAGCTGGAGGCCGAGGGCCTGGTCACGCACGCCACCGAGGGGGGCCGCAAGGTCTACTCGATCACCGACGCCGGGCGGGCCGAGCTGGCGGGCCGGGGCGGCGAGCTGGCCGATCTGGAGCTGGAGATCCGCGAGTCGGTGTCCGAGCTGGCCGCCGAGATCCGCGACGACGTACGCGGCGCGGCGGGCAAGCTGCGCAGCGAGATGCGGGCGGCGGCCTCGGAATCCCGTCACAGCGGAAGCACCGCGAAGAGCGGCTGGGAATCCGACCTGGGGGACAGCGAGGCGTGGCGCACGGCGAAGGAGGAGCTGCGCAAGGCCAAGCAGGAATGGAAGGAGCAGGCCCGCCGGGCGAAGGACGAGTCCCGCCGCGCCCGTGAGGACGCCGAGCAGGCCCGCCGCCAGGCCCAGGAGGCACATGAGAAGGCGCGTGAGCAGATGCAGAACGCGGCGCGCCAGGTGCAGGAGCATTTCGCGCGCGGGGACTGGCCCACGGGGGTGCGGGAGGGGCTGGCCGAGATCACGGGCCAGCTCGGTGGCTTCGCCAGGACCGGCAGCTGGCCTTCGTACACCAGGCCCGATCCTGCGGCCCCGGACGTCGAGTGGGCGGCGGACACGGCGTCCACGGGCGATCCGGCCCGGGATCTCGACCGGCTGCTGGACCGCTTCCGCGACGACGTCCGGGACGCGGCGCGGGACCGCGGTGTCACCGAGACCCAGCTGACGGATGCCCGGCACCACCTGGCCACGGCGGCGACCCAGCTGGACCGCCTGCTGCGGGGATCCGGTGACGCGGCGAAGGGCGGCACGACGCCGAAGAGGGCCTGACGGCGCGTTGCCCGTGCGGTCCCCTTGCCTGTGCGGTCTCCCGCTGCCCGCGCGGTCCCGACGTCGGCGCGGTCCCGTCATACATCCGGCCCCGTCGCCCGTTGGTCGTGCGGTCCGGGGCAACGGGTCCGCCGGCCTCGGAGCGAGGCGGGGGAGCCGGGGTTGCCGTTCGCCATCCCGGGCCGCCTGCCCCGCCGAAGGGATCGGCTCCACCCGAACCAGGGTGGGCCGCCCGTGCGGCCGGGTGGATCGACCGCTTCCCCCCGGCTGGTCCGCCCCGGCCCGAGCCGGGCTGCCCCCGCCCCTGGGCCGAGGGTGTCCCCATGGCGGGGCTGAGGTTCGGCGCCCCGGTCCTGCGGCGGATCGGCCCCACCCGGCTGCCGCCGGGACGGATCGCCCCATGGCCGGGCGGGTCCGGCACCCAACTGCCGGACGGATCAGCTCACCGCCGACCGACCGAATGATCGGGATCGGCCCGACCGACCGCCGGAACTGATCGACCAGGCGCCCGACCGACCGCCGGGCGGATCAGCTCGCCCTGGCCTGGCCCTCCCCTCCGGCTCCGTACAACGCCCGCTCCACGGTCGTATACGTCGCACCGTGTTCCGCGAGCACGTCCGCGACCACGCCCGGGCAGGCGGTCAGGGCCAGCAGGAGATGTTCCTCGCCGATGAAGCGGTCACCGCGGCCGAGGGCGACGCGCAGGGACTTCTCCAGGATGCCCTTCGCGCCGGTCGTGAACGCGCGGTGTCCCGACCGCCTCCGGCGGCCCGCTCGGGCGCCCGCCAGAGCGCCCTCCCCGTGCGCGCCCTCGACCTTGGCGACGATCTCGGTGACGTCGATGCCGATACCGGCCAACGCCGCCTCGTCCGCCTTGGTGAGTCCTCCGCGACGCCGGGCCTCGGTGAGCGAGGCCTCCATCGAGGTGCGGCGGTCGGTGAGGCCCAGGGCGGTGACGGCGAAGGAGGACCGGCCGCCCTCCTGGTCCAGCAGCGAGAGCAGCAGATGTTCCTCGGTGACCGAGTCCGCCCCGGCCCGCTCGGCGTGGGCCGCCGCGCCCGTGACCGCGGCCCGGGCACCCTTGGTGAATCGCTCGAACATCAATGCCTCCCGTACTTCTTGTGCACGGCCTGCCGGCTGACACCCAGCTCGGCAGCGATTTCCTGCCACGACCACCCCTGGACGCGGGCGCTCCTGACCTGTATTGCTTCGAGTTGTTCCAGCAGCCGCCGCAGCGCGGCGACCGCCCGCAGCCCGACGCGCGGGTCACGGTCACCGGCGCGTGCGGCGAGATCCGTTGCTTCGGTCATGACGTCAATCTACGTTGACACATGCCCACGTGTCAACCAATGTTGACAGGATCGGTGGCCAGACGGGCGTGGCGCTCCACGTCGTACCGCGTGTCCCCGTAGCGGAGCTTCCCCCGCTCGATGCCCTCCGCCGCGAAGCCGGCCCTGCGGGCCACCGCACAGGAGGCCGGGTTGTTCGTCCGGTGGCCGAGCTCCAGTCGGTACAGCACCAGGTCGTCGAAGGCCCAGCGCGCCAGTGCCCGCACCCCAGCCGCCGCCACCCCCGCGCCGCGCGCGGCCTCGGTGGTCCAGTAGGAGATCCAGCCGGTGCCGTGGACATGGTTCACCGCGGTCACGGCCACGCAGCCGAGTGCCGCACCGTCCCTGACGACGGCCCACGCATATCCGGTGCCCGCCGTCCTGGCCGCGTCCCGTTCGGTGATCCACTCCAGCGCCTCGGCCCGACTGGTGACGGCGCGGCCCGCCTGGCGGGCCATCTCGGCAGGTCCGAAGGCCCGGAGCACGGCCGGGGCGTCGGACGGCCGCCAGGGACGCAGCAACAGCCCTTCGGGAGTCCGCAGTTCCGGCGGGGGCGTCA
The DNA here is from genome assembly GCF_042717325.1 of Streptomyces sp. NPDC058637. NCBI lineage: Bacteria > Bacillati > Actinomycetota > Actinomycetes > Kitasatosporales > Streptomycetaceae > Streptomyces > Streptomyces sp. NPDC058637. The sequence continues at coordinate 212,188 of NZ_JBHXRD010000012.1, read as the reverse complement.
CGAGACGGTGAGCACGATCTTCCCGAAGAGGTCCCCGGCGGCGAGCCGTTCGAATCCTTCGCGGGCCCTGTCCAGCGGCAGCGTCCCGTCGATGACGGGCCGGACACCGGTGGCCGCGCAGAAGGCCAGCAGGTCCTCCAGCTCGTCCTTGGACCCCATCGTGGAACCGACGACCTTGAGTTCGAGGAAGAAGATCCGGGTCAGTTCGGCGTGCGAGGGACGGTCGCCGCTGGTGGCTCCGGAGATGACCAGCGTGCCCCCGGGCCGCAGCGACTTCACCGAGTGGGACCAGGTGGCGGCCCCGACGGTCTCGATGACGGCATCGACGCGCTGCGGCAGCCGCGCCCCGGACTCGTACGCCTCGACGGCACCCAGTTCCACCGCGCGCCTGCGCTTGGCCTCGTCCCTGCTGGTCGCGAACATCCGGAGCCCGGCGGCCTTGCCGAGCACGATCGCGGCGGTGGCGACCCCGCCGCCGGCCCCCTGCACGAGGACCGAGTCGCCGGGGCGCACCCCCGCGTTGGTGAACAGCATCCGGTACGCGGTGAGCCAGGCGGTCGGCAGGCAGGCCGCCTGTTCGAAGGTGAGCTCCTTCGGTTTGGGCAGCACGTTCCAGCTGGGAACGGTGACCAGCTCGGCGAAGGTGCCCTGGTAGCGCTCGGTGAGGATGGACCGCGGCTCGTCCGGGCCGACCCCGTGCCCCGTCTGTCCGATGACGGAGTGCAGGACGACCTCGTTTCCGTCCTGGTCGATCCCCGCGGCGTCGCAGCCGAGGATCATGGGCAGCTTGTCCTCGCCGAGGCCCACACCGCGCAGCGACCAGAGGTCGTGATGGTTGAGGGAGGCGGCCCTGACCTGGACGGTGGTCCAGCCGGGTCGCACTCCGGGCGCCGGGCGTTCGCCCAGCTCAAGGCCGTCGAGGGGCTGGTCACGGTCGATACGTGCGGCATAGGCGGCGAACATGGCCATGACGATAGGCCGTGACGCCCCGTGACGTAACCGTCCGACGGTGTGACACACGCCGCAGCGGCAGCGTACGCACGCCGCCGGGATCCCCGGACAGGGAAAGGGGCGGTGACGGGGCCGGACCTGCCGCCCCCGTCACCGCCCCACCCCCGGCATCAGCGCCGTGCCACGCCCTCGGCCCGCGCGGCCGCGGCCACCGCCGCGGTGACGGCCGGAGCGACCCGCTCGTCGAACGGCGACGGGATCACGTAGTCCGCGGCCAGCTCGTCCCCGACCACGTCCGCCAGCGCGTTCGCCGCGGCGATCTTCATGCCCTCGGTGATCCGGGAGGCCCGGACCTGCAGGGCACCGGCGAAGATGCCGGGGAACGCCAGCACGTTGTTGATCTGGTTGGGGTAGTCCGACCGCCCGGTCGCCACCACGGCCGCGTACTTGTGCGCGACATCGGGATGGACCTCGGGGTTCGGATTGGCCATGGCGAACACGAACGCGCCGGGCGCCATCGAGGCGACGGCCGGCTCGGGAACGGTACCGCCGGAGACACCGATGAACACGTCGGCGCCCGCGAGGGCCGTCGCCAGCGGACCGGAGATGTCCGCCCTGTTCGTGAGCTCCGCCAGTTCGCGCTTGACGTCCGTCAGGTCGTCGCGGTCCCGGCTGACGATGCCCTTGCGGTCGGCGACGGCGATGTCACCGATGCCCGCCTCCAGCAGGAACTTCGCGATGGCCACACCGGCCGCACCGGCACCGGAGATGACACCGCGCAGATCACCGAGCGTGCGGCCGGACAGCTTCGCCGCGTTGCGCAGGGCCGCGAGCGTCACGACGGCCGTGCCGTGCTGGTCGTCGTGGAAGACCGGGATGTCGAGCCGCTCCTGGAGCCGGCGCTCGACCTCGAAGCACCGGGGTGCCGAGATGTCCTCCAGGTTGACGCCGCCGAAGGAGGGCGCCAGCCGCACGACGGTCTCGACGATCTCGTCCACGTCGGTCGTGGCGAGTGCGATCGGCACCGCGTCCACACCCCCGAACTGCTTGAAGAGGATCGCCTTGCCCTCCATCACCGGGAGGGACGCCTCGGGACCGATGTCCCCCAGGCCCAGCACGGCGGTGCCGTCCGTCACGACGGCCACGACCTGCGACTTCCAGGTGTAGTCGTGGACGAGCTCGGGGTTCTCGGCGATGGCGCTGCACACCTTGGCCACGCCGGGCGTGTACGCGAGGGACAGGTCGTCCTTGTCCCTGATCGGGACGGTGGCCTGCACGGCCATCTTCCCGCCGCGGTGGAGGGCGAACGCCGGATCGAAGGGCTCGTCCGCACCGCTGATGTCATCCGCACCTGCCGCACCGTGCGTCTTGCTGTCGCTGCGAGGATTGACGATCTCCGCTGCCATTGTGTTGACCCCTTAAGTCTTCATCGTTTGAGGGTGGCCACTCCTGGTTGAGGAGGGGTGGGCGGGCACCGCGTACGTTCCCGGCACTGAACGGGTTGGCCCGCCCCGCAGGGGATGCACGTACGCGCGGGCGCGCCGCACACGCGCCCTGAGCCCCTGATGAGGGGTGTAAAGGTCTTTTTTACCCGACGGACCGCGCCTCGGACGAGTCCATATCGACGCGGTGACATGACTCATAGCTGAATATTCTGACAAGTCCACTAAGAGGCATAAAGGTCGTCCGCGGGTCGAGATGCACCGGAGATTCTCCGGAGGAAGGCTTGAATTCCAACAGATGGTCCGGCCTTGCAGTACCGGCCCGTTGGGGATCGGGGGTCGCCCGTTACCCGATTTTGACATGCCGTGGCCCCTGATTGGGCTAGTCCGAATGGCAAGATGCCCTAATCACACAAGGTGGCAACACTCGAAGGTCCGTGCGGACCCACCTGACCAGCTTCCCCTCACCGCCGGAGGATTCCGATCATGACCGCAAGCACGATCTGTCGTAAGACCGCGAAGTCCCGGATTGCCGCGGTCTGCGCAGTCGCGGTCGCGGGCACCCTGCTGCTGACCGCCTGCGGCGACCAGACCGAGAGCGGGTCGACGAAGACCGGCGGCGACACCGCGTCCACGAACGGCGCCCCGCTCTTCGACAAGCTCCCGGCGAAGTACCAGAAGTCCGGTGTCATCAAGGTCGGCACGAACGCCGAGTACGCCCCGATGGAGTCCGTCGAGAACGGCAAGATCGTCGGTGTCGACCCCGACATCGCCGAGGCCCTCGGCAAGCAGCTGGGTGTGAAGTTCGAGTTCACCTCCGGCTCCTTCGACGGCCTGATCACCGCCCTGAACACCGGCCGCCACGACATCGCCATGTCGTCCATCACGGACAACAAGCAGCGTCAGGAGGGCCTGGACGACAAGGGCAAGAAGCTCGGCAAGGGCGTCGACTTCGTCGACTACTTCCTGGCCGGCACCGCCGTCTACACCAAGAAGAGCAACCCCGAGGGCATCAAGTCCATCGAGGACCTGTGCGGCAAGGTCGCGGCGGTCCAGCGCGGCACCACGTACGAAGAGGCGCTGAAGAAGCAGTCCGCGGCCTGCGAGGACGGCGGCGAGAAGGCCATCACGATCGAGTCCTTCGAGAACGACACCGAGGCCCAGACCCGCGTGAAGTCGGGCGGCGCCGTCGCCGGTGTCAACGACTACCCGGTCGCGGTCGACCTGGCCCGCAAGGCCGGTGGCGGCAACGACTTCGAGGTCGTCGGTGAGCAGGTCGACGCCGGCCCCTTCGGCATCGCCGTGAACAAGGACAACACCGAACTGCGTGACGTGCTCAAGGAGGCCGTCGACGCGATCATCGCCGACGGCTCCTACCAGAAGGTGCTCGACAAGTGGGGCGCCGGCACCGGAGCGATCGACAAGGCCGCCATCAACGGCGGCAAGTGACCGGCGCACCACCGAAGGGCAGTCACCGTGACTGACAAGTTCGACAAGGTGCCCGGCGGCCCATCGGCCGCCGTGGCATCCGTCTCCAAGGCCACCACCGTCGCACCGGAGACCATCAAGGCCATTCCCGTACGCCACTACGGCCGCTGGATCAGCGGCGTGGTCGTCGTGGGGCTGCTCGTCGGCCTCGTGTACGCCTTCTCGCAGGGCAACATCCAGTGGCAGGCGGTCCAGGACAAGGTGTTCGACGACACCGTCCTGGCCGGAGCCGGCCGCACGCTGCTGATCAGCGTGCTGGCGATGGCACTCGGCGTGGTCCTGGGCGTGGTCCTCGCCGTCATGCGCCTGTCGAGGAACCCGGTGACCAGCTGGGTCGCCTGGCTCTACATCTGGTTCTTCCGCGGCACCCCGGTCTACGTGCAGCTGCTCCTCTGGTTCAACCTGGCGCTGATCTTCCCGGTCCTCAACATCCCGTTCGTCTACAAGGACGAGATGACCGACGTGATGACCCCGTTCATGTGCGCCCTGCTGGGACTCGCGCTGAACGAGGCCGCGTACATGGCGGAGATCGTCCGCGCGGGCATCCAGTCGGTGGACGAGGGCCAGACCGAGGCCTCGCACGCGCTGGGCATGACCCAGGCGAAGACCATGCGACGTGTGGTGCTCCCGCAGGCGCTGCGGGTGATCATCCCGCCGACCGGCAACGAGTTCATCAACATGCTGAAGACCTCGTCGCTGGTGTACGCCGTCACGTACAACGAGCTGCTGCGCTCCACCTCGCAGATCGGCTCCACCTCGTACGCGGTGATGGAGATGCTCTTCGTCGCCTCCATCTGGTACATCGTGATGACCAGTGTGTTCAGCGTGGGCCAGTACTACCTGGAGCGCCGCTACGCCCGGGGCAGCCTGCGCAGCCTTCCGCTCACCCCCTGGCAGCGGGTCAAGGTCAACCTCGCCGCCTTCAGCAACCGTCCCTCGGGGGGTGTTTCCGCATGACCGCCATGGTGAAGGCCGAGGGCGTACACAAGTCCTTCGGCGCCGCGCACATCCTCAAGGGCATAGACCTGGAGGTCGCCCCGCGTGAGGTCTTCTGCCTGATCGGCCCGTCCGGTTCCGGCAAGTCGACGTTCCTGCGGTGCATCAACCACCTGGAGCAGATCAACGCCGGGCGGCTGTACGTCGACGGCGACCTGGTCGGCTACCGGCAGAAGGGCGACAAGCTCTACGAGCTCAAGGACAGCGAGGTCGCGCTGCAGCGCCGGGACATCGGCATGGTCTTCCAGCGCTTCAACCTGTTCCCGCACATGACGGCCCTCGAGAACGTCATGGAGGCCCCGATCCAGGTCAAGGGCGAGGCGAAGGCCGTCGCCCGGGCCCGCGCCGAGCAGCTCCTGGACCGGGTCGGCCTGTCCGACAAGGCGAAGAACTACCCGACCCAGCTCTCCGGTGGACAGCAGCAGCGGGTGGCCATCGCCCGCGCCCTGGCCATGGAGCCGAAGCTGATGCTCTTCGACGAGCCGACGTCGGCGCTCGACCCGGAGCTGGTCGGCGACGTCCTGGACGTCATGCGCGGGCTGGCCGAGGACGGCATGACGATGATCGTCGTCACCCATGAGATGGGCTTCGCCCGCGAGGTCGGAGACGCCCTCGTCTTCATGGACGACGGTGTCGTGGTCGAGTCGGGCCACCCGCGCGACGTACTGACCAACCCGCAGCACGACCGGACGAAGTCCTTCCTGTCCAAGGTGCTGTAGACCCTCGGCGGTACGGAGAAGGGGGGGGGGGGGGGGGGGGGCGGGCGGGCGGCCCGGGTGGGTGGGGCAGGGTATTAGGCGGGGGTTCGGGGGCGAGGGGGGGGGGGGGGGGGGGGTGCGGGCGGGAGGCGGGG
>NZ_JBHXRD010000012.1:204922-206448 GCF_042717325.1 Streptomyces sp. NPDC058637 | reverse complement strand
TTTTTTTATACCCCCTTGGTCGGGTGCGGGGGGGTCCGGCCCCCGCCCCCCCCCCCCCTTCCGTATGTGTGCCCCTACTTCTCCGGCAGGAGTTCCGGACTCAGCAGGAGCGTGCGCAGCTGCTCCCGGCCGATCGGGGGGCTCTTGAGCAGCGGCCCCTGGGACCGGTCGCCGGTGTAACCCGTGCTGGAGCGGGCCGCGAGCAGCGATCCGTCCTTCAGTTCGAGCCGTCCGATCAGCTCGGGGCCCCACTGCGGCGTACCGCCGTCTCCGTACTCCATCGAGTCGCTCCAGATCGTCAGCGCGCTGCCGTCCGGCAGTTCCTCGTGCACGCAGTCGGATCGGCGCAGGTCGTGTCCCTGTGGCTCGCAGAGGTCACCCACGGGGGATCCGCCGAACTTCTCGGTGACCTGCGGGGCATCCATCAGCAGCAGGACGAGATAGCCGACCCCGCCGTCCCTGCGGACCGCGTACTGCCCGTCCAGCGGGCCCACGTACTCCGTGTGGTCCTGCTCGGGTTTCGCCTGCTTGATCAGGGCGGCCAGGGAGACCTGTTCGATGTCTCCCACCCCGGCCGGGAGGAGCGCCGCCAGCCGCTCCGCCTTCCCCGCCCTGTCGGCCTGCCCCGCCGGCGCCGAGGCCACCGAGGACCGCTCCGTCTCCGGCCCGGCCGCGAACCCGGGCAGCGTGACGGCTCCGGCCGCGACGACCGCGAGCGCGGCGGCCGACACGACGGCGCGGCGCCTGTACCGGACCCTGGCGGCCCGGGCGTACACCGCCTCGGTGGAGACGGCCGGACGGCCCGCCCCCTCGGTGGCCCGCTCCAGCAGTTCGTGCACGTCGTTCATACGAGTTCCTCCGCCATTTCGGCGCGCAGCGCCGCCAACCCCCGAGCCGTGTGGCTCTTGACCGTGTTCTCCCGCATCCCGAGCAGCTCGGCCGTGGCCTCGACGCTCAGGTCCTCCCAGTAGCGCAGCACCAGCACGGCACGCTGCCTGGCCGTGAGCCGGGCGAGTGCCGCCCGGACCATGAGGCCGGTGTCCGTGTCGGCCGGAGTGCCCGCGTGGTCGGGCAGTTCTCCGTACGCCTGCTCGCGCCGCCAGAATCTGCGGCGGCCCGCGATGAAGGTGTTCACCAGGGTCTTGCGCGCGTACGCCTCGATGTTGTCGAGCCGCCCGTGACGCCTCCCGCCGAGGACGACCTTCACCAGCGTCGTCTGGACCAGGTCGTCGGCCTCGTGCCGGTCGCCGCACAGCAGGTAGGCGCTGCGGTACAGCGCGGTGCGCCGGTCCTCGACGAAGGCGTACAGCGCGGCGTCGTCATCGGTCCGCATCGTCACCACCCCCTCTCCCGGCCCGCGGACGCGGACCGTCTCACCCTTCCAGTGCGCCGGGGCGGGTGGCAGGTTGCAGCGACGGCCGGACGCGGGGGAGGGGGGGGCGGGGGCGCCCCCCACCCCCCGCCCCGTGGGGGGGCCCACCCCCCATCACCCCCAACACCCCGCCCGGGGGGTGTTAAAAAAATAA
>NZ_JBHXRD010000012.1:178019-204912 GCF_042717325.1 Streptomyces sp. NPDC058637 | reverse complement strand
CCGGCCGGGGTCGGGGCCCCGTAACACCCTACCCGGGGGCGGGGTGTGTTGGCTGTTTGCTGCTCCGGCGGGACGGGGTTGTGGGGCGGCGGTGGCCGCCCCTCTCCCGCCTCCGCTTCGTGCGCCCTACCTCACTTCACCGCAAGCACCAGGCTGTCCGACGGCGAGGACCAGACCGGGCGCGCCTCCCCGAAGCCCGCCTCACGGAGGGTGCGGGCGTGCCACCGCGGGGAGGGCATGTCGCCGTCCGCGTGTTCGCCGTAGATCCTGAAGCGCTCGGCGGTCGGTGCCGCGAGGACCGGGTCCTCGGCGGCGAGGACCCACCACTGGGCCCAGTCGAGCGCGCCGGCGGCCCGGGCACGGTCCCTGGCTGCGTGCCGGTGGGCTTGCTCGGCCGCGTTGATGCGGGGGGTGTCGGTGTCGATCATGTGGTCGGCGTTCATGAACACCCCGCCGTCCCGGACCAGCCGCCCGATCTGCCCGTAGAGCGCGGTGAGCGGCTCGCTGTGCAGCCAGTGCAGGGCCGTGGCGGTGAGGACGGCGTCGTACGAGGTGTGAGGGAGCAGCGTGGGCCAGTCGGGGTCCTTGAGGTCGGCGGTGACGAAGGTGACCCGGCCGTCGCCGTCGAAGGTGCCGCGGGCGATCGCGAGGAGTGCGGGGTCGAGGTCGACGCCGACGCTGGTCGCGTTCGGGAACCGCGTGAGGAGCCGGTCCGTGATACTTCCCGTACCGCACGCCAGGTCGAGGACCCTCGGCTCGGGCCCCACCAGGGCCTCGACCATGTCCAGCATCACCCGGAACCGCTCCTCGCGGTCCGGCATGTACCACTCCTGCTGGCGGTCCCAGCTCTGCTGCCAGGACTGCCAGTCGGCGCCCGTCGCCGTCTCCGTCACCCGAACCTCCAAGTAATACCCAATGATGGCGACCACCCATTACACTGGCCGCACATCGACCATAGACCGACGCCGTAAGGACTACAAGTGGAACTGGCCTATTACTCGGACTACGCCGTGCGTCTGGTCAACACCGAGGAGCCGGCCCGCAACAAGGACTCCCTCACCACGGTCGAGTCCGTACGTGACCTCTTCGGCGCCAACGCACAGGCGGCCCGCCGCGCGACCGACGCGGACGTGACCCGCTTCCGGTCCGTACGGGCCCGGCTCCGGGCGGTCTTCCAGGCGGCGGACGACGGCGACGAGACGCTGGCGGTGGACCTGCTCAACTCGCTGCTGCTGGAGTTCCCGGTGAGCCCCCAGGTCTCCGGTCACGACACCCGCGACGCGGACGGCAAGCCGGACTGGCACATGCATCTGGCCGACCATCCGTCGAACGCGACGGCCGGATTCGCCGCGATCGCGGCGATGGGCCTCGCCTTCCACCTCACCTCGCACGGCGTGGACCGGCTGGGCCTGTGCGAGGCGGCACCCTGCCGCAACGCCTACCTCGACACGTCCACCAACCGCTCACGGCGCTACTGCTCGGACCGCTGCGCGACCCGGGCCAACGTGGCGGCCTACCGCGCCCGCAAACGCCTGGAGACGGAACGATCCGGGGAGGACACGGGACGCAGCGCGCCCACCACCCAGCCGAGCACCCCGAGCACCGAGCGCTGATCCTTCCTCAGCGGCCGGTAGCGGGCCCGCACCCGGGCCAGTACGAGCTCCTCGGGCACGGCCCCGTAGTCCGTGCTGTCCCCGCCCGCGAACGAGTTGTCGCCGAGCACCCACCAGCCGCCGCCGCGCCGCTCGGCGGCCCGCTTCACCACCAGCAGGTCCTGCTGGAACGGGTGACGCAGGATCACCACGTCCCCCGGGCGCACCGGCGCCCCGTGCTGCACGAGCAGCCAGTCGCCGTGGTAGAGCGTGGGCACCATCGACGGCCCTGTCACCTCCACCACCTGGAACGACCCTCGCGCCGCCCGCCCGTTCCCCGGCCCCCGCGTCAGCTCCGGCATCCGTGGCACCTCCCGGTCCATCCTCCAGTACACGCCGTGCGCGCGGCTCCGCGCACCCGGCCACCGGTCCCGTCTTCATCCCGGACTTTTGTCCTAAGCCCATGGGGCAGCCGCTGAAAGCGGCCTCCCACGGAGTAATGTCCCACCTGAGAAGACGATCACGAGGAAGGACAGCTCCATGCTTTCCCGCCTGTTTGCCCCCAAGGTGAAGGTCAGCGCCCACTGCGACCTGCCCTGCGGCGTGTACGACCCGGCCCAGGCCCGCATCGAGGCGGAGTCCGTCAAGGCCGTCCAGGAGAAGTACCAGGCCAACGAGGACGCGGACTTCCGCACGCGCGCCGTTCTGATCAAGGAACAGCGTGCCGAGCTCGCGAAGCACCACGTCTCGGTGCTCTGGAGCGACTACTTCAAGCCGCCGCACTTCGAGAAGTACCCCGAGCTGCACCAGCTGGTCAACGACACCCTGAAGGCACTCTCCGCGGCCAAGGGTTCGAACGACCCGGCCACGGGCCAGAAGGCTCTTGACCTGATCGCCCAGATCGACAAGATCTTCTGGGAGACCAAGAAGGCTTGATCACCCGATGTGCTGACCACGGCTCCGCCGCAGGTCAGACGGGCACAGGACGAGCCCAGCCGCCTCGTGCGGCTGGGCTCTTCCGTCATCCAGGTCCCTCGATGCCCCGGTAGGTCCGCACCTCGGTCGCCGTGACCGCGCCGAACGTACCGTCGACCGATCCGGACCGGGCCCCCGGTACGCGGTCAGGTCTCGGAGCCCGGCCGAGGACCCGGCCGAGGACCCGGCCAACCCGCCCGGTCAGGCTCCCGGGAGGAGGTGCCGGTAGCTGTCCGGGTTCTCCCGGAGGTAGGCGGCCAGGGTCTTGGCCGGGTGCCCCGTGAGGGCGGGTACGGCGTTCGAGACCGGGGCCAGCTCCCCCGCCGCGATGGCCTCGTACGACGTGACCCAGCCGGCCACCTCCCAGTCCTCGGCGCCGTAACGGGCACGGGAGGCGTAGGCCTCCTCCCTGGTCTCGGGGACATAGCGGATGCTGCGGCCGGTGCGGCGGCTCAGCTCCTCGGCCGCCTCCGCGAGGGTGAACGCCTCAGGCCCTGTGAGGTCGTACGTCATGCCGTCGTGGCCTCTCCCCTCCTCCAGCAGCACGGCCGACGCCGCGTCGGCGATGTCCTCGTGTGCCACGGCGGAGACCCGTCCGTCGCCGGCCGGACCGCGCAGGACACCGTCGGTGCCCGCCATCGCGGGAAGTCCCGCCAGGTACCAGCCGTCGCGCAGGAAGGTGTGGCGCACGCCCACCATCCGCAGGTGCGCCTCGGTGTGCCAGTGGTCGCGCGCGAAGGTGAACGTCGCGTCCGGTGCGGCGCCGAGGAAGGACACGTACACGATCCGCTCCACGCCCGCGGCGACGGCCGCGTCCACCGCCGTGATGTGCTCGCGCACCCGGTCGGGGCTCTCGTGCGCGGAGACGAGGAACAGGGTGTGCGCGCCGTGGAGGGCACGGCGCATCGCCTCGCCGTCCCCGTACGGAGCGGGCGGTGCCGCGACCGCACCGGGCAGCGAGGGCAGTCTGGAGGGGTCACGGCCGAGGAGCCGCACGGGGACGCCGACACGGGCGAGCCGCCGCGCCACCCGGCCCCCCACCGCGCCGGCCGCGCCCGTCACCGCGACGAGCGGGCCGTTCACAGCGCCTCCCCGTTCTCCCGGGTCGCCGTCACGGGTGCGGACCACGGACGCACCTCCACCACGGCGTCCACCGGAAGCGGCCCGTAGATGTGCGGGAACTCCTCGCCGCCGGGTGTCAGGGCCTCGAACCGCACAGGGGCCCGGAGCCGGCCGGGGTCGATGACCAGCACCACCAGACCACCGTCGTCGTCCCCGTACAGGGCGCGGGCCACGCCGGGCAGTTGGTGCGGCAGCGAGCAGTGGATGAATCCCTCCTCGTGCACGGTGCGGCCACGGGTGGACATCTCGTACGTCCCGGTCGCGCGGGCGGCCTCCCACAGGGGCGCTTCGGTGAGGTGCAGCAGCTGTCTGGTCATCGGGCCACGCTAAGCGCTTCCGGGCGCCGCGAGGAGCTTCGCCTCGGTCCGCGCGTCAAGGCCGAGCGCCGGCCGGTCCGGCCGCTGCGGCGCCGTGCCGCCCAGCTCACACAGCCAGGACCAGGTGTCGGCGACCGTCTCACCGACGGGTCTGCAGCGCAGCCCCGCCGCATGCGCCTTCCGGGTGTCGCCGCGGTGCAGGGTGTCGTGGAGCTCCCCGGCGGGCAGCCAGACCGGCAGGTCCGTCCAGGGCTCGACACCTGCCGCGAGGAGGACCTCCGGATCGGTCCAGCGCAGGTCGGCCCCGGAACCGGTGGCCCGGACACAGGCGTCGAGCAACTCCCCCATGGTGGCGTGCCCGGGGCGGCTGACCGTGTTGTACGCCCCGCCCAGGCCGTCCGCCGCGGCGTCCAGCAGCCACTCCGCCAGGTCGCGGGCGTCGATGTACTGGAGCCCGGCGTCCGGTGGGCCCGGCGCGATCACCGGGCCGCCTCGGGCGACCCGGTTGAGCCACCAGGGCAGCCTGCCCACGTTCTCCCCGGGACCGAGGATCAGGCCGGCCCGGGCCAGCAGCGCCCGGTCACCGAAGGCTTCCAGCGCCGCCAACTCCCCGCCGCGCTTGGCCAGGGCGTACGGAACGTCCGCTCCGGCGTCGGGCGAGGCGCCCTCCACCAGCGGCCCCTCCTCCGTCAGTCCGGCCGGGGTGGGAGCGGCGTACACGGAGCGGCTGGAGACGTATATGAAGCGGTCGGCCCGGCCGGACAGCAGCCCGGCGGCGTCCCGGACGGCCGAGGGCGCGCCGCTCCAGGTGTCGACGACCAGGTCCCAGGTGCCCTCGGCCAGGGCGGCGAGGCCCGCCTCGCCCGTCGTACGGTCACCGGTCAGGGTCCGCACGCCCGGCGGTGGCGCGTGACGGCCCCGGTGGAACACGGTGACCTGCGCTCCCCGGGTGAGCGCCGCCTCGGTGACGGCTCGTCCGACGAACTCCGTACCGCCCAGCATCAAGATCCTCATGGGGTGGTCCTGCCCGTGCGGACCTGTCCGGGAAACGGCGCCTCGCTGTCGGCAGAACGGGGAACTCTCCCGGGCGGCCGGACACCGCGGGGAGAGTCAGGGCAGGTGTGCCAGAGGGCTGCGATGGCGCAGCAGCCACCGGTGGTAGTCCGCCGCCCGCCGGGCCGCCTCGCGGTATGCCGCCTCCAGCTCCCCGTACACCGCGTCCATGTCCGCGCCCGGCCGGGAGACCAGCAGCAGCCGCACCGCCAGCGGATCGCCGCGCAGGGGACGGATCGCCATGTCGTCGCGTGGACCCGACGTGGGCTGGCAGGGGGCCACCGCCTCGCCGAGCACCACCAGCGAGGCCGCCGTGAGGTAGTCGCCGTGCAGCACGGGCGGATCGAGGCCGGCGGCGCCCAGCACCCGGCGGACCCCGTCCCATTCGCCGTCCACCGACGGGTCGACCATCCAGCGGTCGGTGGCCAGGTCGTCGAGGTCCACCACGGGACGGCCGGCCGCCGGGTGGTCGCGGGACAGGGAGATGAACTGCGGCTCGCGCTCCAGGAGTACACGCTGCCGCAGACCGTCCGGAACGGGCAGCGGACAGCCCTCCACCTCGTGCACGAAGGCCACGTCGAGCCGGCCGGCCGCCACCGCGCCCAGCAGCGCGCGGGCCGAGACATCGACCCGCAGGGAGATGTCGGTCCCCGGCAGGCGCACCCGCAGCCTGCTCAGCCAGCCGCCGATGACCCGGCTGGCGGTGGACCCGATGCGCAGGCGGGGGCCACCGGACCGGGCGGCTTCGGCCTCCGCCATCGCCGCACCGACGAGTGCGGACATGCCGTCCACCAGGGGTCGCGCGCGGCTGAGGACGGCGCGTCCGAGCAGGGTCGGTCGGCAGCCCGTCCGTTCACGGCGGAAGAGCTCCGCGCCCATCGACTTCTCGATCCGCTGGAGCTGGGTGGTCAGCGAGGGCTGGCTGACGCCCAGCCGCCGGGCCGCTTGGTGCAGGCTGCCCGTGTCGGCGATGGCGCAGAGCGCCTTGAGGTGCCTCACCTCCAGCTCCATGACGCCGAGCGTATGGCTGTTCGTACGCCGCGCACCAGATGGCGCAACCCCACTAAACGCCCCGATTCAGGGGGTGTCGGGGCGACCCGAGTGTGCCGGTGCCGAGCGGTTCCTGTGGGGGGCGATAGGGCGGCGTTATCGCCGGTTGACATCATCCGCCGGGGCACCGTCGGGCCCGACACTCTGTCCGTACCCCCCACCCGTTCCCCGTCCGGTCGCCGGACGGGGTTCATCGGACAGGTTGGAGAACCCCCCGTGAGACACCCCAGGACAGCCATCATGTCGGCCGTGGCAGGTCTCGGTCTCGGCCTCGCCGCCGCGCTGGGCACCACCCCGGCGGTCGCCGCCGCACCGGCTCCCGTCGCGCCCTCCGCCTCCGTCTCCAACGCGCAGGCCGGCTATGCCGCGTACGCGGGTTCGAGCGAGAACGCCGCCGCCAACAAGGCCTTCTTCGACGCCGTGATGAAGTCGGTCGCCGAGAAGCGCGCCGCCAAGCCGGGCGTCCAGGCCGTCACCGTCGTCTACAGCACCACGAACGCCCCCAGCTTCCGTAGCCAGATAGCGAGCAGCACCCGCATCTGGAACGGCTCGGTCGGCAACGTCAAGCTGCAGGAGGGCTCGAACGCCGACTTCGCCTACTACGAGGGCAACGACTCGCGGGGCTCGTACGCGAGCACGGACGGGCACGGAAGCGGCTACATCTTCCTCGACTACGCCCAGAACCAGCGGTACAACTCGACCCGGGTCACGGCTCATGAGACCGGCCACGTGCTCGGGCTGCCCGATCACTACACCGGTCCGTGCAGCGAACTCATGTCGGGCGGCGGCCCCGGCACCTCCTGCACGAACGCCTACCCGAACGCCAACGAGCGTTCGAGGGTGAACTACCTCTGGCAGAACGGCTTCGCGGCCGCTCTCGCCGCCGCCACTTCCTGACCGGCACCGGTGGGGCCGCTCCTGCCCCGGAGCGGCCCCACCGGCATGCCAGGGGCGCCGTCAGGCGAGCTCCAGCGGGAAGGCGCCCCGGTGCCCGGTGCCCGCCCCCTCCGCCGGACGCGGCTCGAACTCCCGGCAGCTCCAGATTTCCTGGACGAATCCCGTCCGCCGTTCCCACAGGTCGGCGACGTCACCGCCGCCCGCCGCGTCGCGGTACGCGTCCTTCGCCCCGCGGAAACAGGCGAGTCCGCCGGAGAGCCCGCGCAGGGGCGTGGGGAAGTAGTCGGAGAAGGCGCAGGCGATACAGGTCTGCAGGTGTATGCCGGGCGGGAGGATGCGCTGGACCGTGGCCAGCGCGGCCGCGAAGTCGCCCTCGGCGCGGTTGGATTCGTACACCGCCCCGTCCAGGTGGAGCGCGAGGTACAGATCGGGGTCCGCGCGGCGCAGGGACAGCAGGCAGCTGAGCGTGGCCTGGCGGAGCGTGCCGGAGACGAGCACCGGGATCGGGAGGTCCCACTCCAGTACGCAGTCGCTGAGCGCGCCGTCGACCAGGTCGAACACGCCCTCCTCGGGCGGTACGCCGGCCACGGGGCCCAGACCGTCGAAGCTCACGCCCTCGAAGTCGGTACCCCTGACCCGGATGCGGAGCTGCTGTCCGTCCGTGGTGAGAATCACGGCCGCGGAACCATGACGGTCCCGGTACCAGCCTGCCCACGACTCATCTGTCATGAGCAGGGACTGTAGCCCGTGTCCGGTGTCCGCCCCGTGGCGCCCTCCCCTTCCGCGACCTTCGCCCGGGTGCCGGTCAGCCGTTCTGCGGTTCGCGCCACATGGGCCACATGGAGGGCCCGTCCGGAAGGTCGACGGTCCGCCCCACGAAGGTGAAACCGAGCCGTTCGTAGAGGCCGCGGCTGCGCTCGCTGCTCGCCTCCAGGTAGGCCGGGACCCCCTCGCGGTCGCATCGGTCCAGCACCCCGCCGATCAGTGCTTCCCCGAGCCCTTCCCCCTGGCGCTCCGGGGAGACGCCGATCAGCAGCAGGTACTCGTGCGCCCTGTCGTGCGGATGGACCGCTCCCGTCAGCCTCCCCACCAGCTCGGCCCTTTCGTTTCCGGGGTCCGAGGCCTCCCGCATGCGTGCGGGCGCGTCCCCGCCCCCCTCGGGTGCGCCCGCGGGCACGGAGAACCAGAGTGCCGCGGCCGTGCCGTCCTCCAGCAGGTCGACACGGCCTCCCGCCAGCGTGATGTCGGCGAAGACCCCGAGGAACGCCCCGTGCACCGCGCGCCGGTGTTCCTCGTCCGGGAAGACCCAACTGCTGACCGGATCGTCGTGGAGCGCCTCCTCCAGGATCCGTACGACCTGATCCCTGTCCCGCCCGTCCGCCCGCCGTACGCGTACGCCCATGCGCCCCGCCCCCATCGACCCCGTAAGTGATCCCGACCGACTTACGGGATCCTAGAGTTGAACCAGGTCGCCGGTCACGGACCGGTGGCTCTCAGTGTGTTCTGCGGGTGACGAACTCCGCGAGGGCCAGCAGGTCGCCGGCCGCGGCCGGATCGGGCACCGCACGGGACAGATGGTGGACGGCGCGGGCCATCCGGTCCGCCGCGCAGATCTGTGCCCAGTCACGGCCACCCGCCCGGTCGACCGCGTCGGCGGCCCGGCTCACCTCGCCCGGGGTGGTCATGGCGCCCCTGTAGAGCGCGGCGAGCTCGGCCGCCGCGGGCGTGCCCGACGTGAGGGCCGCCACCACCGGCAGGGACTTCTTGTGGGCCACCAGATCCGCCCCGACCGGTTTGCCCGTGCGGGCGGTGTCCCCCCAGATGCCGATCAGGTCGTCGATGAGCTGGAAGGCGAGTCCCGCCTCCCTGCCGAAGCCGTCCATGGCCCCGGCCTCCCGCTCCCCCGCTCCCGCGTACAGCGCGCCGAGCGCACAGGCGCAGCCCAGCAGAGCACCGGTCTTCGCGGTGGCCATCGTGAGGCACTCGTCGAGTGTGACGTCTTCGGGGCCGCGCTCCTCCAGGGCGCAGTCGGCCTGTTGTCCCGCGCACAGCTCGATGACGCAGGTGGAGAGCCGCGCCGAGGCCCGGCCGGACGCGGGGTGCGGGTCGTCCGCCAGCAGCCGCTGGGCGAGGGCGAGCATCGCGTCGCCGGTGATGACCGCGTCCGGCACGCCGAACACCGCCCAGGCCGTGGGGCGGTGCCTGCGGGTGGCGTCCTCGTCGATGACGTCGTCGTGGAGCAGCGTGAAGTTGTGCGCCAGCTCCACGGCGACGGCCGCCCGCATCGCCGCTTCCTGGTCGCCGCCCAGCGCGCGGGCGGCGGCCAGGACGAGCGCGGGCCTGATGGCCTTGCCGGCCTGTCCGGAGGCAGGGCTTCCGTCGGCGTTCTGCCAGCCGAAGTGGTACATCGCGACCCGGCGTATGCCTCCGGGCAACGATTCCACGGCCGCGCGGAGATGCGGATCGACGATGCTGCGGGTGCGCTCCAGGAGCGCGGCAGCCTCGTGTCCTTCGGTCGCGGCGTCCGTACTCGTCATGGTCACGGTCACTCCTTCCGGGCGCCACGGAGGCACCCTGGTGGCGGCCTGCGCGTACGGGGCCCGGGCGGGGCGGCCGCCCGCCCGGGCCCCCGGGCGGATCACCGCCAGCGGCTCACCTCGACGTTCTCCAGGACTCCGAGGGCGTCGGGCACCAGCACGGCCGCGGAGTAGTAGGCCGTCACCAGGTACGAGATGATCGCCTGCTCGTCGATGCCCATGAACCGGACCGACAGGCTCGGCTCGATCTCGTCCGGGATGCCGCTCTGCTGCAGTCCGATGACGCCCTGGTCCGCCTCACCGGTCCTCATGCAGATGATCGACGTGGTGCGGGCGTCGGTTACCGGGATCTTGTTGCACGGGAAGATCGGGACCCCGCGCCAGGCCGGCACGTGGTGTCCGCCGACCTCCACGCTCTCCGGCACCAGTCCGCGCCTGTTGCACTCGCGGCCGAAGGCGGCGATGGCCCGCGGATGGGCGAGGAACAGCTTCGACCCGCGCCGGCGCGACAGCAGCTCGTCCATGTCGTCGGGGCCGGGCGCCCCCTCGTGGGGCTGGAGCCGCTGCCCGTAGTCGCAGTTGTTGAGCAGCCCGAACTCCCGGTTGTTGATGAGCTCGTGCTCCTGGCGCTCGCGCAGCGCCTCGACCGTCAGCCGCAGCTGCTGCTCGGTCTGGTTCATCGGCTGGTTGTAGAGGTCGGCGACCCTGCTGTGGACCTTCAGCACCGTCTGGGCGACGCTCAGTTCGTACTCGCGCGGCGCCGACTCGTAGTCGACGAAGGTGTGCGGGACGACGCTCTCGCCCACGTGTCCAGCCGAGAGGTCGATCGCCGCCTCGCCGTAGCCGTTGGTGCGCTGGTGCGGAATGGCGAGCAGCCCGGCCAGGTGATCCCTGAGGGAGTCGGCGCGGTCGGCCAGGTTGAACACGTCCGAACGCCGCAGCGTGAGCAGGGTGCAGGCGGTCACGGCGCGGGCCGTGTACTCCCATGCCGCGTCGCCGTCGACCAGCGCGTGGTCGCCGAAATAGGCGCCGTCGGCTAGGACTCCGAGCACCGTCTCGTCGCCGTACGGTCCGGAGCCGACCTTCTCGACCTTGCCGTGGGCCAGCAGGAACACACGGTCCGCCGCGTCGCCCGACGCGGCGAGCACCTCACCGGGGCCCACCTCGGTCTGCTCGCACCTGCGCGCCAGCTCGGCCAGGACCTCCTCGTCCCCGAAGTCCCGCAGGGCGGGCAGCTCGCCGAGCTCGGCGGGAATGACCGTCACCTCGTCGCCCGTCTGGACGAACGTCACCCTGCCGTCCCCGACCGAGTGGCTCAGCCGGCGGTTCACGCGGTACGTGCCGCCCTGCACCTGGACCCACGGCAGCATGCGCAGCAGCCACCGCGAGCTGATCTCCTGCATCTGCGGGGCGGACTTGGTCGTCGTCGCGAGGTTCCGCGCAGCTGCCGTACCGAGACTCTGCTGCGGCGGCTGCTGCGTGTCGCGAACCTCTTCACCAACGGACATCCGACATCCTCTCGATCATGGACTGACCTGCCGAAGAAGCCTTTCAGCAGGAGGACTCGGGCGCTATTACACAAAAGAGTGTGACTAATCGGGCTCCTGTCGGGGCACGCTGCCCTGCGTCGCCGCGCGCACCCCTTAAGTTGCATCGTTGATGCAACTTATCTAGGCTGCGCACATGCGGCTGACGAGATTCACCGACGTGGCACTCCGCGTGCTCATGCGCTTGGCCGTCGTGTCGGGGAGCGAGGACCCGCCGACCACCCGGGAGGTGGCGGCCACCATGCAGGTGCCCTACACCCACGCGGCCAAGGTCGTCGCCCGCCTCCAGCATCTCGGCCTGGTCGACGCGCGACGCGGCCGCGGGGGCGGGCTCACCCTCACCGAAGGCGGCCGGTCCGCGTCCATCGGCGGACTCGTGCGAGAGCTGGAAGGCCCGGGCGAGGTCGTCGACTGCGACGGGGACGCCCCCTGCCCGCTGCGCTCCGCGTGCCGACTCCGCTCCGCGCTCCGCCTGGCCGAGGAGGCTTTCCACGCCTCACTCGACCCGATCACGGTCGCGGATCTCGTCTCCTCCCCCACCGGCCCGCTGCTGATCGGCATCAGCACCGGCCGTCCCGCCCCCGCCTGACAGCACGCGCCCCACCGCGTGCGCCGACCGCCGCCCAAAAATACGCATCTCATATACCAATTCCAGTCGCCTTCATCCGCACCTCTTCCACACCTGAGGAGTCATCGATGCTCTCCGAGACGTCGACCGCCACCGTCCGAGCCACCCTGCCCGCCGTCGGCGCGGCCATAGGCGACATCGCGGACCTCTTCTACCGGAAGCTCTTCGACGCCCATCCGGAACTGCTCAGCGACCTGTTCAACCGGGGCAACCAGGCCTCGGGCACGCAGCGCCAGGCACTCGCGGGCTCCATCGCGGCCTTCGCCGCCCACCTGATCGAACACCCGGACACCCGCCCCGACGTGATGCTGGGCCGCATCGCCAACAAGCACGCCTCCCTGGGCGTCACCGCCCCGCAGTACAAGGTCGTGCACACCCATCTCTTCGCCGCCATCGCCGAGGTGCTCGGCGACGCGGTCACCCCCGAGGTCGCCGCGGCCTGGGACGAGGTCTACTGGCTGATGGCCAACGCCTTGGTCGCCGTCGAGAACCGGCTGTACGCCCAACAGGGCGTCGAGGCGGGTGACGTGTGGCGCGAGTGGACGGTGAGCTCACGGACCGAGGAGACCGAGGATGTGGCCACCTTCCGGATCACCCCGTCCGACGGCGCGCCCGCCCCCGGCTTCCGCCCCGGCCAGTACGTCTCCGTACAGGTGGAACTCCCCGACGGCGCGCGCCAGATACGCCAGTACAGCCTCTCCCGCGCACCGGGCTCCACCCTGCGCTCCTTCTCCGTCAAGCGGGTGCGGGGCGAAGGCACCCCCGACGGCGAGGTGTCCCGGCACCTGCACGCGCGTGTCCGCGAGGGTGATCGGCTGCGCGTCTCCGCCCCGTACGGCGACCTGGTGATCGAGGACAGGGACGCACCGCTGCTCCTCGCCTCCGCGGGCATCGGCTGCACGCCGATCCTGTCGATGCTGGAAGCCCTCGCGGCCGACGGACACGGCTCCCCCGTCACCGTCGTGCACGGCGACCGGTCGCCCGCCGACCACGCCCTGCGCGCCGACCACGCACTGCTCACCGGCAAGCTGCGGGACGGCACCGCGCACTTCTGGTACGAGACCCCCGAGCCCGGCCTCCCCGCGCAGCGCGCGGGCAGGGTCGACCTGGCGGACCTCCGGATCGCCCCGGGAACCCACGCCTACCTCTGCGGCCCCCTGCCCTTCATGCGCGCCGTCCGCTCCCAGCTGCTCTCCGAGGGTGTGGCGGCGGCCGACATCCACTACGAGGTGTTCGGCCCCGACCTGTGGCTCGCACAGGCCTGATCCCGCACCGCCCGCCGCCCGCCCCCGCCCGCTCGCGGGCCTGTCCGGATCGGCTCGCACGCAACCCGAACAGGCAGACCGGAACATCGCGTTCCGGTACAAAGGACGGCCGGGTCAACCTGGGTCGGCTACGGGCGCACCAACCACGCCGGGCTCGGCGACGACGACGTCATGCGCGCCGCCATCGCCGAGAAGCGCCTCCCGGCGGACAACGAGGCCGACACCGACGGGAACCGGCACCTCTACGGCTTCGAGTGCGCGAACCCGGGCGACGGACAGGACCCCTGGCCCGCCGCCCAGCTCGAAGCCGTCGAGAAGGCCGCGGCGGCGGCCTGCCGCTTCCACGGCTGGGACGCCCCCTCGGTCATCGGCCACCGGGAGTGGCAGCCCGGCAAGGTCGACCCGCGCGGCCTCTCGATGGCCGGCCTGCGCACCCGGATCCACGACAGGCTGAAGTAGCCGCCCGCCGCCCCACGCCGCTCCACGAACAGCGGCGCCGCCACCGGCGGCACACAATGGGTGCATGCACCATGAAGCGCCCGACCTCTCCCGACTGCGGCCGGCTCTCCCCTCGCCCCTGCAACCGGTCGAGGACGAGCGCTTCGCGCGCCACGGCGTGACCCTGCTGCTCAAGCGCGACGACCTGATCCACCCCGACCTGCCGGGCAACAAATGGCGCAAGCTCGCCCCGAATCTGCGGGCCGCCGCCGGCCGTACCGTACTGACCTTCGGCGGGGCCTACTCCAACCACCTGCGCGCGACGGCCGCCGCCGGACGGCTGCTCGGCTTCCCCACGGTCGGGGTCGTACGCGGCGACGAACTGGCGGGCCGTCCCCTCAACCCCTCACTCGCGCGGTGCGCGGCCGACGGCATGCGACTGCACTTCGTCGACCGCGCGACGTACCGCGCGAAGGCCGCACCGGACGTCCTGGACGGCCTGCTGAGCCTCTTCGGGGAGTGCGAGGTCATACCCGAGGGTGGCAGCAACGCCCTCGCCGCACAGGGCTGTACGGAGCTCGGCCGGGAACTGCGCGGCACGGCCGGGACGGTGGCGGTCGCCTGCGGCACCGGCGGCACCCTGGCGGGACTGGCGGCCGGACTCGGGGCGGAACAGCGCGCCCTGGGCGTTCCGGTGCTGCGCGGCGGCTTCATGGGAGAGGCGGTGCGCGACCTGCAGCGGGCGGCGTTCGGCGGACCGGCCGGGCACTGGTCCCTGGACGAGCGCTTCCACTTCGGCGGCTACGCCCGCACACCCCCGGAACTGGGCGTTTTCGCCGACGACTTCGAGGACCGGCACGGTCTGCCCGTCGAGCGGCTCTACGTCGCCAAACTGCTGTACGCGCTGACCGTGCTGGCCGGGGAAGGGGCCTTCGCACCGGGTTCCTCCGTCGCCGCCGTCGTCACCGGACGGCCCTCGGACGCCGACGGCGGCGCACGCGCCTACACCCCGTCCGACTCCCGGTAGGCCGCGGCCTCCTCCAGGTCGAGCCGGCGCAGCAGGACACGCAGCATCTCGTCGTCGATCCGCCGCTCGTCCCTGAGCCGGACGAAGACCTCACGCTCGGCCTCGATCATCTCCCTGGCCAGCCTCCGGTAGGTGTCGTCCGCCGACTCCCCGGTGACCGGGTTGGCCGCGCCGAGCCGCTCCCAGACCGCGTTGCGGCGGCGTTCCAGCACGGTGCGCAGCCGTTCGGCGAGGGGTCCAGGAAGCGCGTTGCGCCGGTCGGCCAGGAGTGCCTCCAGCCGCGCCTCGGCGGCCGTGGACGCCTCGCTCTGGGCCTGCGCCTCGGCCAGGGTCTCGGCCCGCGCGTCACGCCTCGGGAGCTTCAGCACACGCACCAGGAGGGGCAGGCTGAGCCCCTGGATGACCAGAGTCCCGATGACGGTCGTGAAGGTCAGGAAGAGCACCAGGTTACGGGCCGGGAAGTCCTCGCCGTCGTGCATGACCAGCGGGATGGAGAAGGCGATGGCGAGGGAGACGACACCCCTCATGCCCGCCCAGGCGACGATCAGCGGCGAGGTCCACGGCATCGCGGGTTCGCGTTCCCGGATGCGCCTGGAGAGCCACAACGGCAGGTAGGTCGCCGGATAGACCCAGACGAAGCGCACCACGACGACGGCGACGAAGACCGCGACCGCGTACCAGAGCGCGTCGCCCACGCCGTAGGCGCCGAGGCCCTTGAGGACGAACGGCAACTGCAGTCCGATGAGCGCGAAGACCGCGGACTCCAGCACGAACGCGACCATCTTCCAGACCGCCGCCTCCTGGAGCCGCGTCGCGAAGTCGACCTGCCAGGAACGGTGTCCCAGGTACAGCGCGACGACGACGACGGCGAGCACCCCGGAGGCGTGCACCCGCTCCGCCGCCGCGTAGGCCACGAAGGGGATCAGCAGCGACAGGGTGTTCTGGAGCAGCGCCTCCCTGAGGTGGGTGCGCAGCCAGTGCAGCGGCACCATCAGCACCAGTCCGACGCCGACACCGCCGACGGCCGCCAGCAGGAACTCACCGATGCCGGCGCCCCAGCTCATGCCCTCACCGACCGCGGCGGCGAGGGCCACCTTGAAGGCCGTGATCGCGGTGGCGTCGTTCACCAGGGACTCGCCCTGGAGGATCGTGGTGACCCGGGCGGGCAGCCCGACCCGGCGGGCGATCGCGGCGGCCGTGACGGCGTCCGGCGGGGCGATCACCGCGCCGAGCACCAGCGCGGCGGTGAGCGGCAGGTCCGGCACGACCAGGTAGGCCAGCCAGCCCACGGCGACGGTCGCGAAGAGCACGTACCCGACGGAGAGCAGCGCGACGGGCCGCAGATTGGCCCGCAGGTCGAGGTAGGAGCTGTCCACCGCGGCCGTGTACAGCAGCGGTGGCAGCAGCAGCGGCAGCACGATGTGCGCGTCCAGCGTGTAGTCGGGCACCCCCGGCAGGTAGGAGGCCATCAGGCCCACGGCCACCAGCAGCAGGGGCGCGGGCACCGGGGTCCGGCGTGCGGCCCCCGCGACCGCCGCACTGGCCGCGACGAGTGCCACCAGCGGCAATGCGTCCATCTCACCGTCCTCACATCCGACGTAACGTGGCCATCATGAGTGAGTGCCTGCATCTTCTCGAACTGCCGCGCCCCGAGCCCGGCCCGCTCAGCGAGACCTGCGTGGAGTGCCTGGCGGCGGGCAGCCATCCCGTGCAGCTGCGGCTCTGCCTGGTCTGCGGGCACGTCGGCTGCTGCGACTCGTCGCCCCTGAAGCACGCCACGGCACACTTCGGGGAGACGGGTCATCCGGTCATGCGCAGCTTCGAACGCGACGAGAGCTGGCGTTGGTGCTTCACGGACGGTTCGATCGTCTGACGTCTGGGTACGTCAAACCGGCGCCGGTTCTTCGCAATTGACCGCCGCAGACCCCTAGCCACTGTGCGTACTCGTGGGCTTACCATGAGTGACGGTCGGGGATGGGGTCCCGCGACACGGCATCATGGGGCGCGATAGCGTCGCCGAACCACAGAACCGACGACAGACCGCATGGCTCCGGGCACTGGCCCCGGAGCCTCGAACGAGTTTGTGCCACCTTGGAGGTGAGGGTGTCCCAGATCGCAGGCGAGCCCGGGAATCAGGACTTCGTAGAGGTCCGGCTGCCCGCTGCGGGTGCCTACCTGTCGGTGCTGCGTACGGCCACGGCCGGTCTCGCAGCGCGCTTGGACTTCACGCTCGACGAGATCGAGGATCTTCGCATCGCGGTCGACGAGGCCTGCGCGATCCTGCTCCAGCAGGCCGTGCCGGGTTCCGTCCTCAGCTGCGTCTTCCGCCTCGTCGACGATTCCCTCGAGGTGACCGTGTCGGCCCCCACGACGGACGGCCGCGCTCCCGAACGCGACACCTTCGCCTGGACGGTGCTCTCCGCACTGGCCGGAAAGGTCGACTCCACGGTCGCCGACGACCGTACGGTCAGCATCAGCCTCTACAAACAGCGCGGCGCGGGACCCGGTCCGGCGTGAGCGACGGGAACGGGGACGGGCCTGTGCGGGACGAGACGATCCGGTCCGGGGCGGTGCGCCCAGCTGCCGTCCCGGAGCAGCAGGCCCGGCCGCACCCGGAGGACGGTACGGACGGGGCGCAAGGTCGTACGGTCGCGGTGGATCAGCCGCAGGCAGAGCGGGCGGGCCAGATGAGCGAGCACGGGCACCACGATCCACACGACCGCAGCGCGGCGCGGGCGCTCTTCATCGAGCTGCGGGAGCTTCCCGACGGCTCGCCGGAGAAGGCGGAGCTGCGCAACCGGCTGGTGCGCATGCACCTGCCGCTCGTGGAGCACCTGGCCCGCAGGTTCCGCAACCGCGGCGAGCCGCTCGACGACCTCACCCAGGTCGCCACCATCGGGCTGATCAAGTCGGTGGACCGGTTCGACCCGGACCGCGGTGTCGAGTTCTCGACGTACGCGACCCCCACGGTCGTCGGCGAGATCAAGCGCCACTTCCGTGACAAGGGCTGGGCGGTGCGGGTTCCGCGCCGACTCCAGGAACTGCGGCTGTCGCTGACCACGGCCACCGCGGAGCTCTCCCAGCAGCACGGCCGCTCCCCGACGGTGCACGAGCTGGCGGAGCGCCTGGGCATCTCCGAGGAGGAGGTCCTGGAGGGGCTGGAATCGGCCAATGCCTACAGCACCCTCTCGCTGGACGTGCCGGACACGGACGACGAGTCGCCGGCCGTCGCGGACACGCTGGGCTCCGAGGACGAGGCGCTGGAAGGGGTCGAGTACAGGGAGTCGCTCAAGCCGCTGCTGGAGGACCTCCCACCGCGCGAGAAGCGGATCCTGCTGCTGCGCTTCTTCGGCAACATGACCCAGTCGCAGATCGCACAGGAGGTCGGCATCTCCCAGATGCACGTCTCCCGCTTGCTGGCCCGCACGCTCGCGCAGTTGCGTGAACGGCTTCTCGTCGAGGAGTGACGGCACCGGGAAGCCGGCATCCCGGACCCTTGTCCCCCGTGTGCCGGGGACGGGAGTTCAGGCTCCGGGGGTCGTCCGCGGCCCCCGGATGCCCAGCGCCCGCGTGGTCGCCGGGTCGAGCAGCAGCACGAGCGCCGTCACGGCGACCGCGGCGAGGGCGATCCCGGCGGGAATCAGCGCGCCCTGCGCCCGCAGCAGCGTCCAGGCCACCGGCAGCGCCATGAGCTGCGTGATGAGGGCCGGACCCCGGCTCCAGCCGCGCCGCAGCAGCAGCCCACGGGCGGCGAACAGCGGAATCAGACCGAGTGCCAGCAGGGTGAGCCCGCCCATCTCGGCCTGCTGCGGACTGTCGGGGCGGCCGAGCATCCCCATGACCAGCATGTAGATCCCGCCGATGACGAGCGCCGCGCCTTCGAGGGCGTTGAGTGCGGCCACGGCGGCGGTCCGGCCCGGCTTCTCCGGACCGGCCGTGGGCGACGAGGACGGCGTGTTCTGCTGAGTGCTCACGCCCTTCAGACTGGCATCCCGGCCCGCCGGAAGCGAAGCCGGGGCCGACGCCGTCGCGTCGCCCGGAGGCCGGTCACCGTCCGTCACCGCCCGGGAACCCGGTGGATCGGGACTTCAGGGAGGTACCGCGCGGTAGGTACCCTGGCGGACATGCGCGCACTTCTCGTGGTCAACCCAACTGCCACCACTACCAGTGCGCGGGTCCGTGACGTGCTGATCCACGCGCTGGCGAGCGAGATGAAGCTCGAAGCCGTGATGACGGAGTACCGGGGGCACGCCCGTGACCTGGGCCGACGGGCCGCGGACTCCGACGACATCGACCTCGTGGTCGCCCTCGGCGGCGACGGCACGGTCAACGAGGTGGTCAACGGGCTGCTGCACCGCGGGCCCGACATAGACAGCCTGCCGAGCCTCGCCGTGGTTCCCGGCGGTTCCACCAACGTCTTCGCGCGCGCCCTGGGCATCCCCAACGACGCAGTGGAGGCGACCGGCGCCATCCTGGACGCCCTCGCCGACCGCAGCGGGCGCACGGTGGGCCTCGGCCTCGCGGCAGGCACCCCGGGCACGGCGGACGAAGCCGTTCCGGAACGCTGGTTCACTTTCTGTGCCGGGCTCGGATTCGACGCGGGCGTCCTCGGCCGGGTCGAACAGAAACGCGAACGCGGCAAGCGCTCGACCCATCCCCTGTACGTGCGCCAGGTGGTCCGCCAGTTCTTGGAGGAACCTCACCGGCGCGACGGCCTGATCACCCTGGACGTACCCGGCCGGGACCCGGTGACGGACCTCGCGCTGTCCATCATCTGCAACACCGCACCCTGGACCTACCTGGGGAATCGTCCGATGTACGCCGCCCCCAAGGCGTCCTTCGACACCGGCCTGGACATCCTCGGACTGAAGCGGCTCACCACCGCCGCGGTGGCCCGGTACGCCACGCAGCTGCTCACTTCGAGCCCCGAGAAGGGCCCGCACGGCAAGCACGCCGTCTCCTTCCACGACCTCGGCGACTTCACCTTGCATTCAAAGGCGCCACTGCCCTTCCAGATGGACGGTGACCACCTGGGACTGCGTACGAGCGTGACGTTCACAGGCGTACGCCGTGCACTGCGTGTGATTGTGTGAGTGGAAGGGCCCAAAGTCCTTTAACTCGAACGTTTGGACTGGCCCCCACCCCTTAGAAGTACGGCTGTGACCTAGTCGACACCGAGGAATCAAAAAAAACTTTCCAGAAGGGGTTGTATCCGCCGCCGAGGTTTGCGAATCTCTACATGGCGATCGGGACAGCCCGCAGCATCGGCATCCACTGAGAGCCAGAACCCCTCCTCACCACAACAGGACCACATCCAGTCCATCTGGGCGTCGGACCTTCGTCTGCGGGGGGATTCGTGAAAGCGTTCACATTCACAAGCATCAGCAAGTAATACCAAGGAGAGGTAGCAGCCATGGACTGGCGTCACAACGCCGTTTGTCGTGAGGAAGACCCGGAGCTGTTCTTCCCCATCGGCAACACCGGTCCTGCGCTGCTGCAGATCGAGGAAGCCAAGGCCGTCTGCCGTCGCTGCCCCGTCATGGAGCAGTGCCTGCAGTGGGCGCTCGAGTCCGGCCAGGACTCCGGCGTCTGGGGTGGCCTCAGCGAGGACGAGCGCCGCGCAATGAAGCGCCGCGCCGCTCGCAACCGGGCGCGTAACGCCAGCGCCTGACCGACGCCCCCCGCACGACGAGCCTCAGCCAGGCGGCGCGTACAGAGCGTACGCACAGCCCCGCCTTCGAGTCGCAGCGCGCAGTACCCCCGAAGCGCATCGCACCGTGAGCACCACGCAGTGGGCCCGGACCGTCACCACGGTCCGGGCCCACTGCGCTGTGCGGTGCGGCTACTTGTCGTGCCGGACCGGGATGTCGAGCACGACCTGTGTGCCGCGCTCGGGTGCCGGGACCATGCCGAAGGTGCCGCCCAGCTCACCCTCCACCAGCGTCCGTACGATCTGCAGACCCAGATTGCCGGCCCGCTGCGGATCGAACCCCTCGGGCAGACCGCACCCGTCGTCCGCCACGGTGATCAGCAGTCGGCCCTCGGTCGGTGACCCGCCGCGCACCGCGGACACCTCCACCGTGCCGCGCTCGGCCGGGGTGAACGCGTGCTCCAGGGCGTTCTGTAGGACCTCGGTGAGCACCATCGAGAGCGGAGTGGCCACTTCCGCGTCCAGGATCCCGAAGCGTCCCGTACGGCGGCAGGTGACCTTACCGGGTGAGATCTCCGAGACCATCGCGATGACCCGGTCGGCGATCTCGTCGAACTCGACCCGCTCGTCCAGATTCTGGGACAGCGTCTCATGCACGATCGCGATCGAACCGACGCGCCGTACGGCCTCGTTGAGCGCCTCGCGGCCCTGCTCCGAATCCATCCGACGGGCCTGGAGACGCAACAGGGCGGCCACGGTCTGGAGGTTGTTCTTCACCCGGTGGTGGATCTCCCGGATGGTGGCGTCCTTCGTGATCAACTCCCGCTCACGACGGCGCAGTTCCGTGACGTCCCGGAGCAG
Source organism: Streptomyces sp. NPDC058637 (assembly GCF_042717325.1). NCBI lineage: Bacteria > Bacillati > Actinomycetota > Actinomycetes > Kitasatosporales > Streptomycetaceae > Streptomyces > Streptomyces sp. NPDC058637. The sequence continues at coordinate 183,953 of NZ_JBHXRD010000012.1, read as the reverse complement.
GACCAGCGAACCGATGCGGACGCCCTTGGGTTTGAGCGGGATCGCCCGCAGCTGGATCACCCCGCCGGCGCCCTCGACCTCGAACTCCCGGGGCGCGTATCCGCTGGCCACCTTGACCAGGGCCTCGTCCACCGGCCCCCGGGACGGGGCGAGCTCGGCGGTGGTCGCGCCGAGGTGGTGGCCGACCAGGTCGGAGGCGAGGCCGAGACGGTGGTAGGCGGAGAGGCCGTTGGGGCTGGCGTACTGGACGACGCCGTCGGCGTCGAGCCTGATCAGCCCGTCGCCGACCCTCGGTGACGCGTCCATGTCGACCTGCTGGCCCGGGAACGGGAAGGATCCGGCGGCGATCATCTGCGCCAGGTCGGAGGCGGACTGGAGGTAGGTGAGTTCCAGCCGGGACGGGGTGCGCACCGTGAGGAGGTTGGTGTTGCGGGCGATGACACCGAGGATGCGGCCCTCCCTGCGTACGGGGATCGACTCCACCCGTACGGGGACCTCCTCCCGCCATTCCGGGTCCCCCTCGCGCACGATCCGGCCCTCGTCCAGGGCCGCGTCCAGCAGCGGACGGCGACCGCGTGGCACCAGGTGGCCGACCATGTCGTCCTGGTAGGAGGTGGGGCCGGTGTTGGGCCGCATCTGTGCCACGGACACATAGCGGGTCCCGTCGCGGGTGGGCACCCACAGGACGAGGTCGGCGAAGGACAGATCGGAGAGCAGCTGCCACTCCGAGACCAGCAGATGGAGCCACTCGAGGTCGGTGTCACTCAGGGCTGTGTGCTGGCGGACAAGGTCGTTCATGGAGGGCACGTGTGTGAGCGTACCCGTGGATACCGACAGGTTCCGAACCGATCGGCCCGCGCACACGTGACACAGGCGGGAGCGGTGCCGCCGTGACCGGTGAGGAGCGTCCGCGCGCGGAATCCCCGATCCTGTGGATGGACATGGAGTATTGGTCTAGTCCACAATGCATGCTGTACGAACATCACTCCATACCAGCATCATGTACAAGACAGACCTCCGCTCTCCCCGCACAGGAGGGCGGACCGAGGTATCCGGCGCTCTCTGCCCTGACCGCGCCGGTACCTCCAGTGGCCGGAGGCACCGCACACCGCCGGCCAGGTAGCTCCGGGCTGCGGTGCCGGACGGGCCGAGGGTCCCGTCCCGGCGCCGCGGCCCGCGGGTGTTTCCGGGGCCGAAACGCGGGTGCCACGGGCAGAGCCCCGGCCGATGAACGCGGACGCCGTGACGGATCCCGGCTGCCGAGGACGGACACCTCCGCCCCGAAGGGGCACCCCCTCGCCGTCCGCCCGAACCGGGCGCCCGCCGACGGGGCGACAAGGCCCGCACACGCGCGGACGGTTCACCTCCGAGACGGTCCCGTCTGCTAGATTGAAACCTATATTGGTCTATACCACATGACGCCACTCTCCAGATCGGCAGGCACAGCGTGGAAGTTGTCATCGTCCCGGACGCCACGGCAGGCGGCGAACTCATCGCGGAGGCCATCGGCGCCCTGCTGAGCCGCAAGCCCGACGCCCTGCTCGGCGTTGCCACCGGCTCGACCCCGCTGCCCATCTACCAGGCCCTGACGGCGAAGGTCCGCTCCGGCGCCGTGAACGCCTCGCGTGCCCGCATCTGCCAGCTCGACGAGTACGTCGGGCTGCCCGCCGGACACCCCGAGTCCTACCGCACGGTGGTGCTGCGCGAGGTCGTCGAGCCGCTCGGCCTGTCCGAGGCGTCCTTCATGGGCCCCGACGGCACCGCCGAGGACGTGCAGGCCGCCTGTGAGGCGTACGACAAGGCGCTCGCCGAAGCCGGCGGGGTGGACCTCCAGCTGCTCGGCATCGGCACGGACGGGCACATCGGCTTCAACGAGCCGTGTTCCTCGCTCGCCTCCCGCACCCGGATCAAGACGCTGACCGACCAGACCCGGATCGACAACGCGCGCTTCTTCGACGACGACATCGACCAGGTGCCCCGCCACGTCATCACCCAGGGCATCGGGACGATCCTGGAGTCCCGCCACCCGATCCTGCTGGCCACGGGCGAGGGCAAGGCAGACGCCGTGGCCCAGACCGTCGAGGGCCCGATCGCCTCGATCGTGCCGGCGTCGGCACTCCAGCTGCACCCGCACGCCACGGTGGTGGTCGACGAGGCCGCCGCGTCGAAGCTGAAGCTCGCGGACTACTTCCGTGCCACGTACGCGGCGAAGCCGCGGTGGCAGGGCCTGTAGGACGCACGAGGCCGGGCACCCCCTCGGGGTGCCCGGCCTTCCGTTCGTCCGCAGTCGGGCCCTTCGTACGAGGGGCCCGACACCCCGGCTCACGCGTCCCGCGCCCCCGTGATCGCCTCCGCCGCGGCGACGCCGCACACCCGTGCGGCACCGTGCGTGGCGATGTGCGGCGCTCCCCGGGGCGGGGCCTCGGGCAGCCCCATCTCGACCACGATCGTGTCGGGGCGCGCCGCCACCAGCGTGTCCAGTGCCGCGCCCATCCACGCGTGCCGGTGCTCGTCACGGACCACCGCGACGATGCGCCGCTCCCCCGCCGCCTTCAGCACCTCGGCCGCGGGGTTCTCACCCCCGTTGCCGTACGTGTCCGTCCGGGTGCCGGGCAGCACCCGGGCGAGCTCGGCCGCGACGCCCCACGGGGTCTCGTCGCCGACCGCGATGTTCGCGACCGGGGTGAACGCGGCGACGTACGCCGGTTCGCTCAGCGGTTCGGCGCCGCCCGTGACGGTCACGGCCCTGCGGGCCGCCAGGAGCCCGATGCCGGTCCCGGCGCCGGGCGCGGTCCCCTCCCGCGTGTCCGCGCCCGGCTCCGAGGCAGCCCCCCTGGCCCGCCGCGTCCAGGACGCGAGGGCCCGTACACGTGCGGCCGCGTCGGCCAGCCGCTCCTCGGACAGTTCGCCGGTCCGTACCGCCGCCACCAGCGCGTCGCGCAGCCGCAGCACGGTGTCCTCGTCCGCCAGCCCGCCGCCGACGCAGATGGCGTCGGCGCCCGCGGCTATGGCGAGGACCGATCCGCGCTCGATGCCGTACGTGCCCGCGATGGCGTCCATCTCCATGCCGTCGGTGACGATCAGCCCCTCGTAGCCCAGCTCCTGGCGCAGCAGACCGGTGAGGATCTGCGGGCTCAGGGTCGCGGGCCGTGTCGGGTCGAGCGCGGGAAGCAGGATATGCGCGCTCATCACGGATCGGGAACCCGCGGCGATGGCGGCGCGGAAGGGCACGAGCTCACGGGCGTGCAGGGTGTCGAGGTCCACGTCGATGCGCGGCAGCGCGTGGTGCGAGTCGACCTCGGTGTCGCCGTGTCCGGGGAAGTGCTTGGTGCAGGCGGCGACGCCGGCGGACTGGAGGCCCTCGACGTAGGCCGCCGTGTGCCGGGCGACGAGAGCGGTGTCGGCGCCGAAGGACCGTACGCCGATGACCGGGTTGCCGGGGTTGGAGTTGACGTCCGCGGACGGCGCCCAGTTGAGGTTGACGCCGCACTCGGCGAGCCGGCGGCCGAGCTCCCGGGCGACCGCCCTGGTGAGGTCCACGTCGTCGACGGAGCCGAGGGCGAAGTTCCCGGGGAAGGACGACCCGTGCCGGACCTCCAGCCGGGTGACGTCGCCGCCCTCCTCGTCGATCGCGACGAGTACGTCGTCGCGCTCGGCCCGCAGTTGGGCGGTGAGCGCCGCCAGCTGCGCCGGCGATTCGATGTTGCGGCCGAACAGTCCGACGGAGGCCAGGCCCTCGCCGAGTCTGCGGAGCAGCCAGTCGGGGGCGGTCGTGCCGGTGAACCCGGGCTGGAGGACCGCGAGCGCGTCGCGCGTGACGGTGTCCGTGGTGGATACGAGGGTGGTCATGGCGCGGGTCATCCCTTCACTGCGCCGGAAGTGAGACCCGTGGCCATCTTCCCCTGGATGATCATGAAGAAGATGACGACCGGGATGGAGATGAGCGTGGAGGCGGCCATCAGGGCGCCGTAGTCCGTACCCCGCTCGGTGGTGAACGTCATCAGCCAGACGTTGAGCGTGTACTTCGAGTTGTCGTTGATCAGGATGTACGCGAAGAGGTACTCGTTCCACGCGTTGACCAGCGCGAAGATGGACGCGGCGGCGAGCCCGGGGGCGAGCAGCGGGAAGATGACCCGGCGGAAGGCCCCCATGCGGGTGCAGCCGTCCACCATCGCGGACTCCTCGAGCTCCACCGGGATGTTGATCACGAACCCGCGGATCATGATGGTCGCGAAGGGCAGCGTCGACACCAGGTAGACGACGATGAGTCCCCAGTACTCGTCGATGCCGCCCAGGGCGTTGAGCTGGAGGTAGATCGGGATCAGCATCGCGGTCGGCGGCAGCATCTGGACCAGGATCATGACCATCATCAGTGCCTTCCGCCCGAAGAAGCGGAAGCGTCCGATGGCGAGCGCGGCGAGTGTCGCGATGATCATGCCGCCGACAACCGCGGTGACCGAGACGATGAGGCTGGACTGGATCGCCGTGGCGAAATTGTCCTGCTTCACCGCGCGGGCGAAGTTGTCGAACGTGAGGGAGGACGGCCACAGGGTCTGGTCGTACGACCGGATCTCGTGGTTGGGGCGCAGCGAGCTGACGATCAGCCAGTAGACCGGGAAGGCCATGATCCCGGCCGTGATCAGCGCGAGGATGTTGTAGCCGAGGCGGTTTCTCTTGCGGTCGGGCCTCAGGACCTGGGCCGGCGCGTTCGTGGGCGTGGAGGCGCTCATTCGACCTCTCCCGTCTTGATCAGCTGGCGCAGGTAGTACACGGCGACACCGGAGAGCATCAGGACGGTGATCAGAGCGATCGCGCTGCCCTGGCTGAAGGAGGTGGACTCGAACGCCTTCGAGAAGGAGTAGAGGCCGAGGGTCTCGTAGTCGGGCTCGGGCTTGTTGCCGCGCAGCAGCCAGATCTGGCCGAAGACGTTGAAGTCCCAGATGACCGAGAGTGTGGCGACCATCGTGAAGACGGGCTTGATGACCGGCCAGGTCACGAAGCGGTAGACGCCGAACACGGAGGCGCCGTCGAGGGAGGCCGCTTCCTCCAGCTCCTTGGGGACCTGGGTGAGGGCGGCGTACATCGTGATCACGACGAACGGGATGGCGCCCCAGACGACCAGGAGCGTGATGATGCCGAAGCCCTGCCAGGGGTTGAGGAACCAGTTGTGGCCGAGCCACCTGTCCTCGTTCCCGGTGAGGTCGGCGAGAAGGGTGTTGATCAGGCCGTAGTCGGAGTCGGAGAGCCAGCGGAAGACCGACGCGGCGACCATGAGCGGCATCGACCAGGCGGCGATCAGCGCCACGGTGAGGACGAGCCGCACCCAGGTGGACAGCCTCAGCATCATCAGGGCGATCAGCAGGCCGATGCCCATGGTGAGCACGACGCAGATGGTCATGAAGACGACGGTCCGGCCGACGACCGACCAGAACTCCGCGTCGCCGAGGATGTTGGTGAACTGCTCGAAGCCGACCCACGGGGTCTCGCCGTTGCCCCAGAGAGCCGCCCGCCCCAGGTCCTGGAAGGACATGATCACGGTCTTGATCAGCGGGTAGACGTAGACGGCGGCGATCGCCAGGATCGCGGGCAGGATCAGGAAGTAGGGGAGGAGTTCGCCCTTCTTCCGGCGCTTCCTCGGGCGTGGCCCGGCGGCGTCCTGCTTGGAGGGCGAGGTCCCGATCTTCTCCGGGACACGCGGTACGGGGACCGGTGGACCGGCGGCCTGGGTGTCGGCAGCAGTCACGTGACTGACCTTCCATCGGGATTCCGGGGATCTGCACCCGGGAATCACGGCGTTCTCAACCTAAGAAAAAGGGGGCGGGGGGCCCGGGTGTGGCCGGCCCCCCCCCGGTGAGCCGGAGGGTCAGGGGCGGTGTGATATAAACAAAATACGCGGCCGACGAATAAATTTTTTTATTTAAAGGTGGGGGCCGG
>NZ_JBHXRD010000012.1:152700-178009 GCF_042717325.1 Streptomyces sp. NPDC058637 | reverse complement strand
CCACATCGCTGTTGTGGTTTGGGGTTTTTGTGTTTGTTGTTTTTTTTATTTTTATCCCAGCTCCTACCCGCCCACAAAAAACACTCCGCGGGGGGGGGGGGGGGGGGGGGGCCCCCCCCCCCCCCGCCTGGAGAGCCGAAGGCTCAGGACTACTTGTTGATGAGCTCGTTGACCTTCTCGTCGGCCTTCTTGGCCGCGTCGGCCACCGAGGCACCCTTGAGGATCTCGAGGAGCATGTTCTCCAGGACCTCCTCCTTCTCGATGGAGGTCCAGCCCGGCGCGATCGGCGTGAACCAGGCGTCCGGAACCGCGTTGGCGACGGCGGCGGTCTCGGGCTTGGACTTCAGCGGCTCGAGCTGCTTCTCGTTGTTCGGGAGGATGTTCTTGGCGGTGAGCACCTCCTGCGACTTCTCGCTGGTGAAGAGCGAGATCCACTCCTCACCCAGGTCGGTGACCTTGGACTTCGCGGTCACCGCGAGGTCCGAGCCGCCGATGAAGGAGGGGAGGGCCTTGCCGTTAGGGCCGGGCATGCCGGCCGTGCCGATCTTGCCCTCGAGCTTCGGGTTGCCGTTGTTGGCGCCGTCGACGACCGAGCCGGACTCCCAGCCGTTGCCGTAGATCAGGGCCGTCTTCTCGTTGGCCATGACGTTGGCGTGGTCCTGCTCGTCCTTCGTCTGGTCGGCCTTGTTGTACTTCTTGACCAGGTTGACGAAGTGCTCGATGCCCTGCTGCGACTCGGCGGAGGAGAGGTTGCCCTTCCACTCCTTCGCGCCCTCGTCGTACTCGGCGATGGAGCCGCCGTAGCCCGCGACGTAGGACATGGCCGCGTACCAGTAACGGCCCGGCAGGTAGAGGGACGAGAAGCGCTTGTCCTTCTTGTTGTACTCGGCCGAGACCTTGTCGAGCGCGGCGAGCAGCTCGTCCTCGGTCTCCGGCAGGACGTCGCTGCCGGTGCCCTTCTTGAGCATGTCCTTGTTGTAGATCGCGACACGGGCGCCCGCGTAGTAAGGCACGCAGAACTGCTTGCCCTCGAAAGTACAGGTGTCCTTCAGACCCTTGATCCAGGTGTCCGAGTTGTCGTACTTCTTGGGGTCGATCTCGGCGAGGGCGCCGTTCAGGATGTACTGCATCGTCTCGGTGTTGCCGAGCTCGACGACGTCCGGGAACTTGTCACCACCGAGCGCGGTGTCGAGCTTCTTGGCCTTGTCCGCCCACTGCTGGTACTGGACGTTGACCTTGACCTTCGGGTACTTCTTCTTGAACTGCGCGTTGACGTCCTCGACCAGTTCCGGCCAGGTGCTCTGCGCGTCGACCATGAGCCAGACCGTCAGGCTCTCGGTACGGTCCTTCGGATCCTTCGAAGCGTTGTCGCCACCGTCCCCACCACACGCCGCGATACCGGTCATCATCGCTGCGACGCCTACTGCCGCTATGAGCTTGCGCTTCATGCCACACCCTCCTCAGGGATACCAGCAACCCCCCGCCCACCGCGGAAATGTACGACCAGTACTGCCTGTGGGGCTGGGACCTGGTCTTTAATGGTTTAGACCAGTACCGGGAGCTTGGCCTAGACCTTTAGGGGTGTCAAGGGTGTATAAGAAGTGCACTCGCGTCCGTTATAGGACCGACATCTAAGGGAGGGCGACGACCCGTGACCGGACCGTGCCACCATGTGAGCCGCGACAGAGGGAGGAGCCGGTGACGGCAGCAACGCAGCAGTCGGGAAGGCGGGCCATGGGTACCGACGGGGCCAGCAGTACGGGCGAGACCGGCACGGGTACGGGTGCGGGTACGCGCACGGCACGCGTCCCCAAGTACTACCGGCTCAAGCGCCATCTCCTCGACATGACCGACACCTTGCCACCGGGCACGCCGGTACCGCCCGAGCGGACCCTGGCCGCCGAGTTCGACACCTCGCGCACCACCGTGCGCCAGGCCCTCCAGGAGCTGGTCGTCGAGGGCCGGCTGGAGCGCATCCAGGGCAAGGGCACCTTCGTCGCCAAGCCGAAGGTCTCCCAGGCCCTGCAGCTCACCTCGTACACCGAGGACATGCGCGCCCAGGGGCTGGAGCCGACATCTCAACTGCTGGACATCGGTTACGTCACAGCGGACGACACGCTCGCCGGGCTGCTGGACATCGCGACGGGCGGACGGGTGCTGCGGATCGAGCGGCTGCGGCTCGCCAGCGGTGAACCCATGGCCATCGAGACCACGCACCTGTCGGCCAAGCGCTTTCCCGCGCTGCGTCGTTCGCTCGTGAAGTACACCTCCCTCTACACCGCGCTGGCCGAGGTCTACGACGTCCGCCTCGCGGAGGCCGAGGAGACCATCGAGACCTCGCTGGCCACCCCGCGCGAGGCGGGACTGCTCGGTACGGACGTGGGCCTGCCGATGCTCATGCTGTCCCGGCACTCGATCGACGGACACGGCGAGCCGGTGGAATGGGTGCGCTCGGTGTACCGGGGCGACCGGTACAAGTTCGTGGCCCGCCTGAAACGGCCGACCGACTGACCGTCATTTTCGACCGATCCCCTTGCATTTGCAGGGGGATCAGTCATTTCGGGCGACGCCGGACCGTTGCACGACCGCAATGCGGACGGGGGGTGACGCTGCCCGGAACTCTCGCCTAGATTTCCTGCGCATTACAACAGGTGATCAGCGAGGGGACGGAGTCGCCACATGTCAGAAGATACCGAAGCGAAACCACCGACAGTGACACCGGCGAGGGTGGTCATCGCGCTCTGTCTGATCGCACCGTTCGTGGCGATGCTCTGGGTGAGCTCGTACGCAAAGGTTGAACCGACCTTTATCGGCATCCCGTTCTTCTACTGGTACCAAATGCTCTGGGTGGTCATTTCGACCGTACTCACCATGATCGCGTACAAGCTGTGGCAGCGTGACCAGCGCGCCCGCAAGGGGGGTGCGTCAGCATGAAGGACGGCGTGAACGGCGTGGCACTCGCCGTATTCATCTTCTTCTTCCTGGCCGTCACGGTCATCGGATTCATGGCCGCGCGCTGGCGCAAGGCCGAGAACGAGGCCAGCCTCGACGAATGGGGGCTGGGCGGGCGGTCGTTCGGCACCTGGGTGACCTGGTTCCTGCTGGGCGGGGACCTCTACACGGCGTACACCTTCGTCGCGGTCCCCGCGGCGATCTACGCGGCGGGCGCGGCCGGCTTCTTCGCCGTCCCGTACACGATCCTCGTCTACCCGCTGATCTTCACCTTCCTGCCCCGGCTCTGGTCCGTATCGCACAAGCACGGGTACGTCACCACCTCGGACTTCGTCCGCGGCCGCTTCGGCTCGAAGGGGCTCTCGCTGGCGGTCGCCCTCACGGGCATCCTGGCCACGATGCCGTACATCGCGCTCCAGCTCGTCGGCATCCAGGCCGTACTGGACGTCATGGGCGTCGGCGGCGGCGAGACCACGCACTGGTTCATCAGGGACCTGCCGCTGCTGATCGCGTTCGCCGTACTCGCCGCGTACACGTATTCGTCGGGGCTGCGCGCACCCGCGCTGATCGCGTTCGTCAAGGACGGCCTGATCTATCTGGTCATCGCCGTGGCGATCATCTACATCCCGATCAAACTCGGCGGATTCGACGACATCTTCGCCAAGGCGGGCGAGGCCTTCGCACAGACGAACGAGGCGACGGGCAAGCCGCGCGGGGCTCTCGTACCCGGCGACATGGGCCACTGGGGATATGCCACGCTGGCACTGGGATCGGCGCTGGCGCTCTTCATGTATCCGCACTCGATCACGGCGACGCTCTCCAGCCGCAGCCGTGAGGTGATCCGGCGCAACACCACGATCCTGCCGCTGTATTCACTGATGCTGGGTCTGCTGGCGCTGCTCGGATTCATGGCGATCGCCGCCGGGGTGAAGGTGGACAACGGGCAGTTGGCCATTCCGCAGCTGTTCGAGAACATGTTCCCCGACTGGTTCGCCGGTGTGGCATTCGCCGCCATCGGAATCGGCGCTCTGGTGCCCGCGGCGATTATGTCGATCGCGGCGGCGAACCTCTTCACCCGCAACATCTACAAGGACTTCATCAAACCCGACGCCACCCCCGCACAGGAGACCAAGGTCTCCAAGACGGTCTCCCTCCTGGTCAAGGTCGGGGCGCTCGCCTTCGTCCTGACCATGGACAAGACGGTGGCGATCAACTTCCAGCTCCTCGGCGGGATCTGGATCCTCCAGACGATGCCGGCCCTGGTCGGCGGCCTGTTCACCCGGTGGTTCCACCGCTGGGCCCTGATCGCGGGCTGGGCGGTCGGCATGCTGTACGGCACGGTGGCCGCGTACGGTGTCGCGAGCCCCACCCAGAAGCACTTCGGCGGCTCCTCGAAGGAGATCCCCGGCATCGGGGAGATCGGCTACATCGGTCTCACCGCGTTCGTGCTGAACGTCGTCGTGGTGATCGTGCTGACCTTCGTCCTCAACGCGCTGAAGGCCCCGGCGGGCATCGACGAGACGTCCCCGTCCGACTACACGGCGGACGTGGGCGATCCCGGCGTCCAGAAGAAGCTCCCGCCGGCCACGGTGGGCGCCCCGGGCGGTCACTGACCCCTCGGAGTGATGTGTTCCGTCCCGGTGGGGTCCGCCCCGCCGGGACGGAACCGTGAGCGGGGCACCCCGCCCCGGAAAGAGTGTGCGCCGGGCTCGCCGCCCGGGGCAGACTGACGGTCATGGATGTCTCGATCAGACGGGTCCGCACCGAGGAGCACGAGGCCTTGGGCGAGATGACCGCCCAGGCGTATCTCGGCGACGGACTGCTGGACCTCGGCGCCGACGACCCCTACCTGGAACAGCTGCGTGCCGTCGGGCGGCGGGCCGCGGAGGCTCTGGTGCTGGCCGCGGTGGACGCCGACGGCGAGCTGCTGGGCGGGGTCACCTACGTCGCGCCCGGCAGCCCCTGGGCGGACATCGCGGGCCGGGACGAAGCGGAGTTCCGGATGCTGGCCGTCGCCGCGAAGGCGCGTGGGCGCGGTGCGGGCGAGGCGCTCGTACGGGCCTGCGTCGACCGGGCGCGCGCCACCGAAGGGCTGTCCGGGGTCGTCCTGTCGACCCAGTCGTCCATGGAGGCCGCCCACCGGATCTACCGCCGCCTCGGCTTCGTACGGACCCCGGAGCGGGACTGGAGCCCTGTCCCGGGCTTCACCCTCCTGACGTTCCGCCTGGCCTTCTGACCCGTCGCGACACTACATATGGGGGCTGCCGCAATCGGCGGCCCCCACATGTATGCTCATGCTCGCTGTCGCCGCAGGGGAATCCGGTGCGAATCCGGAACTGTCCCGCAACGGTGTGACCGGTGTGCTTCTGCGCACCCGGAAGTCCGAGGACCTGCCGACAGCGTGTCCGGCTCGACCGAGCCGGATGCCATACGTCCGGGCCTCGCGGAGGGCCGGTGGACGCCGTGCGCCGTGCTGCCCCCACCCGGGCACCGCCCTGCCCGGCATCACCGCTCCCGCCGGCCCCGAGCCGAGCGAGGGATAGCCCCAGTGACCATCGCGCCAGCCGATCCGGTTTCAGCGGTCGATTCAGCCGAGTCCACGCCCGACGGGCCCGGGACCGCACTGCTGCGGACCCTGACCGACCTCACCGTCGATCTGCCCGACACCGACCCCGGGCGGGTCGCCGCCGCCGCGCTGCGAGGCCGCAACGCGCGCTCCGACGAGGCCGAACTGCGCTCGCTGGCCACCGAGGCCGCCGCGGGGCTGATCTCCGAGGACCCCGCCTACTCACGGCTCGCCGCCCGGCTCCTCACCCGCTCGATCGCGGACGAGGCGGCCGGCCAGGGCGCGGTGTCCTTCTCCGCCTCGGTCGCCACCGGTCACCGCGAGGGCCTGATCGCCGACCGCACGGCCGAGTTCGTCACGCTGCACGCGGCGTCCCTCGACGCGCTGGCCGAGCGGGCCCTCGCCGACCGTGCCGACGACCGCTTCGGCTACTTCGGCCTGCGGACGCTGTACAGCCGCTACCTGCTGCGCCACCCGCTCACCCGCCAGGTCATCGAGACCCCGCAGCACTTCATGCTGCGGGTCGCCGCCGGACTCGCCGAGGACACCTCCGCGCACGCCCTGGACGAAGTGGCGGCGCTGTACGGCCTGATGAGCCGTCTCGACTACCTCCCCTCCTCCCCCACGCTCTTCAACTCCGGCACCCGGCACCCGCAGATGTCCTCCTGCTATCTGCTGGACTCCCCGCTGGACGAGCTCGACTCGATCTACGACCGTTACCACCAGGTGGCGCGCCTCTCCAAGCACGCGGGCGGCATCGGCCTCTCGTACTCCCGTATCCGCGCACGCGGTTCGCTGATCCGGGGCACCAACGGGCACTCCAACGGCATCGTGCCGTTCCTGAAGACGCTCGACGCCTCGGTCGCCGCGGTCAACCAGGGTGGCCGCCGCAAGGGCGCCGCCGCCGTCTACCTGGAGACCTGGCACGCGGACATCGAGGAGTTCCTGGAGCTGCGCGACAACACCGGTGAGGACCAGCGGCGTACGCACAACCTCAACCTGGCGCACTGGATCCCGGACGAGTTCATGCGCCGCGTGGACACGGACGGCACCTGGTCGCTGTTCTCCCCGGCCGACGTGCCGGAACTGGTCGACCTGTGGGGCGACGACTTCGACATCGCCTACCGGGCGGCCGAGGCCAAGGGCCTGGCCCGCAAGACCATGCAGGCCCGTGAGCTGTACGGCCGGATGATGCGGACCCTCGCCCAGACCGGCCAGGGCTGGATGACGTTCAAGGACGCCTCCAACCGGACCGCGAACCAGACCGCCGAGCCGGGCCGCGTCGTGCACTCCTCGAACCTGTGCACCGAGATCCTGGAAGTCACCGACGACGGCGAGACGGCCGTCTGCAACCTCGGTTCCGTCAACCTCGGCGCGTTCGTCGCCGGCGGGGAGATGGACTGGGAGCGGCTGGACGCCACCGTCCGTACCGCCGTGACCTTCCTGGACCGCGTGGTCGACATCAACTTCTACCCGACCGAGCAGGCCGGCCGGTCCAACGCCCGCTGGCGCCCGGTGGGCCTGGGCGCGATGGGTCTGCAGGACGTCTTCTTCCAGCTGCGGCTGCCCTTCGACTCGCCGGAGGCCCGCGCACTGTCCACGAGGATCTCCGAGCGGATCATGCTCGCCGCGTACGAGGCCTCCTGCGACCTCGCGGAGAAGTCCGGCCCGTTGCCCGCCTGGTCCGAGACCCGCGCCGCCCGCGGCGTGCTGCACCCCGACCACTACGACACCGAGGTCAACTGGCCGGAGCGCTGGGACGCGCTGCGCGCCCGCGTCGCGAGGACGGGGATGCGCAACTCCCTGCTGCTCGCCATCGCCCCGACCGCGACGATCGCCTCGATCGCCGGTGTGTACGAGTGCATCGAGCCGCAGGTCTCCAACCTCTTCAAGCGCGAGACCCTCAGCGGTGAGTTCCTCCAGGTCAACGCGTACCTGGTGGACGAGCTCAAGGGGCTCGGCGTGTGGGACGCGCGGACCCGTGAGGCGCTCCGCGAGGCCAGCGGCTCCGTGCAGGGCTTCGCCTGGATCCCCGAGGACGTGCGGGCGCTGTACCGCACGGCGTGGGAGATCCCCCAGCGCGGTCTGATCGACATGGCGGCGGCCCGTACGCCCTTCCTCGACCAGAGCCAGTCGCTGAACCTGTTCCTGGAGACGCCGACGATCGGCAAGCTCTCCTCGATGTACGCGTACGCCTGGAAGCAGGGGCTGAAGACGACGTACTACCTGCGCTCGCGGCCGGCGACCCGGATCGCCCGCGCGGCGTCCGGGACGACGGCGGCCGCCGCACCCGTTCCCGTACAGCAGGCTTCGGCGCCCGACGCGGACGCCCTCGCCTGCTCGCTCGAAAACCCCGAGTCCTGCGAGGCCTGCCAGTAATGAGCTCCACCACCAAGAACCTGCTCGACCCGGGCTTCGAGCTGACCCTGCGCCCCATGCGCTACCCGGACTTCTACGAGCGCTACCGGGACGCGATCAAGAACACCTGGACGGTGGAGGAGGTCGACCTCCACTCCGACGTCGCCGATCTCGCCAAGCTCTCCCCCGGCGAGCAGCACATGATCGGCCGGCTCGTGGCCTTCTTCGCCACGGGTGACTCGATCGTCTCCAACAACCTGGTGCTGACGCTCTACAAGCACATCAACTCCCCGGAGGCGCGGCTGTACCTGTCGCGCCAGCTGTTCGAGGAGGCCGTGCACGTCCAGTTCTATCTGACGCTGCTCGACACGTATCTCCCCGACCCGGATGACCGTGCGGCGGCCTTCGACGCGGTGGAGGAGATTCCCTCGATCCGCGAGAAGGCGCAGTTCTGCTTCCGGTGGATGGACTCCGTCGAGAAGATCGACCGGCTGGAGACGAAGGCCGACCGCCGCCGCTTCCTGCTGAACCTGATCTGCTTCGCGGCGTGCATCGAGGGGCTGTTCTTCTACGGCGCGTTCGCGTACGTCTACTGGTTCCGCTCGCGCGGTCTGCTGCACGGTCTGGCCACGGGTACCAACTGGGTGTTCCGTGACGAGACGATGCACATGAACTTCGCCTTCGAGGTCGTGGACACCGTCCGCAAGGAGGAGCCCGAGCTCTTCGACGACGCCCTCCAGCAGCAGGTCACCGACATGCTGAAGGAGGCCGTCGAGGCGGAGCTGCAGTTCGGCCGTGACCTGTGCGGCGAGGGCCTGCCCGGCATGAACACCGAGTCGATGCGCCAGTACCTGGAGTGCGTCGCCGACCAGCGGCTCACCCGGCTCGGCTTCCCGCCGCTCTACGGATCCGAGAACCCCTTCTCGTTCATGGAGCTGCAGGGGGTCCAGGAGCTGACGAACTTCTTCGAGCGCCGGCCGTCCGCCTACCAGGTGGCGGTCGAGGGCTCCGTCGGCTTCGACGACGACTTCTAGACCCTCGCCCGACTTCCGGCGAACGGGCGCCGCGTGGCCACGACGGGCTGCGCGGCGCCTGCCGTTTCCGGGGGCCGCGGGAGCCCGTTCCGCTCCGCCTCGCGCAACTGGCGGTCGATCCGGCGCTCCCGTGCGTGGCCGAGGAGCGAGGGCAGCAGGACCAGGGTGAGAAGCGCCGCTATGACCAGGTTGCTCAGGAATGTGTTCATGGCTCCACCGTCGTCCGCGGGGGCGGACGCCGTGCGAGGTGTTCGGGCTCGACCGGTCCGACGACGGTCTGCCGGTACACGACTTCGCCGTCGTCTCCGCCGAGGCCCGGTCCTGAAGACCCACGCCGGGTTCTCCATCAGCACGCCCCACGGGCTCGACCGGCTGGAGGAGGCGGACCCGTCGCCGTCCCGGCCGGGAGCCACTTCATGGACCGGGACTACCCCGAGGAGGCCCTGGAGGCGCCGCGCCGGGCCGTGGCACGCGGGTGCTGAGCGTCTGCTCCGGCGCGTACGTCCTCGGTGCCGGACTCCTGGACGGCCGCCGCTGCACCACCCACTGGCGGCACGCGGGCGAGCTGGCCCGGCGCTTCCCGAAGGCCGTCGTGGAGCCCGACGTGCTCTACCTGGACGAGGGGCCGGTCATCACCTCGGCGGGCACGGCGGCGGGGATCGACGCCTGCCTGCACCTGGTCCGCCAGGCACACGGCACCGCCGTCGCGAACGTCGTCGCCCGGCGCATGGTCGTGCCGCCGCACCGGGACGGCGGCCAGGCGCAGTACATCAGGCGCCCGCTGCCCCGCACCCGCTGCCACACGGTCGGGGAGACGCTCGCCTGGATGGAGCGCCACCTCGACGAGGAGATGACCGTGCAGCGGCCGGCCGCCCAGTCCCACATGTCGCCCCGGACCTTCGCGCGCCGCTTCCAGCAGGAGAGGGGCACCACGCCGTACCGCTGGCTGCTGCGGCAGCGCGTGCTGCTGGCGCAGCACCTGCTGGAGAGCTCGGACGAGACCATGGACATGATCGCGGGACGGACCGGCTTCGGGAACGCGGCGGCACTGCGCCATCAGTTCGTCCGCTCCCTGGGCACCACACCGAACGCCTACCGCCGCACCTTCCGCGGACCGGCCGCCCTGACCGGGGTGGCCTGACAGGAAGCGGCCCCGCCGAGGCGATCAGGTGATCACCCCGGCGGGGCCGGATCCGCTACGGGCGCGTGGTCAGATGCCGCACTGCGAGGCCGACCAGAAGCGGCTCGGTCCCTGGTTGACGTGGATGTGGTCGCCGTGCCCGGCGTAGCCCGGGCCGAGGATCCCGTTGAAACCGTGGTTGCGGGCCTGCTTGGCGATGGTGCACAGGGAGTGCGGTCCGGAGCCGAGGTCGACGGCGTCACCGTACAGATGGCGGCTGTTGGACGCCCCGCCGACCGCGGAGTTGCACGAGTAGGACCGGAAGCCGCTGGTGACGCGGATGGACTGGTCACCGAGCGCGTGCCGGAGTGCCTCCAGCTTCCACATGGAGCTCAGGGCGTTGGCCTTGGCCGTGCCCGCGGCGACCGCACCACCGGCCCAGGTGCTGTTGCACCTGTTCAGCTCGGGGTACGTGAAGTGGATCGGCGTGCAGTCGTCGTCCTGGAGCGCGTAGAGCTTGGACTGCGTGGCCGGGCCGGCGACGCCGTCCGCCGCGAGGCCGTAGGCCGCCTGGAAGCGCTTGACCGCGGCGGTGGTGGCGGGGCCGTACGAGCCGTCGATGGCGAGCACGGAGTTGTAGCCCGGGTAGCCGGCGACCCGGATCTGGAGCTGGGTGACGTCGTTGCCGGTGGCGCCGGGCGAAAGGGTACGGCTCCATGTGTAGCAGCCGTCTGCCTGCGCGGTACCCGCGGTGACCAGGGCTCCACCCAGAGCGAAAGCCATGGTCATGACAAGGCCGAGCAGCACATGTGCGGAACGTCTGAGCATGGGATCTCCCAATCACGGTGAGGTGTCGAAGTGAGCCTGTCGGACGAGTCGACGCGCGTCAACTACCCCTCGGGTAACACGCTTTGGCATCTTGCTGCCACTCCTGCGACAGCTCCCGCGACGGGGAAGGGCCCCGCTCCGACATGCCGGAGCGGGGCCTTCCGGGACGGATCAGGCGTTCGGGACGACCTCGTAGCGCGGCGTACCCTCCGCCATCTGGTTCAGCGCGTCCTTGCGGTCCCGCTTCGAGAGCCGGTCGATGTACAGGTAGCCGTACAGGTGGTCCGTCTCGTGCTGGAGGCAGCGCGCGAAGTAGCCGTTGCCCCGCACCTTCACCGCGTTGCCCCGCGCGTCCTGGCCGCGCACCACCGCGTAGTCGGGGCGGGCGAGTGCCGCGTATGCCGTGGGGACGGAGAGGCAGCCCTCGTTGGAGTCGTCGAGGTGGCGCTGCTCCGGCGCCAGCTCCTCCAGCACCGGGTTGCAGATCGCGCCCACGTGCCGCACCCCGTCGTCGTCCATGCAGTCGTAGACGAAGACCTTGAGGTCCACACCGATCTGGTTGGCGGCCAGGCCCACGCCCTCCGCCGTCCGCTGGCTGGCGAACATGTCGTCGATCAGCTGCCCGAGGCCGGCGCCGAACTCCGTGACGTCCTTGCACTCCTTGTGCAGGACCGGGTTGCCCACGACCGTGATCGGGCGGGAGGTGCCGCGCTCGCGGTACGCCGCCTCGCGCGCCTCACAGTCCTCGGTGTCCACGAGGAACCCCTCGTCGTCCACCCCGACCTGCTCGTCCGTCTCCTGCTGCGACATGTCCGCCGTACGCCTTCCTGCAAACCTGAAACCCGTGAGAACCGCACCGGAATCGATGCCCGTACAGCCTACGGGCACCTGTCAGCAGACTTCTTCCAGATCCCGCCACTCGCGGCTGTCCGGACTGTCCGCGACCCAGCTGTCCAACAGCCCTCGCACCAGCCCGGCGGGCGCCGCTATGCCGCACTCACGCTCCGGAACCCAGAGGTCACCGGCGGTGCGGTGGCCCAGCGGCCCCGGATGTCCCGGCTCGCTGTGATCGTGCGGGTCCAGATGCTCCCCGTCACCCTCGTCGCTCTCCATCCGGCTCTCCGAACAGGCCCGGCAGAGCAGCCGCACGGAGGACGACCAGTCCTCGGCGGCGAACCCCGCTTCGGACGCGAGCCGCTCCAGCGCGTCCCGGTCGTCCTCGGTGGCGGCCTCCAGGAGCACCACCCAGGTGGGTACGGGAGAGGGCGCCCACAGCTCGATCTCGTCGAAGACCGGGTAGGACGGCCCGGCCGCCGTGATCCGCTCGCCGTTCGGCACCCCGTCGTGCAGGACGACCTCGCCCCAGCGCCGGCCGGAGGACGGCAGCGGGATCGACAGCACCTCCAGCCGCGCCGGATCGAGCCTGCGGCCCCAGACGACCTCGGCCTCGCCCTCGGGCGACAGCCGCACCGCCGCGCTGCCGAGCTCCATCCCCGTCGGCTCGCTGTTGGACGCGGCGTTGTGCTGGCCGCTGCCCGGCACCTTCAGCCCGTACGCCTGCCAGGCCCGGCGCGCCAGCGGCCAGTCCTGCAGCGCGGTGGCCGCGATCCCGACGTTCCACCAGTCCGGCGCCCCGGACTCCCGGTCGAGCAGGGCGACCGCCCGCAGACCCGCGGCCCTCGCCTGCTCCCAGTCGTGCCGGAACTTGTGCAGCAGCGCCAGGTTGAACCAGGACTCGGAGAGCCAGGGCTCCAGGTCCGCCGCACGTGTCAACAGCGCCCCCGCGTCCTCGTACCGGCCGTCGCCGATCAGCGTGAACGCGCGGTCCGTGGCCTGCCGCCAAGAGGCGGACGGCCGATGCCGTACCTTCCCGAAGATCCTCACGATTCCCGCCTGTCCCGACTGGACACCCTCGTTTTCCGCTCTCTTCGCATCCAACCATGCCCGGTGGGACGCCCGCTCATTACCCATGGGTTACCCAGACCGGACCGAGGTAAGGCCGCCACGCGCCAGGACTCTGGCCAGCGCTTCCACCACCTGCGGCTGGTAGTCGCGTCCGGTGCCGAGCCTGAGCTGCTCCAGCGCCCCCAGAGGCCCCCCGGCGCCCTCCCCACGCAGGTCGTCGTACGCGTTGACCGCACGGACGATCCTGGCGGCGGTCGGCTGGTCCCGGTACGGATCGGCCTGCTGTTCCACCACCACGGCCACCGCGGTCTCCACCCCGGTCTGCCGGACCACCGCACCGCCGAGCAGCGCGATCCGGCGCTGCTCGGCGGCCGGGAGGCGGGCGGTCGCCCCGTCGGGCACCGGGTCCACGAGCGAGAGCTGGCCGATGTCGTGCATCAGCGCCGCGTACTCCAGGACGGACAGCTCGGGTCCGGCGAGCCCCAGCTCCCGCCCCACCGCGGTGGAGAGCTCGGCCACCCTGCGGGCGTGCCCGTGCGGGGTGTACCCGGCGATCTCCGTGGACCGGGCCAGCGAGGCGATGGTCTGCCGGTAGGTCGTGCGGACGGCGGCGTAGCGGCGGAAGGACACCTGGGTGAGCAGCAGTGGTACGCACAGCAGGGGCAGCGCCCACAGTCCGGCGACGGCGACCCCGAGCGCCATCACCGCGCCGGTCGCGCAGACGGCCGAGCCGATGCCGCTGAGTGCCCTGAGTTCGTCGCGGAGCAGCGGACCGAACGGACGGGGGGTCCCCGCCGTGAGGGCGGCGAGCACCGCGTCGCACAGAGCGGTGAGGGCCAGCAGCAGGACCAGGAAGAGGACGGAGTACAGTCCCTCACCGAACCAGCGCACCGACCGGCCCGAGTTGGAGAGCGGCTGGAAGCACACGGCGGCGAAGCCCACGGCCAGGACGCGGCGGGCCACCCGGTCGGCTCCGGGGCCGTTGCCGCGCGCCGTGTGCGGCACCGAGGCGAGCGACTGCGCCGCCACGACGACGGTGACCACCTGGAAGACGCCGTGCGAGGTGGGCTCCCCGCCACTGGGTCCGAGCAGTGCGTACGCCAGGGCGCCGGCCGCCCCGAGGGGCGCGGGCTCGCGTTCGCCGGGCAGGGAGCCCCAGCGGGCCAGTTCACCGACGGTGACGAGGACCCCGAAGGCGAGGGCGTGGCCGGGTTCGACGACACCGTTCCACAGGGTGTGCCCGAGCGCGACGACGGCGAGGATCAGTGCGGCGCCGCGCACCGCGAGCACGGGGAGCGGCGGCTCGGGACGGCACAGCGGGGTCACCGGGGGCGCCGTCCCGGCCGGTCCGTGGTTCCGGCCGCCGCGGGCGGCAGATCCCCGGCGCGGGGGCGCGGCGGCCCGGCCGGCCGCTCGTCGGAGGTGACCGTGTTGGCCTGGGCGGACCAGCCGTGCCGGTCCAGGGCGCGGGCCAGCGCCCGTACCATCTGCGGATCGAACTGGCTGCCGGCGCAGCGCCGCAGTTCCTCCACCGCCGCCGGTACCGGCCTGCCCCGCCGGTAGGAGCGGGTCGAGGTCATCGCGTCGAAGGCGTCCGCGACGGCGACGACCCGGGCGAATTCCGGGATCTGGTCCCCGGCGAGTCCGTAGGGGTATCCGCTGCCGTCGAGCCGCTCGTGGTGGTGCAGGATCGCGGCGCGCGCCTCGTCGAGGAAGCCGATGCCCCGGACGATCTCGTGCCCGTACTCCGGATGCAGCTCGATGACCCGGCGTTCCTCGGGGGTGAGCGGCCCGTCCTTGCGCAGGACCCGTGTGGGGACTCCGAGCTTGCCGACGTCGTGCAGGATGCCGGCGAACCGGAGCGCCTCCATCCGCTCCCCGTCCATGCCGATCTCACGGGCGATCAGCTCGGAGGCACGGCCCACCCGCTCGCTGTGTCCCCGGGTGTAGCCGTCCTTGATGTCGACGGCCTGGACGAGTGCCCTGATGGTGGCCCGGTGCGCGGCGTGCTCACGGTGGTACTGGGCGAACACCCAGCAGGAGATGTACATCGGGAGCAGGACGACCAGCGCGGACACCGGCCCGTACGAGCTGCGCCAGAGGATCGCCATCATCAGCCCGGCGAGCGCGTGCACCAGGTGCGGGCCCACGGAACGCGCGAGCAGCCCCCGCCAGGCGTGCCGGACGGCGACGCGCTCGGCCGTGGCGAGGATGCCGCCGTCCAGGACCGCCAGGACGACGCTGAAGACGAGCGCCGTGGCGCAGGCGGGGAGCAGGGCGTACGGCAGGTCGGGGAGGACCCCGCCGTCGGCACCGCCGAGCGTCGCGGGACCCCCCAGGGACGCGTACGTCCAGGAGGCCGCGCCCACGGTCAGGGCGAGCTGCGCCGCCCGCCAGACACGGCGGGCCGTCGCGGGCGGCTGCTCGACCCGGCCGGCCAGCGAGCCGGGGACCGACACCAGGACGGCGGCGGCCGGCGGCAGCAGGAAGGCGGCGGCCAGCAGGAGGGGGAAGAACGATCCGGCACTGACCGGTACGGAGCCGCCGAAGAGAGGGCAGCGGCCCGGAAGTTCACAGGCCAGGTACAGCGCGGCGAGCAGTCCGAGCGTGCCCCAGGGCGTGGCGGCCCCGGGGGACAGCGCGGGCCGGGCGCAGACGACGGCGCAGACCACCGCGCACAGGATGTAGCCACGCGCCGCCCCCGGTGTGGTCCTCACCCGTACCGCCCGCCCCCAGCCTGGTCAATGAGGCGCCAGGCTAGCGAGTTGGGGGTGGGGAAGGGCCCAGATGGGCCGGATTAGCACATTCGGGTGACACGACCGGGGGTGCGGCGGCCGACGAAGAGGTGAACGGCGGCCTTCACTCGGCGGTGGCGGCCTTCACCGGGCGGTGGCGGCCTTCACTCGGCGGTGGCGGCCGGCCGGTCGACGCCGCCCAGGGCGACGTCCTGCTCGGGAACGGCCTGCCCCGAACGGATCAGATCGATCCGTCCCATCACCTTGGAGCGCAGATCGGTCGGGACGTCGTCCTGGCCGCAGCAGCGCTTCACCAGCTTCTTCACGGCCTGCTCCAGGCCGTACTTCTCCAGACACGGCGAGCACTCCTCGAAATGCACCTCGAACTTGGTGCAGTCGCCCTCGGGCATCTCATGGTCGAGAAACTCGTAGAGATGATCGAGAACCTCTGAGCAATCCGTCTCGTGCGGCTCTCCGCAGCTCATGAGGTCGAGCCTTTCCTGTCGTCCGACTCACCGGCTCCGGCCGGGACGAGCCCGCGCTCGCGCGCGTAGTCCTCGAGCATGCCGCGCAGTTGGCGGCGTCCCCGGTGCAGGCGGGACATCACCGTACCGATGGGTGTCCCCATGATGTCCGCGATCTCCTTGTACGCAAAGCCCTCCACATCGGCGAGATACACGGCGATGCGGAACTCTTCGGGGATCGACTGCAGTGCGGACTTCACGTCGGAGTCCGGCAGGTGGTCGAGGGCCTGGGACTCCGCGGAACGCAGACCCGTGGACATGTGCGACTCGGCACGTGCCAGCTGCCAGTCCTCGATCTCCTCGGCGGCACTCCGCTGAGGTTCGCGCTGCTTCTTGCGGTACGAGTTGATGAAGGTGTTCGTGAGGATGCGGTACATCCACGCCTTGAGGTTCGTGCCCTCACGGAACTGGTGGAAGGATCCGTACGCCTTGGCGTACGTCTCCTGGACCAGGTCCTCGGCATCGGCGGGGTTGCGCGTCATGCGCAGCGCCGCCGAGTACATCTGGTCGAGAAATCCGAGGGCGTCCCGCTCGAAACGCGCGTTGCGCTCGGCAGTCGTCTCCTCGGCACGGCCGTCGTCGGTCCCTGTGTCGGTCCCAGTGACCGGACCCACCTCCTCCAACGATGTGGCGGAGCCGAAACCGGACCCGCTCGCATCGGAGAATAGTCGACCTTGCTTCTTCGCGGGCTGTCGATCCGGTCCGCTCAGAGCCCGCCCGGGAGTGGTCTTGCCCGCGTGCAGCACAGTCCACTCCAGGTCACTGGTGTTCGAGCGCTGCGGGCAGATGGTCGAACCCATGCGACGGACTCCCTCTCCACGTACGACGTTGTTGTACCGACGTCCCGAACAACAGCCGCCCCGCACGCCGCATTCCCCGGGCCTCGGCGCGGTCCCGGGGCACGTGTCGCACATCACCCCCGCGGGAGCCGGTCCAGCCATTCGGCCACCGTCACGGTGAGCAGGTCCATCGCCTGATCCTGGGTCAGCGGCGCCTTCTTCGGTACGGCGAAGCCGTGGTCGCCGTACGGCACCTCGACGAGCTCGTGCCCGCCCGCGGGGAACTCCTCCGGGCGCCCGAACGGGTCACGACCGCCCTGCACCACGAGGGTGGGCACGCCCGCGCCGAGCAGTTCGTCCTCGCGTGACTTCTCCGGCCTGCCCGGGGGGTGGAGCGGGAAGCTCAGCGCCAGCACCGCGCGGGCGCCCAGGCCGGCCGCGGTGCGGCAGGCCACCCGGGCCCCCGCACTGCGCCCCCCGGCCACCACGGGCAGGCCGGGGGCGGCCAGGGCCGGCCACAGTCCGCGCCAGCCGGTGTCCAGGGTCCTGGGCGCCGGTGCGACCTTCTTCCCCGCCACCCGCCACGGCTGCTCCACCAGGGCGACGGTCACCCGGTGGCCGGGCAGCGCCGCGGCGAGGGCCTGGAGGTCCCGGGCCTCGATGCCGCCGCCCGCCCCGTGGCTGACGGCGAGCACCAGCCCGGCGTCCTTCGCGGGATGCCAGGTGATCCTGGCCACTCCGGCGTCCGTCTCGACGGTCCCGGTCCTCTGCGCTGTCCCTGTACGGCTCACGAGCCCATCCTGCCGGGTCAGAACAGCGTGCTCACCTCAGGCGCGGCGAGCTCCTCCAGCAGTTCCGGGCCGTTGTTGCGGACGTTGCTGACGGCGGTGGGCACCGGATAGGCGCGCATCAGCCCGCCGGGCGGCGGTTCCAGCAGTGCCTTCAGCTCCCCGATGTCGGTGCGCGCCGGGTCGAGCCAGTCGTCCCAGCGGTCCGGGGTCAGCATCAGGGGCATCCGGGGATGGATGTCGGCGAGGGCGGCCGGGCCCTCGGCGGGGGCGACGGCGAGCGGGGACGTCTCCGCCCCGGTGGTGATCACCGAGCAGGTCACCCACCAGGCCTGCGGGTGGTCGTCGGGCAGGGTCCGGTCACGCCAGAACTCGTACAGCCCGGCCATCGCGAAGACCGAACCGTCGGCGGGCGTCACGAAGTACGGCTGCTTGCGGGGCCGCTTCTTCTTCCCCTTCTCCTCCAACTGGCGCTCGTCGGCCCCGGTGACCCACTCGTAGTAGCCGTCGGCGGGCAGGATGCAGCGCCGGGACACGAAGGGGCGCCGGAAGGAGGGCTTCTCGTGCACCGTCTCGGCACGGGCGTTGATCATGCGGGCGCCGCCCTCGGGCGTTTTCGACCAGGACGGCACGAGGCCCCATTTCAGGGCACGCAACTGGCGAACCGGACTCTGGTCGTCCGCGTCTTTCACAGGACGCTCCAGAACCGCGTAGACCTCTTTGGTCGGCGCCACGTTCCAGTCGGGCTCCAGGGTCTCGGTGGGTTCCCACTTCTGCACCCCGAAGAGCCCGGTCAGATCCTCCGGCCGCCGACTCGCTGCATACCGTCCGCACATAAGTGCCAGACTGCCACGACCCTCACGCCGAGTGGACACCAATCCCTCAAGTACCTCAAGGAGCCGCCCGCACCATGGACAGCACCGATCTGGGCGATCTGTGGGATCGCGTCTTCGGGACCCAGCCCGCGCCCGAGCAGTGGCTGGTGGTCGTGACGGCCACCGTGGCGCTGATCACCGTCGTACCGAACGTCATATGGCGGCTCTCCCGCAACGCGATCACCATCGCGCACGAGGGCGGCCACGGACTGGTCGCCCTGCTCACCGGCCGGCAGCTGTCCGGTATCCGGCTGCACTCGGACACCAGCGGTCTGACCGTCAGCCGCGGCAAGCCGACCGGTGTCGGCATGATCCTCACGGCTGCGGCCGGCTACACGGCGCCGCCCCTGCTCGGCCTCGGCGGCGCCTGGCTGCTGACCAACGGCCGGATCACGCTCCTGCTGTGGCTGGCGACGGCGCTGCTCGCCGTGATGCTGGTGATGATCCGCAATCTGTACGGGGCGCTGACGGTCATCCTCACCGGCGCGGCCTTCCTGCTGATCTCCTGGCTGACCTCGGCCCAGGTGCAGTCGGCGTTCGCCTACACGGTGGTGTGGTTCCTGCTGCTGGGCGGGGTCCGTCCGGCGTTCGAGCTGCAGTCCAAGCGGCGGTTCGGCGGGGCGCCCGACTCGGACGCCGACCAGCTCGCCCGGCTGACGCAGGCGCCGGCCGCGCTCTGGCTGTTCCTCTTCCATTCGGTTTCGCTCTGCGCACTGATCGGCGGCGGACGCTGGCTGCTCGGGCTGTGACGGCCCACAGCCCACTACCACCCTTGTATTACGCCCTGGTTTCCGCCTATTTGTTCAGGATCCGGGATTGCGCTGAGCCACTAAAGTGAGGGGCATGACCGAAAGCTCCGTGCACCCCGCCCTCTGGCCCGCTCCCCGTGCGACCGGAGCCGTCGACGCGACCGTCACCGTGCCCGGATCGAAGTCGGTCACCAACCGCGCCCTCGTCCTGGCCTCCCTGTCCTCAGAGCCGGGCTGGCTGCGCCGTCCGCTGCGCTCCCGGGACACCCTGCTGATGGCCCAGGCGCTGCGCGCGATGGGCGTCGGGATCGAGGAGGGCGTCGGTCCGGACGGCTCGGGCGAGGCATGGCGGGTCATCCCGGCCGGCCTGCACGGCCCGGCGACGGTCGACGTCGGAAACGCGGGAACGGTCATGCGCTTCCTGCCGCCCGTGGCCTGCCTCGCGGACGGATCCGTCCACTTCGACGGGGACCCCCGCTCCTACGAGCGCCCCCTGAACGGTGTGATCGACGCGCTCCGGGCCCTCGGCGCCAGGATCGACGACGACGGACGCGGCTCGCTGCCCCTGACGGTGCACGGGGCTGGCGCGCTGGACGGCGGCGCGGTGGCGATCGACGCCTCCTCGTCCTCCCAGTTCGTCTCCGCGCTGCTGCTGTCCGCGCCCCGCTTCAACCAGGGTGTGGAGGTACGCCACACCGGTTCCGCCCTCCCCTCCATGCCGCACATCCGGATGACCGTCGACATGCTGCGCGCGGTCGGCGCCCAGGTCGACGAACCGGAGACGGGCGGCGAGCCCGACGTCTGGCGGGTGTCCCCCTCCGCCCTGCTCGGCCGTGACCTGACCGTCGAGCCCGATCTCTCCAACGCCCAGCCCTTCCTGGCGGCCGCTCTGGTCACCGGGGGCCGTGTCACCGTCCCCGACTGGCCGCTGCGGACCACCCAGCCGGGTGACGCGCTGCGCGAGATCTTCACCGCAATGGGTGGCACCTGCGAGCTGACCGAGCGGGGTCTCACCTTCCGGGGCTCGGGCAGCATCCACGGCATCGACGTCGACCTGGGCGAGGTCGGTGAGCTGACCCCGGGCATCGCGGCCCTCGCCGCGCTCGCCGACTCCCCGTCGACGCTGAGCGGCGTCGCGCATCTGCGGCTGCACGAGACGGACCGGCTGGCCGCGCTCACCAGGGAGATCAACGCCCTCGGCGGTGACGTGACCGAGACGGCCGACGGGCTGCGGATCAACCCGCGTCCGCTGCGCGGCGGCACCTTCCACACGTACGACGACCACCGGATGGCGACGGCGGGCGCGATCATCGGCCTGGCGGTGGCCGGGGTGGAGATCGAGAACGTCGGTACGACCGCCAAGACCCTCCCGGACTTCCCGGAGATGTGGACGGGCATGCTCGGGGCCCCTCCGGAGACGGCCGGGGCCGCGCCCGGAGCACTCGGGGCCTCCTCCCCGGGAAGGCACGGGGCCTGAGGACATGCGCCGTTACGGGAAGAACCCCGACGAGGACGACATCCGCGTCCGCCCCAACCGCAAGGGCAACCGGCCTCGTACGCACATCCGCCCCAAGCACGAGGACGCCCAGGACGGCATGGTCCTCACGGTCGACCGCGGCCGGCTCACCTGCCTCGTCGAGGGCCGCACCGTGATGGCGATGAAGGCCCGCGAGCTGGGCCGCAAGGCGGCCGTGGTGGGCGACCGGGTCTCCATCGTCGGCGACCTCTCCGGCGACAAGGACACGCTGGCCCGCATCGTGCGGATCGGTGAACGCCGGTCGGTGCTGCGCCGCACCGCGGACGACGACGATCCGTACGAGCGGGTGGTCGTCGCCAACGCCGACCAGCTGGCCATCGTCACGGCGCTCGCCGATCCCGAGCCACGGCCGCGCATGATCGACCGCTGTCTGGTGGCGGCGTACGACGGCGGGCTCACCCCGCTCCTCGTCCTCACCAAATCCGACCTGGCCTCCCCGGACGCGCTGCTGGAGGCGTACACCCCGCTGGGTGTCCCCTTCATCGTCACCAGCCGCGAGGAGCTGGAGAACGGCGACGCCGCGGACCGGGTGCGGGAGCTGCTCAACGACCGCGTGACCGCCTTCGTCGGGCACTCCGGGGTCGGGAAGACGACGCTGGTCAACGCGCTGGTACCGAAGGACAGACGGCGGACGACCGGAGTGGTCAACGCCGTCACGGGACGCGGCAGGCACACAACGACGTCCGCGCTCGCACTGCCGCTGCCGGACGGCCGCGGCTGGGTGGTCGACACCCCGGGCGTACGGTCCTTCGGGCTGCACCATGTCGATCCGTCCCGGGTCATCAACGCGTTCCCCGATCTGCAGCCGGGCGCGGAGAACTGTCCGCGGGGCTGCACCCACGACAGCCAGCAGACGGAGTGCGCCCTGGACGCCTGGGTGGCGGAGGGGCACGCGGACCCGGCGCGGCTCGACTCGCTGCGGCGGCTGCTCGCGACGCGGGAGCGGCGCGAGGGGGACTGACGGCAGGACTGCCCGACTCGCGCACGTTTGCGAGCTCTCACGACTGGTAAGGGCATAATCGCGTCAAGCGAGACGAAGCAGTCACCTATGCGGGAGGCACCTGACGATGGCGTGGTTGCTGGTCGTGGTCGCCGGGCTGCTGGAGACCGGCTTCGCCGTGTGTCTGAAGCTCTCGCACGGATTCACCCGGCTGTGGCCGACGATCGCGTTCTGCGTGTTCGCCCTCGGGAGCTTCGGGCTGCTGACACTGGCACTCAAGAAGCTCGATGTCGGCCCCGCGTACGCGGTGTGGACCGGCATCGGCGCGGCGGGGACCGCGATCTACGGGATGATCTTCCTCGACGACGTGGTCTCCACCCTCAAACTGGTGTCCATCTCGCTGGTGATCGTCGGCGTGATCGGTCTGCAGCTGTCCGGCTCCTCGCACTGACACCGTTCGTGCTCCGCGGAGCGCCCCGGCACGAGGCGCCCCAGGGCCTTCCGGAGCAGCGGGACCGCGTCCGAACCCATGGGTGACGGGGCGGTGACCGGTGGCACCATCGCGTACGAGAGGGCGAGCCGGAGCGCGATCTCGCAGGCCACCTCCAGGTCCGCGGCCTCCTGCGGGCGCCCGCGCGCCAGGGCGGCCACCGCCCGGTCCCGGACCGCCACGAGCAGTTCCGCGGGCGTCGGCGGTGCGGCGTCGGCAGGGCGCCGGGCGGTGACGGCCGACGGCGGCCCCGGTACTCCCGGCCCTGGTCTCCCCTCTCGCGGTTCCCTCGGTCGCGGTAGGCGGTCCTCCCAGACGCCGGTGAGCAGCGCTTTGACCAGTACGTTCGACCGGGCCGCGCGGATCGTCCAGAGGGCGAGCTCCGTCGGGCCGTCCCCCAGGCCGCCGCGCGCGTCCAACGCCTGCGCGGCGCCGGCCAGATAGCTGTCGGCGGCCCGCCGGAGCAGGGCGCGGGCGAGACCGTCCTTGCTGCCGAACTCGTTGTAGAGGGTCTGCCGGGACGCCCCGGCGGCCACCGCCACGTCGACCATCCGCACCGCGGTCCACGGCCGGGCGGAGAGCGCCGAGAGCGCGGCGTCCAGCAGGGCTTCTCGCGCCGTGGGCATCGTCGCCTCCCGCGCCGGGGATCTGCGGTTCAGACTTGACGCGCCGCCGGGTGATGTCAAGGGTGCGCGCACCGGCCGGACGGCCCGGTACGGCGCCCCGCCCGGCGCGGGTCCGTGTAGCCCGGACGGGTGCCTGTGGATACTGTGACGGCATGCCCGACTACCACGATGATCTGCGCCTTGCCCACGTGCTGGCGGACGCCGCCGACGCGGCGACGATGGACCGGTTCAAGGCCCTGGACCTGAAGGTCGAGACCAAGCCGGACATGACCCCGGTGAGCGAGGCGGACAAACACGCCGAGGAGCTGATCCGCGGGCACCTGCACCGGGCACGGCCGCGTGACGCGATCCTGGGCGAGGAGTACGGGATCGAGGGAACGGGTCCGCGGCGCTGGGTCATCGACCCGATCGACGGCACCAAGAACTACGTGCGCGGTGTACCCGTCTGGGCGACGTTGATCTCGCTGATGGAAGCGGGCGAGGACGGCTTCCAGCCGGTGGTCGGCGTCGTGTCCGCCCCGGCGCTTAGCCGCCGCTGGTGGGCGGCGAAGGGCGCGGGCGCTTACTCCGGCCGCAGCCTCACCTCCGCGACCCGGCTGCAGGTGTCGAAGGTCGAGCGGATCGCGGACTCCTCGCTCGCGTACTCCTCGCTGACCGGCTGGGAGGAGCAGGGCCGGCTCGACGGCTTCATGGACCTGACGCGGGCCTGCTGGCGCACCCGCGGATACGGGGACTTCTGGCCGTACATGATGGTCGCCGAAGGATCGGTGGACATCTGCGCGGAGCCGGAGCTCTCCCTGTGGGACATGGCGGCGAACGCGATCATCGTCCAGGAGGCGGGCGGGCTCTTCACCAGCCTGGACGGTGTCTCCGGCCCCGGCGGCGGCAACGCGGCGGCCTCCAACGGACTGCTGCACCACGAGCTGCTCGGCTATCTCAACCAGAGGTACTAGGAAGCCCGCCCCTCCCACCCCTTGTCCAGTTCCCCCTCGGGTGCAACTCTGAGAGTCCCCCCACTTGTGAACTTGTGAATCGACTCACGAGGGTCGCGTCACGGATCACTCTCCGAAGGAGGTGGCTCCCTTCATGCTCGTCCGAGACGCCATGAGCACACTGGTCCTCACCATCGGCCCGGCCCACACGCTCCGGGAGGCGGCCCGGCTGATGTCGGCCCGCCGCATCGGAGCGGCCGTCGTCCACGATCCGGACACCTGCGGACTCGGGATCATCACCGAACGCGACATCCTCGACGCGGTCGGCTCCGGTCAGGACCCCGATACCGAGACCGCGTCCGCCCACACCACCACGGACGTCGTCTTCGCCTCTCCCGCCTGGACACTCGAGGAGGCAGCGGAAGCCATGACGCACGGCGGCTTCCGGCATCTGATCGTGCTGGACGACAACGGCCCCGTGGGAATCGTCTCGGTGCGCGACATCATCCGGTGCTGGGCTCCGACCAGGCGGCGCCCCGCCGCGCTGCCGCTCTGAGCACGCTGGTGTGGGCCTCGTAGTGGGCGTCGTCGTGGATGTCGCGGTGGTGGTGGACGTCGTGATGGATGTCGTCCAAGTCCGGCAGTCATCCGGAATCGCACCCGATCGGGGCCCGGTTTCCGCGCTGTTAGGCTGGATCCATGAGTGACCTCCTGGAACGACTGCGCGGACGCGGCTGGCGCATGACGGCGCAACGGCGCGTCGTGGCCGAGGTCCTCGACGGTGACCACGTGCACCTGACGGCCGACGAGGTCCACGCGAAGGCTGTCGACAGGCTGCCGGAGATCTCCCGCGCCACCGTGTACAACACACTGGGCGAGATGGTGTCCCTCGGCGAGATCATCGAGGTCACCACCGACCGCCGGGCCAAGCGGTACGACCCGAACGCGCATCGCCCCCATCATCATCTGGTGTGCGCACGGTGCGGCGCGATCCGGGACGTACACCCTTCGGGTGATCCGCTGGCCGACCTTCCGGCCGATGAGCGCTTCGGATTCACCGTCTCGGGCGTCGAAGTCACCTACCGCGGCATCTGCCCGAACTGCGCAGCCACGGCCTGAGTGCCGCACCCCGCATCAATCGGCCCCGGCGGACACCGCCGGGGCCGACGCGTTTCGCCGTTCGTGTCCGTCCGCCTGTCCGCGGACACATCTCCGTTTACCTGCTCGCGGACATGACAGTGGCCCGGATCCTTGGAAGGATCCGGGCCACTGTCTTTCAGTAGCGGGGACAGGATTTGAACCTGCGACCTCTGGGTTATGAGCCCAGCGAGCTACCGAGCTGCTCCACCCCGCGTCGTTGTGAGTGCAACACTACGGGACCCCGCCGACCAGCGCAAATTCATTCCCCGGACACCTGAGCCCCCAGGAGCTCACGCCCTGGGGGGTCCCTGGGGGGTCCGTTTCTCACGCGGTGAGCTCCTGGTGCAGAGCCTCCAGCAGCCGCGCCGCCCGCTCGGCCACCTCGGCCGGCCCCAGCTCGACCGCGCGGGCACACCAGCGCTGCCCCTCCG
>NZ_JBHXRD010000012.1:77273-152602 GCF_042717325.1 Streptomyces sp. NPDC058637 | reverse complement strand
GGCTCCTGGTGCAGAGCCTCCAGCAGCCGCGCCGCCCGCTCGGCCACCTCGGCCGGCCCCAGCTCGACCGCGCGGGCACACCAGCGCTGCCCCTCCGTGAGCTCGCCCCGACGGGCGGCGAGCAGCGCGAGGCGCAGGGCGGCCCGGCCGTGCCCGTCGTTGGCCGCGCGGCTCCACCACAGGGCGGCTTCGCGCTCGCTGCCCTCACGGGCGAGCAGCAGGCCGAGGTTGAATGCCCCGTTGCGGCTGCCCGACTCGGCGGCCTCGCGATACCAGCGGGCTGCACTCTCCATGTCGCCACGGGCGGCCGCGAGCATGCCCGCCCTGACCTGCGCACGACGGTGCCCCTGCCCGGCGGCCCTCTCGTACCACTCCTCGCACTCGGTCTTCTCCGGCATCGGCTCGCCCAGCGCCGTCGCTCCGGGCGCGGGCTGCCGCAGGTCGAGCAGTCCGGCCAGCCGGAAAGCCGCCTCCGCGCTGCCACCGCCCGCGGCGCAACGCAGATGGCGCTCCGCCTCCTGCTCCTCGCCGTCGCGCAGCAGCGCCATGCCGACCTGGAGCGCGGCGTCGGTATGACCGGCCGCCGCCGCACGCCGGTACCAGCCCAGCGCCGTACGGTCCTCGTCGCGCCCGGCGTGCAGGATGCCGAGGTTGAAGGCGGCGTCCACGCTGCCCGCCTCGGCCGCCTTGGAGAACCACGGCTCGGCTCCGGTCGCGTCCCCCGCCTGGAGCAGCAGCACGGCGAGCGCGTTGGCCGCCTCCCGGTGCCCGGCGTAGGCGGCACGGCGGTACCACTGCTCGGCCTGCGCGATCCGGTCCTGGGCAGCGCAGAGCAGGCCCAGGTTGTAGGCGCCGTTGACGTCGCCCGCGTCCATGGCGGCGCGGTACCACCGCTCGGCCGTCTGCTGCTCACCCCGGGCCGCGTGGAGTGCGCCCAGGGCGTTGGCGGCGTTGCCGTCACCGTCCTGGGCGGCACGCAGCCACCACACGGCGGCGCTCTCCTCGTCACCCACGTCCCGCAACAGGAAGCCGAGGGCGCAGGCGGCGCGGGCCTCGCCGTCCTTGGCCGCCGTCAGGTACCAGCGGCCCGCCTCCTTCAGCTCACCACGCTGCTCCAGGATGGCGCCGAGGTGCAGGGCCGCACGGCGGTGACCGCGCGCGGCGGCCTGGCGGTACCACTGCTCGGCCTCACCAACCCGCCCCGCGGCCGGGCCCGCGACGGGGCTGTCGCGCCGTCCCGTCGCGCTGTGGTTCAGGATGTCCCGGGCGCCCGCGCCGAGGCCGCGCCCCGGGCCGAAGGCGTCGTGCGCGTCACCCAGGGCCTCGCGCTCCAGGGCTCGGGCGAGGCGGTAGGCGGCCTCCCGGTGGCCCTGCTCGGCGGCGGCGCGCAGCCAGCGCTCGGCGCCGACGTCACCGCGGTGCTCCAGCAGGTCGGCCAGTGCGTAGGCGCCGAGCGCGTGGCCCTGCTCGGCGGACTGGCGCAGCCAGTACTCGGCACCCGGCTCGTCCCCGCGCTCCCGGAAATGACGGCCGAGCGCGTGGGCTGCCGCGGCGGAGCCGGCGACCGCGGCGATGCGCCACCACCCGGCCGCCTCGTCCGGGTAGCCCCGCTGGTGCAGGAGAACGCCCAGGTTGTTGGCCGCGGCCCGGTCGCCCTCGGCGGTCGCCGCCCGCAGGTAGGTCTCGGCGCCGTCCAGGTCACCGCGGCGCAGGAGGATCGCGCCCAGGACGCTCATGGACTCGGGATCACCACCGTCCGCGGCCCGTCTGTGGCGCGCCTCGGTTTCCTCGGCGTGGTCCGTCGTGTCCGTGGGGTCCGCGACGAAGACGGCGTCGTCGGTGAAGGTGCCGTCAGCGGTGCCGACGGTGCCGGCGGTCTCGGCGACGGCTGCGGCAAACACCGCATCTGCCACGTTTTCCGTCGTCCGAACGCGTCGCTGCACAAACCGCCCTGTCTCCAACAGAGTTGCCCTGTCCCCCATAAATACCATCGTCGCACCACCTGTAACCCGCGTACACCTGGAATACCGCGGCCAGTGAGGTCACTTCAGCGTTTTGTCGACTTGCCCACAGAGAGACAAGTCAAACACGTTAGGGTCCAACTCCTGCCCCGCGAACCGCACTTCACTCCGACAACTTGAGAAAGCCCGTCCGACGGCATGACAGAGGCCCGGATCCTTGAAAGGATCCGGGCCTCTGTTTTCAGTAGCGGGGACAGGATTTGAACCTGCGACCTCTGGGTTATGAGCCCAGCGAGCTACCGAGCTGCTCCACCCCGCGTCGTTGTGTTCAAACCGTACCACGACGCGGGGTGAAGCTTTCTCAGCTGCCCTGGTCCTCGCCCTTCTCGTCCGCCTCGTCGGGCGTATCGGCCTCGCCGCCGCCCTTGGGCTGAGCCGCGGCCGCGCGCTCGAGAGCCTTCTGCAGCTCCGTCTGCGCCTTGCCGTAGGCGGCCCAGTCGTTCTTCTTCAGGGCCGCCTCACCCTCCGTGTACGCCTTCTGGGCATCGGCGATCGCCCGCTTCAGCGCGGCCTCCCCGGTGGCTGGAGGCTCCGTGGTGTCACCCGGTGGCTCCGTCTCGGGCGGGGTCGTCGTATCGGAACCCTCGACCCCGAAGACCGCGTTCAGCGCCTCTCCGAGGCTGTTCTCGAAGACGATCTTCGACCCGTACGAAGCGGCCACCTTGCGCAGCAGCGGGTAGTTCTGCGTGCCACCGCGCGTGTACACCGGTTCGATGTAGAGGAAGCCCCCGTCGAGCGGCACGGTCAGCAGGTTTCCGTACTCGATGTCCGAGTCGGTGCCCTTCAGGTTTCTCACGAACTCGGCGACGTCGTCGTTTCCGTTGAGCTCACTCTGCACCTGTCCCGGGCCCTTGACCGTGGTCGTGACTCTCAACAGCCTTATCGTGCCGTAGTCGTCACTCGCCGCGTCCGCGTCCACCGCCATGAACGCCCCCAGGTCGGGCCGTCCCTTCGGCGTGAACGTCGTGGTGAGGGAGAACTTCTGCTCGTCCTGGCCCGGCATCCGCATGCTCAGGTAGTACGGCGGAACGGCCCCGGGCTCCTTGTTGGTGGGGTCGTCCGGCACCTGCCAGGCGTCACTGCCGCTGTAGAACTGCGCGGGATCCTGCACGTGGTACCGCGTGAGCAGCTCCCGCTGGACCTTGAACAGGTCCTGCGGATAGCGCAGGTGGTCCATCAGCTCCTGCGGGATGTCGCCCTTGGCCTTCACCGTCCCGGGGAAGGCCTTGCGCCACGTCTTGAGCACCGGGTCCTCGGTGTCCCACTCGTAGAGCTTCACCTTGCCGTCGTACGCGTCGACGGTGGCCTTCACCGAGTTGCGGATGTAGTTGACCTGGTTCTGCTGGGCGACGACCGCGCGCTGGTTGGTGGTCAGCGAGTCGGCCGTGGTGTCACCGAGCGTCGTACGCGAGGCGTACGGATAACCGTTGGTCGTGGTGTACGCGTCGACGACCCACTGGATTCGACCGCCCACGACCGCCGGATAGGCGTCGCCGTCGATGGTCAGCCAGGGGGCGACCGCCTCGACGCGCTCCTTGGGCGTGCGGTTGTACAGGATCCGCGAACCGTCGCCGATGGCTCCGGAATACAGTATCTGCGGCTCGCTGAAGGACACCGCGTAGGCCGCGCGGTTGAAGGCGTTGGAGAGACTGACCCCGCTGTCGCCCTTGTAGCTGGTGGTCTTCTCGCCGTCCTCCTCGTAGTCGAGCTCCTTCTGGGGCCCGCCGACGATGGAGTACTGCTCGGTCTTCTCGCCGTAGTAGATGCGCTGTTCGTACTTCGGCAGCTCACCGGCGGTCGGCAGGCCCGACTCGGTGAAGTCCGGGGAGCCCGCCGGGTTGGTGCCCGTCGTGGTGCCCCGGGCCGCGATGGCGCCGTAGCCATGGGTGTACGTGAAGTGGTCGTTGATCCAGTTCCGCTTGGGGAGACCTTCGAGGTTCAGCTCGCGCAGGCCGATGACGGTGTCCTGCTCCTTGCCGTCCTCGCCCTTGTAGCGGTCGACGTCCAGCGTCTTGGGGAACTGGTAGTAGTTCCTCTTCTGCTGGAGCTGCTGGAAGGCCGGGGAGACGACGTTGGGGTCCATCACCCGGTAGCTGGCAGCCGCGTCCGCGTCGGCCCGTAGCTTGGTGCCGTCCGTGGTCGTGCTCTTGCCCGAGTAGTCGTCCACCTGCGCGTCGTCGATGTCGTAGGCATCCCGTGTCGCGTCGATGTTCTTCCGGATGAACGGCGCTTCCTTGGCCTGCTCGTTCGGCTGGACCTGGAACTTCTGCACGATCGCCGGGTAGAGCCCGCCGATCAGGATGGCCGAGAGCACCATGAGCCCGAAGCCGATCACCGGCAGCTGCCAGGTGCGGCGCCAGAGCGTCGCGAAGAACAGCACGGCGCAGATGGCGGCGATGCAGAACAGGATCGTCTTGGCCGGCAGGTAGGCGTTGGCGTCGACGTACCGCAGGCCCGTCCAGTTGTCCGTGGCCTTGAAGTCACTGGACTTCACGGCCAGGCCGTACCGGTCGAGCCAGTACGCCACGGCCTTCAGCGATACGAAGATACCGAGCAGCACCGAGAGGTGCCCCGTCGCCGCACCCGTGGCCCGCGCGCCGGGGCTGGTGACGCGCAGCCCGCCGTACAGGTAGTGGGTCAGGGCCGCCGCGATCAGCGACAGCACGGCGGCGGCGAAGCCGAAACCGAGCAGGAAGCGGTACCACGGCAGGTCGAAGGCGTAGAAGGACACGTCCAGCTTGAACTGGGGGTCCTTCTGCCCGAACGGCACACCGTTGATGTACATCAGCCACGTACGCCACTGGCCCGAGGCCGAGGCCCCGGCGATCAGTCCGACGAGCGCGGTGATCGCGAGCAGCACCCATTTCTTGTACGGGGCGACGCTCATCCGGTAGCGGTCCAGGCTCTGCTGCTCCAGCGACATCGCGCTCAGCGGCGGCCGGAGCCGGTGCGCGAGCCAGATGTTCACGCCGATGGCGAGGGCCATCAGCAGGCCGAAGACGAGGAACAGCCCGATCTTGGTCCACAGGGTGGTGGTGAAGACGGATGAATACGCGACCGACCTGTACCAGAGCCAGTCCGTCCAGAACCCGGCGAACATGACGAAGGCCATGGCGAGAACCGCCAGAACACCCAATGTCATGAGCAGGGTACGGACTCGCCGGGACGGGCGGCCGACTCTGATCCGTGGCCCGGTCGGGCCTCCGCCGCGGTCCGGCATCTGGAAAGCCAACGTGCGCACCTCGAAGTTCGCGGTCGTGTGAAGCGGGCCCAGCCGATCGTAGAGCCCACCTATGCAACTTACTGAGGCTTTACCTAGTTCCCGTTCCCGGGGCGGAAGGAGGCAGGATATTGGTCATGCCCAACGTTTCCCCCTCTGGCCCTCCGATGGCCGCGAGTCCACTGACCGTCGCCGTCCTCGAAATCGACGCCTACACGGCCACCCTCGGCTGGGACCAGCCCGCGCGGTTGTTCGCCCTCGTCGACACCGCCCGGCTACGCGCCCAGGAGCCGGGCCTCGCCGCCCAGCTCGGCCTCGACGACACCGCGTCGACGACCGCCACCCTCACCCCCATCGAGCAGGAGGAGCTGCCCGCCGGCACCGCCCTGGACGAATTCCTCGCCACGATCGCCTGGCCCGACGCCGTCGTCGGCTGTGCCATGACCGTGGAGCGGCTGATGCTGCCGCCGTCCGCGGAGGCCTCCGTACCGGAAGGCATGAGCGACGCCGAGCTGACCGCGTGGGTCGCCAGGCACCCCGACCGGCAGGAGGTGCGGATGACCGTGGCCGTACTGCGGGACGGGGCCCGGGACTCGGCCGTGCGCCTGCGGGAGAAGGACTCCCCCACCGAGGTCCTGACCGGTGCCGGTCTGGTACCGGGACTGGCCGAGGCTCTCGCGGCGACGTTCGAGTCCTGACCCCTTCCGGTCCGCGGGGACCGGCCTCAGCCCGCCGAACAGCTCGGCAGGCCGGCCGTGTCCCCCGCGCCGATCTTCTCCAGGGAGGACTTCGCGTCGTCCAGGGTCTTCACCCGCACCAGGGTGAGGCCGCTCGGGGTGTCGGACGCCGCGGCGGCGCAGTTGTCGTCCGGCGTCAGGAAGTAACGGGCGCCCGCGTCGCGCGCGCCGACCAGCTTCATGTTGATGCCGCCGATGGGTCCGACGGTGCCGCTGTCGTCGATGGTGCCGGTCCCGGCGATGAACTTTCCGCCCGTCAGGTTGCCGGGCGTCAGCTTGTCGATGATCCCCAGGGAGAACATCAGCCCGGCGCTCGGGCCTCCGACGTCGGCGAGCTTGATGTCGACCTCGAACGGGAACGTGTGGTCCGTCCCGGCCTGGATACCGACGACCGCCCGGTCCCCGGCCGAGGGATCCGCCGGGTCCGCGGGTGCCTTCCGCGTGGTGAGGGTGATCTCCTGGGAGCCCTTGGGCTCCTTGCCCGCCTTCTCGGCGGCGGCCGCGGCCTTGGCGGGAATGATCGTGAAGACGACGTCCTCGCCCGGCTTGCGCTCGGTGACGAGCTTCGCGACGTCCTCCGGCTGCTCGACCGCCGTACCGTCGACGGCCTTGATCACATCGCCCGCGTGCAGTTCGCCCTGGGCCGCGCTGTCCTTGAGGACCGTGGAGACGACGACCCGCGAGGTGACGGGGATCTTCAGCTCCTCCAGGGCCGCGACCTTCGCGCTCTCCTGGGACTGGCTGAACTCCTCGGCGTTCTCCTGCGTCGACTCCTCCTCGGTCTTGCCGTCCGGGTAGAGGGTGTCGTGCGGCACGATCACGCTGTCGTGGGCCAGCCAGCCGTAGACGGCCTCGACGATGTTCATGTCGTACTCCGCGCCGGTGACGCGAACCGTCGTCATGTTGAGGTTCCCGGACGTCGGATACGTCTTGTGGCCGGTGATGTGCAGAACCGGCTCGCCACGGGCGTCGCCGAGAGTGTTCACCGTCGGGCCCGGGGACATCTCCGAATAGGGCACGGGGATCAGCACGCCTGCGCAGAGCAGCGCGATCAGGATGAGGGTGGAGGCGAGCATCGTCGCGGTGCGGCGTGGCATGGAACGACAGTACGGGAAGGGCCTGTCAGTGCACTGTCGGGGCCGGTCCGTACGGGGCGCGCGACCCGGTTCTCACCGGGGCCTGCCGGGTGCCGTCGTCGGCCCGCTCACTGCGCGGAGAACGCGCGGAGGGGGAGCGGGTGCGGTGCCGGATCTGCGACTGTTACGGCCGCTCAGGGTTCGGCCGGTGCTCGGACCGTCTCGGAACCGGAGTGGGATTTCTCCATCGCCTCACGGAACCTGGCGTAGCCGGCGAGTTCGGTGACATCGCCGCTCGTTCGATTACGGGCTGCCCACCCTCCCCATATCGCCGCGCCAAGAGCGGCTATAAGCGGAATCAAGAGCCAAGCGAGAGCTGCCATCACGACCTCCCTACCCCATGAGCGACCGCAACTGACGATCAGAAGATTAACCACCTGCAGGAGCAACGCTCGTGGCAGGGGTGCGGTTACGCAAATCGGGGCTGATAGCCGCGGGGCGGTTTGCGGTCAGCAGGCGCCGACCCACTCCTCCGTACCGTCCGAGAAGCGCTGGTGCTTCCAGATGGGAACCTCGTGCTTGAGGTCGTCGATCAGCTTGCGGCAGGCCTCGAAGGCCTCGCCCCGGTGGGCGCAGGAGACCGCGACGACCACCGCCAGATCGCCCACACCCAGTTCACCCACCCGGTGGACGGCGGCCAGCGCCCGGACCGGGAACTGCGCGACGACCTTCTCCGCCACTCGGCGCAGCTCTTCCCCCGCCGTGGGATGGCAGGAGTATCCGAGCGCGCCGACGTCCTGTCCGTCGTCGTGATTGCGCACCGTGCCGACGAAGAGGGCGATGCCGCCGGCGGCATCGTCCCCGACTGCGCGGAAGATCTCGTCGACGGAGAGCGGCGTCTCCCGGATGTCCAGGAGCCTGATGGGGTCCTGGGCTGCCTGCTCGCCTGGGTGGTCGTGGGTGCGTGCCATGGGTCCCATCGTGCCGCACGGCACCGACATCTCGGAATGGCGTATTCGACCGGCGGCGAGCCGCCCTCCTTGGAGCCTCCTACAGGGATGTCGGCGGGCCCGTGAGGAGGGCGGGTCAGAAGCGGCGGCGCGCCTTGCGGGCGCGTCTGACCAGCGCCGCCGTACCGAGCAGGGCGACGGTCGCGCCCGCGGCACCCGCGGCGGTGGCGTCCTTGCGTCCGAGACGGCGGCCGGCGACCGTGTGGCGGCCCTCCACCTCCGCCAGGAGCGCCCCGAGGACCTCCTCGTTGGTCCACCGGGGACGCCATCCCACGTCGTGCAGCCGACTCACGCTGACCACCCAGGGGTGCATCGTGTAGGCGAGATCGCCCGCCGGGGACGGGGTGAGGCCGATCCGGTGGAGCCGGGCGGCGGCGCCGAGGGCCACGGCGGACGGCAGTTCCATGCGGCGCACGCCGGAGAGCTCCTCCACCTCCTCCTGTTCGAGCCAACCGTCGCAGCCGACCGCGAACTCTCCGTCGATCTTCTCCAGCGCCGCGTACTCCAGCGCGCTCACCAGGTCGTCGACGTGGCAGAACTGCCAGGCCGGACGTGATCCGGCGACGACCAGGAGCCTCGGCGATTCGAAGTAGCGGGTCAGCGCGGTGTCCGTGCCGCCGACGAGGACCGTGGGACGCACCACGGTGACGTTGAGACCGGGGTGCGCGCGGGGGGCGCGACGCCCGAGCCGCTCGATCTCCAGCAGGTCGCCGACACCGGTGGCCTCGGCGGTGGCACGCAGTTCCGCGTCCTCGGCGAGCGGCAGGTCGTTGTCGGGCAGGGCGCCGTAGACCATCGCCGAGGTGCACAGCACGACCCGGTGGACGCCTACGGCCGCCGCGGCGGTCAGCACCGTCTGGGTGCCGCGTACGTTGTACGCGGTACGGGCGGCGGGGTCGGTCTCCAGGTCGAGGTCGAGCGCCAGGTGCACGACGACGTCCGCGCCGCGGAGCTTCTCCGCGATGGCGGGGTCCCGTACGTCCAGGATGTGCCAGGTCGCCTCGGAGACGTCACCCCGGCGCTCGTCGATGGCGATGACCTGCTTGATCGCGTCGGATGCGGCGAGGTGCGCGGTGAGCAGTTCACCTACGCCGGTCGCGGCACCGGTGACCGCGACGACAGGGCCGCGGCTTCTGGAAAGATTTTTCGTGGGCTTGCTTTCGGGCGAGGGGTCGGCCAGGTTTCGCGCTGCGCGAACCTGCGGATCTGGGGAACTCACCGGGCGTCTCCAGCGGTTGTCTTCAGTACGTACCCGAATGACGCGTACGTACCAGGTGGCGTCCATCCTGCCGCAGGCCGGGAGCCGGCGGAGCACTGAGGGCCTGAGCGGTCTTGTGTGTCTACGCTGGATGGTGATGTCGGGCAGTCGCCGTCGGTTCGAGCCGACGGCCCTACGAGCCGAGGAAACCCGTGAGTGACACCCCATTCGGATTCGGCCTTCCGCCGGAGGAGCCGGAGAACGGCGACGAGGGCAAGAAGAAGGACCCCACCGGAGGTGGGCAGGGCTCGGGCGGGGCGGTGAACCCGTTCGGTATCGGGCCGGGCGCGGGCGGGGACAACCCGTTCGCGGCGATGTTCGGCTCGATGGACCCGAACGACCTGGGCGCGGCGTTCCAGCAGCTCGGCCAGATGCTGAGCTACGAGGGCGGCCCGGTCAATTGGGACATGGCCAAGCAGATCGCCCGCCAGACCGTTTCGCAGGGCACGCCGGACGGCAGCAAGGACGCGAGTGTCGGTCCTTCCGAGCGCTCCTCCGTCGACGAGGCGCTTCGTCTGGCCGATCACTGGCTCGACGGTGTCACCTCGCTGCCCTCGGGCTCGGTGTCGACCGTGGCGTGGAGCCGCGCGGAGTGGGTCGAGGCGTCCCTGCCCGCCTGGCAGAAGCTGGTGGACCCGGTGGCCGAGCGGGTGGGCCTGGCCATGGGCGACGTGCTGCCCGAGGAGATGCAGGCCATGGCGGGCCCACTGATCGGCATGATGCGGTCGATGGGCGGCGCCATGTTCGGCCAGCAGATCGGGCAGGCCGTGGGCGTGCTCGCCGGGGAGGTCGTCGGCTCGACCGACATCGGCCTCCCGCTCGGTCCGGCCGGCAAGGCCGCGCTGCTTCCGCTCAACGTGGAGCGGTTCGGCAAGGACCTGAGTGTGCCGCAGGACGAGGTGCGTCTGTACCTCGCGCTGCGTGAGTCCGCCCACCAGCGGCTCTTCGCCCATGTCCCGTGGCTCCGTTCGCATCTGTTCGGTGCGGTCGAGGCCTACGCGCGCGGCATCAAGGTCGACACCAGCAAGCTCGAGGACGTCGTCGGCCAGTTCGACCCGTCGCAGCCGGAGCAGCTTCAGGACGCTCTCCAGCAGGGCATGTTCCAGCCCGAGGACACTCCGGAGCAGAAGGCGTCGCTGGCCCGTCTGGAGACGGCGCTCGCCCTCGTCGAGGGCTGGGTGGACGCCGTGGTGCACGAGGCCGCGAAGTCCCGTCTGACCTCGGCGGACGCCCTGCGCGAGACGATGCGCAGGCGTCGGGCGTCGGGTGGCCCCGCCGAGCAGACCTTCGCCACGCTCATCGGGCTCCAGCTGCGTCCGCGCCGGCTGCGGGACGCGTCGAGGCTGTGGGCGTCCCTCACGGATGCCCGGGGCGTCGACGGTCGCGACGGCCTGTGGGAGCACCCGGACATGCTGCCGACCGCCCATGACCTGGACGACCCGGACGGCTTCGTGCACCACGAGCAGCTCGACTTCTCCGAGCTGGACAAGATGCTCGGCGAGGCGGCGAACGGCCCGCAGAAGCCCACGGCCGGCGACGAGGGCGGCGGCGACAAGGGCAAGGCCGCGGAGGACGACAGCCGGCACGGCACCCAGCGCGACGACAAGGACGACACCGACCGGTGAGCCTGCACGACGACGCCGTTCTCGTACTCGACGGGTACGACGAGCGGGACGGGGACCAGGCGGAGCTGCGCCGTACGTATCTGGACCATGTGGCCGGGCACCCCGACGGCATGTGGAAGGCATGCGGGGCGGGGCACCTGACCGCCAGCGCGCTGGTGATCGATCCGGGGCGCGGCCTGGTGCTGCTGACCCTGCACAGGAAGCTCCGGATGTGGCTGCAGATGGGCGGCCACTGCGAGCCGCAGGACGCCACCCTGGCCTCCGCGGCCCTGAGGGAAGCCACGGAGGAGTCGGGGATCGCCGGACTCACCCTGTTGCCCGGCGGCCCGGTGCGGCTGGACCGGCATCCGATCCCGGCGCCCTGCAACTGGCATCTCGACGTGCAGTACGCGGCGGTCGCTCCGGCCGACGCGACGGAACAGATCAGCGAGGAGTCCCTCGATCTGCGCTGGTTCCCCTACGACGAGGTGGCCGGTGTGGCGGACGCCTCGGTGGTACGGCTGCTTGACCGGACCCGGGCGCGGCTTGCGCGCGGCCGCTAGACACACGGGCGAAGGGGCGGTCTCCTCGCGGAGCCGCCCCTTCGCCCTCGGTGACGACCGGGGCTCAGTTCCAGGAGTTGTTCTGGTTCTGGTTGTGCGCCCCGTGCTGTCCCACACCGAACTGGGCTGCCGCGCCCTGGCCGATCTGGGCGTTCTGCGGGGGCAGCACCTCACTGGGCTGGACCAGGGCGAAGCCCTGGCCGAGGAAGCTCAGCTCCCAGCCCTCCCCCGTGTTGCCGCGCCGCCGGAACACGCCCGAGGAGTGGGTCTGGGCCTGCATCTGGACCCGCAGCCCGCTCGACCAGGCGACGATCGCGTCGGCGTCGGCGTTGACGTACTTGTCCGGCGTGACCTGCATCATCAGCGGCTGCCCGGAGGTCATCAGCGCGACCTTGCCGGTCCCGGAGATGTTGAGCTGGTACTTGCCGCTGCCGGAGATCCCGTACTGGCTGTCCACCGCGATGACCTCGGTGTGCAGCGAGGAATCCAGGGCCAGGACGTAGGCGCTGTCGACCGTCATGCCCTCGTGGTCGACGTCGACCACATGGATGTACTGGGCGAGGTTGGCCAGGTAGACCGTTCCCTGACCTGAGCAGCGCATCAGGTCCAGGCCCTCGCCCGTGTTGCTGCGGGCGCGGCGCTGTCCCTGCGACTGGTACTCGCCGTCGAACTCCATGAGTCCCTGGTAGGCGACCATGGCGCCCTTGCGGGCGAGGACGTCGTCGTGGCCGGTCAGCGAGACCCGCAGGAGCTGCGGGTTCTGGACGGTGTACCGATCCTGCGACTGCTGTTCCGTGTGGCTGAAAAGCGGACTCTGCATGATGTGTGTTCTCCCCCGCTCAGTTCCGGGCCCGGAGGCGGTCGGTACTGTCCTCGCTCGGCTGGACGACGACGATGCCCTGGCCGGAGAAGGCCATCTGGTAGGCCTCTCCGCTGCCGCGCCCGATGAGCGAACTCGCTTTGAAGCTGCGCTTGCCCTTGACCTTCAGGTTCGGGGACCACGCGACGAGCGCGTCGGGGTCGACGTACGTCTCGTCCTCGCCCCGTCCGCAGTCGACGACGATCGGCGTGCCGCGCGAGGTGATGGCGACCCATCCGGTGCCCTGCACGCGGACGTTCCACAGGCCCTGCCCGGCGAACTTGGCCAGGCCCTTGACCCGTTCCACACCCCAGGTGAGGTGGCTGTCGAAGGCGAGGAGGTTGGTGCCGTTGACGGAGAGGGAGTCGTTGTCCAGGTTGATGACGACCACGTCGGCGCCGTAGTCGGCCAGGTAGAGGAGCCCGTCACCGGCGCACTTCATCAGTGGCGCACCCTCGCCTGTGATCCACTGCGAGGCGATCTGACGGACGGCGGGCGGGTTGGGCTCGTACTGGATGAAGCCCTCGTAGGCCACCATCGAGCCGGTTCGTGCGTAGAGGTCCTGCCCCGAGGCCATGGCGACCTTGAGCATCGTGCGGCCGTGGTTCTCCATACGGGCCGTGACGGGTGTCGGGGCGAAGCCCGCGAGTTGCTGATTCATGACGGGCTCCCTCAGACCTCGTAGGGCTGGACGACGATGAAATTCCCGGGGGCTCCCCGGAACTGGAGGTTCACGGTCTCCCCGCTGTGCCCCGGATAGGCGTTGCGGCGCAGCCGGACCTGGCTGGAGACGATCACCTGGGACGTGGACGACCAGGCCACCACGGCGTTGCAGTCGGCGAACGTGGTCGGCGTGACCGGCAGGACGACCGGGACGCCGTGGGTCTTGATGACGACGGTGCCGGTGCCCTGGAACTGCATGGTGAACAGGGCGCCGCCGGGAATCCCGTGGCCCTCGATCCTGCGCACCTCGTACTGCAGCGA
This sequence comes from Streptomyces sp. NPDC058637, assembly GCF_042717325.1. Classification (NCBI taxonomy): domain Bacteria; kingdom Bacillati; phylum Actinomycetota; class Actinomycetes; order Kitasatosporales; family Streptomycetaceae; genus Streptomyces; species Streptomyces sp. NPDC058637. The sequence goes on along the minus strand of NZ_JBHXRD010000012.1, from coordinate 139,270 downwards.
TTCGTCGAAGGCCAGGACGCTCTCCGCGGAGACGCAGATGCCGTCGCCCTGCAGTTCGATGGGGTGGAGGTGCGATCCCTCCTCGGCGAGGAAGACCTGGCCACGGCCGGTACAGCGCATCAGCTGCATTTCCTGGCCCGTCGCGTTGCCGACCATGCGGCCCGCGAAACCGGCGCCCTTGTAGCCGAAATCGACCTTGCCCTGGTACATCACCATGCTGCCCTGGCGGGCCAGCACCGGGTTGCCGCCCATGGTGAGGTCCACGCGCATGAGCTGTTGGTTCTGCGAGGTCCAGCGCTGCCCGGTGGCCGCCTCCTTGTACGGCTGCAGGGCCGCCTGGAGCCCCGCCCCGGCCGACGGAACACCCTGGGGCACGCCTTGCGGGATGCCGGGCGGCTGCCCGAACGGTGCCGGCGGCTGCTGCCCGAACGGGGGCGCGGTGGGCTGCTGCTGCCCGTACGGGGGTGCGGCCGGGGGCTGCTGCCCGTAGGGCGGTGCGGCCGGGGGCTGCTGCCCGTACGGGGGTGCCGGAGGCGTGCCCTGGCCCGGGACCTGCCCGAACTGTGGCGGCTGCGACGGCTGTCCGTACGGAGCCGGCGCCTGGGGGGCGAGGGGCGCCGCTATCGTCGGTGCGGCGTGCACCGGTTGCTGCGGTGCGGGCGCCGGCGCCGGCGGGGCACCGAATGCCGGTGCGGGCTGCGGCGCGTGGGGTGCTGCCGGGGCACCGAATGCCGGGGGCGTGACGGCCTGGGCGGGCGGGGCGAACGACGGGACGGCGCCCTGCGGCGGTGCCGCGGGCTCCTCCTCGGCGACCTCTCCCCCGAAGTTCTTCAGCAGCGCGTCGAGGCCGCCGTCGAAGCCCTGGCCGACCGCGGCGAACCGCCAGACGTCCTTGAGGTAGAAGTCACCGAGCATGACCGCACGCTCGGTGGTGAATTCGGAACCGGTGAAGGCGTACTTCACCACTTCCTCGCCCCCCGCGACGATCCGGATGTATCCCGGGCCGACCTGTGACATCTGCCCGGCGCCGTCGAGAGTCGCCGTGAAGGACAACTTGTGGATGTTCGCCGGAATGCGGTCGAGGGTGACGCGGAACGACTCGGTGTCGCCGGCCTGGGCGCCGAGGAGCTGAATGGACTCCTCCGGTGATTTCGGCTGGTTGAAGAAGATGAAATACCGGTCGTCCGAGAGCTGTTCATTGGCATCGAGGCCGAAGCAGCTGATGTCGAACGTCAGGCCGGGTCCGGCGATCTGCACACCTACGTACAGATCCGTCCCTGGCGTGAGATCACTGATCTTGGCCTTGTGGCCGCGTTGGAATTCCCTGGCCATGCGTAACGACCGTCCCCCATCCCGAAGGTGAATGCGTCGCGTCAGGCTAACCGCAAACCACGCCATTGAGCCAAGTCGGTACAGACCCGGTACAGAATCACCGAACGTCACTCTTCGCGTGCGGCGGGCAGTTGCGGCAGCCGGTCGGCCGCGACGACCCCTTCGAGATACCCCCGGGCCCGCTCGGTACGCGGATACGCATCCAGCAGACGCCAGAAGCGCGGGCCGTGGCCGGGAACGAGCAGGTGGGCCAGCTCATGGAGGAGGACGTAGTCGACGACGTACTCCGGCATGCCCTGGAGCCTGTGGGAGAGCCGGATGCTGCCCTCGGCCGGTGTGCAGGAGCCCCACCGGGTGTTCTGGTTGGTCACCCACCGCACCGAGGCGGGGCGCGCCCGGCCTTCGAGGAACTGGTCGGACAACCGCTCGGCACGTTCCGCCAGCTCGCTGTCGCCGATGACGCGTCTGCTCTCCTGCGCGGCCAGCTTGTCGAGCATCACCCCGACCCAGCGCTGCTCCTCCGCCTCCGACATCCGGGCGGGAATCAGCACGATCGTGCGGTCGCCCTCGCGGTACGCGGAAACCGTTCTGCTGCGGCGGGCACTCCTGCGGACCTCGACCGCGCTCTTCACGGATGCACGGGGCTGATGGGCGGCCGCGCTGCGCGGGTGGCGTCCGGCGCTGCGCGCGGGGGTCTCCCTGGCGAGGCCGGGTGAGGAGTCGGCGGGCACGCCACGACGTTACCCGCTGCCGGTGGGGGAAGTCCCGGCCCCCGACGCTTTGACGTTGATCCACTTCTCCGCATGCACCATTTGAACGACTAATGCCCCGGACTGTGGATAACTTTCCGCCCGTTTCGCCATCGCGTTGCATTCTGGCAACAGATCTCGAAACCGGACGGGGAGAAGCCATGCATCCCATGTTGAAGCCTGCGCTGCGCCGGGCCTGGCGCGGACGGAACACCGTGCAATTCGGAGTGACACCCGCGCACGCCGTGACGCTGGGGCCGATGGATATCGCCACAGGAAGCTTTCTGGAACTGCTCGACGGAACACGCGGCTTGTCTCTGCTGCGTGAAGAGGCCCGGGCCCTGGATCTGTCGGACCGTCATGTGGACATTCTCATGTCACGGTTGACAGAGGCCGGGCTGCTCGACGATCCGAGGGCGGGCGGCCCTGGGGCCGATGCGTTGCGGCAACGGGCGGAGACCCTGGAGCGCCAGCGTTCCGACGCCGCGTCGCTCTCCGTCGTCCATCCGGCGCCCGGGGGCGGTCTGCGCAGACTCGCGGCCCGGCGGGCGATGCGGGTCCAGGTGCGGGGCGCGGGCAGGGTCGGCGCCTCGATCGCCGCGGTGCTCTCCGGATCCGGGGTGGGCAGGGTCGAGGTGCTCGACGGCGGTCGTGCCGAGCCGTGGGACATCGCGCCGGGCGGTCTTCCGGCGGCAGCCGTCGGGGAGCGCCGGGACACGGCGGCCCGGCAGTTGGTCCGCCGGTCCGCGGCCGGTGGTACGCCGCGGGCGGCGGAGACGGCCGAGTGCACGACGGGTGGCGAGCCCGCGCTCTCCCTGGTCGTGGTGGCTCCCAGGGACGGTCTGTCGGTCTACGCCCCCGAGCCGGATACGGCGGCACCGTGGATCGCTTCCGGTACACCTCATCTCTACGCGGGAGTGATGGAGGCCACGGGGGTGGTCGGGCCGCTCGTGCTGCCGGGCGGCACAGGCTGCGCGGGCTGTCTGGCACTGCACCGCGCGGAGCGGGATCCGCAGTGGCCCCGGATGCTGGCGCAGTGGAGGTCAGGGCGTCGCAACGCCGTACAGGCCTGTGATCTCGGGCTGGCGACAGCGGTGGCCGGACTCGCGGCGGCTCACGCGTTGTCCTTCCTCGACGGGGAGCTTCCGGCCAGTACCGGCGCGCGGTGGGAGGCGGCCATGCCCCTGCTGGACTGGCGGTCGGAGCGGTTGGGGCCGCACCTCGACTGTTCCTGTGGCGCCGCCGGGCAGACTGAGGGGGAGCTCACCTCCGCGGCCTGTGCCGCGCAGGACACAATGGCCGGGTGACCGCCGCCGACGGAGCAGGGCCGAACACTCACGCGGCACGGCAGTCCGGTAACTGGAGGGGCACATGTCTGATCTTCCCCGGAAGGCGGTCACCCGCACCGCGAAGCTGGCCGCGCTGCCGCTGGGTTTCGCCGGCCGTGCCACATGGGGTCTGGGCAAGCGGCTCGGCGGCAGGTCCGCGGAGATCGTGGCCCGCGAGGTCCAACAGCGCACCGCCGACCAGCTCTTCAAGGTGCTCGGTGAGCTGAAGGGAGGTGCGATGAAGCTCGGACAGGCGCTGTCCGTCTTCGAGTCCGCGCTTCCCGAGGATGTCGCCGGTCCCTATCGGGCGGCGCTGACCAAACTGCAGGAGGCGGCTCCGCCGATGCCGACCCGCGCCGTTCATGAGGTGCTCGCGGAGCGGATCGGTGAAGACTGGCGGGACCTCTTCCTCGAATTCGAGGACCGGCCCTCCGCCGCCGCGTCGATCGGACAGGTCCACCGGGCGGTGTGGCACGACGGACGCTCGGTCGCCGTGAAGGTGCAGTACCCCGGTGCCGGGGAGGCGCTGCTCTCGGATCTGACCCAGCTCAGCCGTTTCGCGCGGCTGCTCGGCCCGTTGGTTCCCGGGATGGACATCAAGCCCCTCATCACGGAGATGCGGGACCGGGTGTCGGAGGAGCTGGACTACGCGCTGGAGGCGCAGGCGCAGCAGGAGCACGCGGCGGAGTTCGAGGACGATCCCGACGTGGTGATTCCCGGAGTGGTGCACCAGGTGGAGCAGGTCCTCGTGACGGAGTGGATCGACGGGATACCCCTGTCCGAGGTGATCGCTGACGGCACGTCGGACCAGCGGGACCGGGCCGGCCAGTTGCTGGCGCGCTTCCTGTTCTCGGGGCCGGCGCGTACGGGGCTTCTTCACGGCGACCCCCACCCGGGGAACTTCCGGCTGCTGCCTCCGGCGGACGCGGACGCCGAGGGCGTGGGCCAGGACGAGGACCTGGACGGGTGGCGGCTGGGGGTACTGGACTTCGGCACGGTGGACCGGCTGCCGGGTGGACTGCCCCGGCCCATCGGGGACGCCCTGCGAATGACGCTGGACGGTGATGCCGAGGCCGTGTACGAGATGCTGCGCGGGGAGGGGTTCGTCAAGGAATCGGTCGAACTCGCCCCGGACGCCGTTCTTGAGTACCTGCTTCCGATCATCGAGCCGGCGCGGGTGGACGAGTTCACCTTCACCCGTTCCTGGCTTCGCGGTCAGGCTGCCCGGATCGCCGATCCTCGCTCCCCCGCACATCAGTTGGGCAAGCAGCTGAATCTTCCCCCGTCGTATCTGCTGATCCATCGGGTCACGCTCAGCACGATCGGGGTGTTGTGCCAGTTGGGCGCTACGGTGCGGCTTCGCAACGAGCTGGAGTCCTGGCTCCCTGGGTTCGCACCGGAGTACGAGCCGGAGGACGCCGCGTCGGCGGACCCGCGGGCAGACCTGCCGGAGACCCTTCCGGCAGACGCGCGGCCGGAAGGAGACGTGCTGGAGAAGGTCCCGGACGAGGGGCGGGAGAGCCCTGCGGGCGAGGCCGAGGTGGCCCGGTCCGGAGAGCTCTGACCTGCCGTCACTGACCGCCGCCACTGACCCGCCGTCCATGTGACCGGTCATTTGGCGACCGACGGCTTGCGCGACCGGCCGTCACCGCGACCGGCCGTCACCACCAGGCGGAGTCGAGCCGGCTCTCGATCGCTCTGATATGGGTGCGGGAGCAGGTCTCGCAGAAGTACTGCCGTCGGCCGTTCTCCACGGAACAGATCCAATCCGGAGGTGCGATGTCGCCCTCGGCGGTGGCGCCGCAGCGGGCGCACGCCACGTGTTCGGCAGCCGGTTTCGCGGGGTGATGAGTTTCCTCGTCCACCTCGCGACGATAACCCCGTCGGCGGAGCGGGGCGCGGCACGACGCACTGCGGGGCCGGCCTGTTCGGACCGGCCCCGCGGATGGGGTGGGTGACTGCGTGAGGGGCAGAGCGGTTGCCCCGGCAGCTGTGCTGCGCGTACTGCCGACAGGACGGTTAGTGCATGACCGCCATGGCGAGCGCACGGCGGGCGCGCATCGAGGCACGCTCCGCCCTGCGCTGCATTCGCCGGGCGGCCACCAGGCGCTCGGCCTGGCGGTTCACCTCGGCTTCCCTCAGGCGGTCGTGCATATGCGCACGTGCCAGGGCTTCTGGGATGAGTTGCATCTCGCGGGTCCTGTTCTGGCGCGAGTCGTTCGCGCCGATGATGGTGACGTCCGGGGTCGCGGAGCCGACGGGCTCCCTCGTGGGCGTGGTCATTGGTGCCTGATTCCGGGGGTCATGGGTCTGGGGACGGTCGATGGTTCCGATGCGCTTCGTCCGTGTGGGGGACATGACCCCCAGGCCGGCGGTCACGCCGCGACCGGGTTCTTGCGCGGGCGGCCACGCGGGCGCTTCCGGGCCACGACGACGCCTTGGACGAAGAGCTCGCCGCCCCAGACTCCCCACGGCTCTCGCCGCTCCTTGGCGCCGGCGAGGCAGGCCTCGACGAGCGGGCAGGTACGGCAGAGGGACTTGGCGTACTCGACGTCGGCGGGCGACTCGGCGAAGAAGACCTCCGGGTCGTACGAGCGGCAGGGGACGGGCACACCGAGGTTCTCGATGGCGTCGTCGAGCGCGGTGAGCGCGGTGAGGGGGATCAAGGTGGAGTCCTCCGTGAGACCGGGCGGGGAGATCGTGTCGGAAAGCGGTACGGACGGGGCGTGCGTCTCGAGTTGCACGGTGGTGTTGTCCTCGTCTGGTCGTGCCGGCCTGTTGGCCGGTTGGCGGCTGGTACCAGGTCCTGCTTGTCCCGAGGCTCCTTCGTCTCGTCTCATCCGTTCGGACAAAACAAAAGGGCCGCGGATCCCGAGTGGGGTTCCGCGGCCCTGAAGGCGCCGGCCTGATTCTGGATCAGGCTGGATCGCTCCAGGGTTCAGGCCCACGGAAGGCCCACATCGTGTGATGCTGCGTCGCGTGCTTCTTGGCTCCGGCACCGGCTGCCGTAAAGGCATAGGCCTGGGCCTGTGCCTTCGCTACTGCTGCTGCCGGTGCCTCGGTCGGTCGCTCATTGCGTTCCCGCACGGGCAGGCTCGCCAGGGACAGCGGGCTGACGGCGCGGACGCCGGACACACCGGTGCCACGAAGCGAAAGATCCGAAGAGCAGGTGAGACCGCGCGAGTAGGCGGAGACGACCGAGAGATCGGTCATTTTGGTGGTCTGAATGATGCTGATCACTGGAATCGCCTCCTCTCGGCGTCTCGGGGGGACCGGCCGGGACCGGTCCTGCGGTATTCGGATAAGTACAGCACGGAGTCAGGGCTTCAGAGAAGTCGCTGTTCCCGTGGTTAAGAACCTATGGTGATGACTGCTGCGGGCGCAAACTATTTTTTCGACGAGTTTTTCTCACACGTCGCCGTCGCCCTCCGCGGAGCCCCTGCCCAGCGTCCGACCTGCACAGATGGCCAGCACATCGGCCCCGAACCGGGTCAGTTTCCGGTTGCCGACACCGGCGATGACGACGAGCTCGCCCTCGGTGTCCGGCACCGTCTCGGCGATCGCCATCAGGGTCTTGTCGGTGAACACGCAGTAGGCGGGCTGGCTGATCTCCTTCGCCCGGTCCGCCCGCCACTCGCGCAGCCGCTCGTAGAGCCCTTCGTCCATGTCCGAGGGGCAGTCCTCGCAGCGCATCAGCTTCATCTCGCCGGCCTCGGTGAGGGTCTTGCGGCAGACCCTGCACAGCACCGGGCCACGGCGCCGGCCGGCCGCCGCCGGTCCCGCGCTGCCTCCGCGCGTGCCCGTGCCCGTGCCGGAACCTCGGTCGATTCCGCCGCCTCCACCCGCGCCGCCCCGGGCGCCGAGCGCGGTCGAGCCGGGCCGCAGCCCGTTCAGGAAGCGGGTAGGGCGACGGCCTCCGCGGCCGCCGGGCGAGCGGGACAGGGACCAGGACAGTGACAGGTGGAAGCGGGCCCGGGTCACACCGACGTACAGGAGCCGGCGCTCCTCCTCGACCTGTTCGTCGGTCTTGGCGTAGGCGATCGGCATCATGCCTTCGGTGAGCCCGACCAGGAACGCGGCGTCCCACTCCAGGCCCTTCGCGGAGTGCAACGAGGCCAGCGTGACGCCCTGGACGGTGGGGGCGTGCTGGGCGGCGGCCCGTTCGTCGAGCTCGGCCACGAGGTCGGAGAGTGTCGCACCCGGCTTGGCCTGTTCGAAGTCCTCGGCCAGACGCACGAGGGCGGCCAGCGATTCCCAGCGGTCCCGAACCGCCCCGGAGCCGGCGGGCGGCTTGGACGTCCAGCCCTTGGTGGAGAGCACCGCCCGCACCTCGGAGGGCAGGTCGTCGGCGCCGTCGAGCAGTGAGTCGTTGCCCCCGGCGCGGGCCGCGCCGCGCAGGGCGACACCGGCCTCCCGCACCTCGGCGCGGTCGAAGAAGCGCTCCGCGCCGCGCAGCTGGTAGGGCACGCCCGCGTCCGCGAGGGCCTGCTCGTAGACCTCGGACTGGGAATTGACCCGGTACAGCACGGCGATCTCCCCGGCCGGGACACCCGCGGCGATCAGGTCGCGGATCCGCCGGGCGGTGCCCTCGGCCTCCGCGGGCTCGTCCGCGTATTCCGCGTAGACGGGCTCGGGGCCCTTGGCACGCTGCGAGACCAGCTCGAGCCGGTGCTCGGCCGCCCGGCCGCGGGCCTGGCTCAGCAGTTCGTTGGCCAGGTGGACGACCTGGGGTGTGGAGCGGTAGTCCCGCACCAGCTTGACCACGGTCGCCTGGGGGTGACGCGTGCGGAAATTCAGCAGGTGGTCGGGGGTGGCCCCGGTGAAGGAGTAGATCGTCTGGCTGGCGTCGCCGACGACGCAGAGATTGTCCCGGTCACCGAGCCAGAGGTCGAGAAGCCGCTGCTGGAGCGGGCTGACGTCCTGGTACTCGTCGACGACGAAGTGCTGGTACTGGCGGCGTACGTGATCGGCGATGTCGTGGCGGTCCTGGAGTATGCCGACGGTGAGGAGCAGCACGTCCTCGAAGTCGATCACGGAGCGGTCGCGCTTGAGCTGCTCGTACATCGCGTAGATCTGCGAGAGCTCGGCCGGGTCGCGCGGGACGTCCCGCTGGGTCTTGGCCACCGCGGCGGGGTAGTCGGCGGGGACGGTCTGGGTGACCTTGGCCCATTCGATCTCGCTCGTGGCGTCCCGCAGCTCGTTGCGGTCGAGCCGGATCCCGCAGCGGGCCGCCGCCTCGGAGACCAGCTGGACCTTGCGCTCCACCAGCCTCGGCAGCTCACCACCGACGGCTTTCGGCCAGAAGTACTGGAGCTGGCGCAGGGCGGCGGAGTGGAAGGTCCGCGCCTGCACGCCGGTCACGCCGAGCTGCCGGAGCCGCCCCCGCATCTCGCCCGCCGCCCGGTTGGTGAAGGTGACGGCGAGCACCGTCGCCGGCTGGAGGATGCCTGCCCGCACCCCGTAGGCGATGCGGTGCGTGATGGCACGCGTCTTCCCCGTACCGGCTCCGGCCAGCACACACACAGGTCCGCTCAGGGCCACCGCGACCTCGCGCTGCTCCGGGTCGAGCCCGTCGAGCACGGCGTCCGCGGACTCGGGGACCTGTGGGAAGAGGGTGGAATGCGTTGCTGCTGTCACCCCGCCATGCTGCCAGGTCGCAGGGGGCTGATGCGGAGGTTGTCCACAGGGGGTGCCGTTCGTCATACCGGCCGGACGGCTAAGGGGAATGGTGGCCACGTCCCGGACGTTCCCCCCATGCGGGAGCGTCCCTCCATGCGGGAGCGGACGTTTCCAGGCGGGAACGGACGTTCCCTCCGGGCGGGAGCGTACGGATGCGTGCGGTTCCTTCACCCAGCGAGACGGACGAGACAAGGGAGCACCAGCGACATGCCGGGCACTGTGACGATGTACAGCACCACGTGGTGCGGCTACTGCCGTCGGCTCAAGGGCCAGATGGACCGCGAAGGCATCGCGTACACCGAGGTCAACATCGAGCACGACCCGGACTCGGCAGCGTTTGTCGAGAAGGCGAATGGCGGAAATCAGACGGTTCCGACCGTGCTCTTCCCCGACGGTTCGACGCTGACGAACCCCTCGCTGGCCCAGGTCAAGCAGAAGATCGGCGCCTGACACGGACACGAACGGCGATGGTGACGGCCCCGGGCGGAAGCCCGGGGCCGTCACCATGTCCGGCCGTCACCATGTCCGGCCGTCACCATGTCCGGCCGTCACCATGTCCGGCCGGCAGACCGCCCGGCAGACCGTTCCGTAGAGACGTTCGGTCGACAGTTCGGTGGAGGCGTACAGCAGGCCGCTCGACAGAAGGGCCCTGGGCGGGCACGCGGCCCCCCGAGCAGGAGGCCCGAACGGCCCCAGGCACCCGGGCGGCGGCGGTCAGCGGTTGCGGGGCTTCCTCCGCCACCAGCTCGTGCGTCGTTCCGCCTCCCGGTCCGGGCCCGCCTCCGTCACCGAATGCGAGAACGGTTCCCGCTCCGGTCCGCCCGCCGACGCGGCTTCCCGTATCCCGCTCCTGACGCGGTCGAAGGTCGCTATCCGGTTCTGCTTCTCACCGGGCAGGACGAGTCCGACGCAGATCAGCTTGCACCGTCCGCCGCCGAGGTCCTCCCCCACGAAGACCGGACCACCGGCGCAACCCTCGGGCACGGTGGTGCCCCAGTGCACGTGGCCGTCGTCGCCGCGTGCCACCTGGCCGACGATGACGGCCAGCGGTCTCTCCCCGTCCGTCTCCCCCACGTCGTGGCCCAGGACGTAGGCGGGCCGGGGCTCGGTACCGATCCGGGCGATGTCGTCGTCGTGCGCGGCCAGACCGGCGGTGATCTCGTCGGTCGCCCAGCTCCAGCCCTTGCGCGTGCCGTGGGCGTGCAGCCCGGCCGTGGGCATCACGGCGACGCCCGAGTCGCCGAGGACGGTCCACCCGTCGGCGAAGTCCGTCATGAGGAGCTTGTCCGCGCTCATCGCGGGTGCGCACAGTTCGGGACGCAGCGTCAGCTCGCCCAGGTCGTAGCGCGTCACCTCCGCCGCTGTCACGAGGTACTGGCTGATGACCTCCGCGCCGGGAGTGGAGTCGACCAGGTCGTTGAACCAGAAGGCCGTTCCGTGCCGTTCGTCCCTGTTCGCCTGTTTGAAGGCCAGGGTCGAGCGGCCTGCGTTGGCCATGACGGCGTTGATGATCGCGTCGTGGCCGACGCTCGCTTCGGACATGGTCGCGGACTCTACCCAGGCATCCCGGCACACAGCCGCCCAGGGGTGCCCCGGCGGCCCCGCCCCGCCGTCAGCCGGCGCTGCCCGGCCTGGGGAGCGGCTTGCCGTACCAGAGCTCGATGAGGCGTGCCGCGATCGAGACGCCGAACGGGGGCAGGACCTCACCCGATTCGAAGGCCGCCGCCAGGTCCTCGCGGGAGAACCAGCGGGCCTCCTCGATCTCCTCGCCGTCCACGTTGATCTCCGAGGACGTGGCCCGCGCCATGAATCCGAGCATCAGGCTGGACGGGAACGGCCAGGGCTGGCTGGCGATGTACTCGACCTCGCCGACGGTGACGCCCGCCTCCTCGAACACCTCGCGGGCCACGGACTGCTCGATCGACTCCCCGGGCTCGACGAAGCCGGCGAGCGTCGAGAAGCGGCCCTCCGGCCAGTGCACCTGGCGCCCCAGCAGGGCCCGGTCCTGGTCGTCCGTGACCAGCATGATCACGGCGGGGTCGGTCCGCGGGTAGTGCTCGGCCCCGCAGGCCTGGCAGCGCCGGATGTGACCGGCCGCGGCGATGACGGTGCGGTCGCCGCAGCGTGAGCAGAAGCGGTGCAGCCGCTGCCAGTTCTCCAGAGCCACGGCGTGCACCATCAGACCGGCGTCGCGCGGGCCGAGGAGCAGTCCGGCCTCGCGCAGGCCGGCGGGGCGCGCGGACTGGTCCATGCGGCCCGGGAGGGAGTCCTTCTGGAGCGCGAAGTAGCGCACCCCGTCCTCGTCGGTACCGAGGAAGTAGCGGTGGGTCTCGGTGAGCGGCGCCTCGAAGGACGGCGTCATGACGAGTACGGTGCCGTCCTCAGGGGTGTCGTCGATGAGCGCCTGACCGCCGGAGACGACGAAGACCCTGGTGGTCGGGTGGCTCCAGGCCGCGGCGAGCCAGGCCTCGTCGAGCCGGTGGTGCGCGGCACGGTCGATGCCGCTGGGCGCGGTGAGACCGATCGGACGGTCTGCGGTGGCGTTGTCGAAGGTGCTCACAGGTGCTTCCCACTCCCCCGGGGGATGGATCGGGTGTTCACAGGATTCAGCGAAGTGCCGCGGACAGCTCGCCCCACAGATGGGCGGTGGTCTCCACGCCCTTCAGGAGGAGGTCGAGCTCGACCTTCTCGTTCGGGCCGTGCCAGCCGTCGGACGGTACGGAGATGCCCAGGAAGAGGACGGGTGCGCCGAGCACGTCCTGAAGGTCGGCGGCGGGGCCCGAGCCTCCTTCACGGGTGAAGAGGATCTTCTTCCCGAAGGCCTTTCCCATGGCGCGGGCGACCGCCTGGAGGGCGGGGTGGTCCAGCGGGGTCAGGCAGGGGCGGGTGGCCGGCGCGAAGGTGATCCGGTGGCGGATTCCGGCCGGGACCTGCTTCTCGGCCCAGGTGCGGACCGCGTCCTGGATCCGGTCGGGGTCCTGGCCGGCGACCAGCCGGAAGCTCAGCTTCACCAGGGCGGACGCGGGGATGACCGTCTTGCTGCCCGCGCCCTGGTAGCCGCCGCCGATGCCGTTCACCTCGGCGGTGGGGCGGGCCCAGACGCGCTCCAGCGTGGAGTAGCCGGCCTCGCCCGCGGTGGCCCGCGAGCCGGCGGTGCGCAGCCAGGCGGTCTCGTCGAAGGGCAGTGCGGCGAAGAGGGCCCGCTCGGTGTCGGTGAGTTCGGCCACGTCGTCGTAGAAGCCGGGGACCGTGACCCTGCCCTCCGTGTCGTGGAGTGCGGCGACGAGGCGGGCGAGGGCCGTCGCGGGGTTGGGGACGGCTCCGCCGAACGACCCGGAGTGGATGTCCTGGCCGGGGCCGTGCAGCTCGATCTCGCATTCGGCGAGGCCGCGCATGCCGGTGCAGACGGTCGGGGTGTTCTCGTCCCACATGCCGGTGTCGGAGACGATCACCACGTCGGCGGCGAGGCGGTCGGCCCGCTGTTCGGCCAGCTCACGGAAGTGCGGGGAGCCGGACTCCTCCTCGCCCTCGACGAGGAGCTTGAGGTGCACGGCCGGGGTGCCGCGGCCGGTCGCGGCGAGGTGGGCCCGGACGCCCAGGGTGTGGAAGAAAACCTGGCCCTTGTCGTCGGCGGCGCCGCGTCCGTACATCCGGCCGTCGCGGATCACCGGTTCGAAGGGGTCGGTGTCCCAGCCGTCCTCGCGGGCCGCGGGCTGCACGTCGTGGTGGCCGTAGACGAGGACGACCGGTGCGTCCGGATCGTCGGACGGCCACTCGGCGAAGACCGCCGGGGCGCCCGGTGTCCCCCAGATCTCGGTGACCGGGAAACCGGTCTCGGCGAGCTTGGCGGACAGCCACTCGGCACTCTTCCGTACGTCCCCGTCGTGCTCCGGCTGAGCGGATACGGACGGGATGCGCAGCCACTCGGCGAGGTCGTCGAGGAAGGCCGTGCGGTGCTGCTCGATGTACGTACGGACGGCGCTGTCCGGGGTGTCGCTCATGCTCCTGAGCCTATCGGCCCCGCGGAGCCGGCTCGTCCAGCAGGAGCTTTTCGAGCTCCGGCCGGCCGGGCAGGGCGGTGGGCCGGGCGGTCTCCCCGGTGCGTACGTAGAGGAAGGTGGCGGTGACCGCCTCCAGTGGCAGCTCGTTCAGTTCCGCCCAGGCCAGACGGTAGACGGCGAGCTGGAGCGGGTCGGCCGTGCGGTGCCGGCTGGTCTTCCAGTCGACGATCTCGTAGGTGTCGCCCGTGCGGTACACCGCGTCGATCCGGCCCCTGATCACCCGGCCCGCGAGGGTGATCTGGAAGGGCGTCTCGACGCGGTACGGAGTGCGCCGGGCGTACGCGGTGCGCTCGAAGGCTTCCTTGAGTTCGGCGAGGTCGCGTTCGTCGGCGATCTCCGCGTCGTTGTCCTCGCCGCCGGGGAGTTCGTCGGGGCCGAGCATGGGCAGCGGCAGTTCCTCGAACCGGGACTCCACCCAGGCGTGGAACCGGGTCCCGCGCCGGGCCGCGGGCTGCGGGGGCCGGGGCATGGGGCGGGCCAGCTCCCGGGCGAATCCTTCGGGGTCATCGGCGAGGTGCAGCAGCTGGGTGGCGGAGAGCGTGGCCGGTACGAGGACGTCGCGCACGGTCGCGCGGGCGCGGCGCAGCTCTCCGGCGAGGGCGTCGAGGTCACGGTCCCAGGAGGCCAGGGCGCGGGACTCCTCCGGGGTGAGGCCGGTGTCCACGGGGGCGCGGGCGGCGGGGATGTGCGGGGCGTGCGGTTCCGGGGCGGACGGCGGGGCGGACGGCGGGGTGCTCGGAGAAGTAGCCGGAGGGGTGGGCGACCCGTCGGGGAACGGGTCCGCGTAGGGCGCCTCGGCCTCCTCGTACGCAGGCTCCTGTTCGTACGGGGGCTCCTCCTCCCAGTACGGCGGCTCGGCCTCGTCGGGCTCGTGGAACTCGTCGGACTCGCCGAACGCCCCGTACGGAGTCTCCGCGGGCGCGGGCACCGCGTCGTGCACGTCGTCCGGCACCGGCGTGGCCGCCAGGGCCTCCAGGTGGGCCAGCACCGTGTCCCTCGCGGCGCGGCGGCGGGCCATGGCGGTGTCGTCCAGGGGGAGCGGCCAGGCCTGGTCGGCGTCGTTCTCCTGGAGCGCCGGGTTCTCCTCGTCCTCCTCGGGCTCGTCCGCCCAGACCTCGATCTCCCCGTGTCCGGCCACACAGTGCTCGTACAGCGCGTCCAGGAAGGCGGACGGGCCGCGGGGCTTCTTCTGGGACGAGCCCCACCAGTGGCCGGAGCCGAGGAGCAGGCTGCGGGGGCGGGTGAAGGTCACATAGCCGAGGCGGAGCTCCTCGGTGTGCTGGTGGGCCTTCATCTCGTCCTTGAAGGCCTTGAGGCCCTTGGCGTCCCAGGAGTCGACGACCGGGAGCGTGGCCGTGTCGCCGCGCAGGGCGTGCGGCAGCACCTGGGACTGCGAGGTCCAGGCCTCCCGGGACCGGCTGCCGGGGAACTGGCCGGTGACCAGGCCGGGCACGGCGACGACGTCCCATTCCAGGCCCTTGGACTTGTGGGCGGTCAGGACCTTGACGGTGTCCTCGCCGCCGGGAAGCGCGTTGTCCAGGCCCTTCTCGTACTGCGCGGCGGTACGCAGGAAGCCGAGGAAGGCGAGCAGGGACGCTTCTCCGTCGACCGCGGCGAAGCCCGCCGCGACGTCCAGGAAGTTGGCGAGGGTCTCACGGCGGCGGGCCGCCAGGGCGTGCGGTGACGCGGAGAGCTCCACTTCGAGGCCGGTGGTGGCCAGGACGCGGTGCAGCACGTCCATGAGCGGGTCGGCCAGCGAACGGCGCAGGTCCCGGAGCTCGGTGGCGAGGCGGGCGAAGCGGACGCGGGCCTCCGCGGAGAACGGCAGCCGGTCGTCCTCGGTGCCGCCGGACTCCAGGAAGGTGTCGAGGGCGTCGGCCAGCGAGATCACCTCGGCGGGGTCGATGCCCTCGACGGCTTCGGCGAGACGCCGGTCCGGGTCGAAGTCGTCGTCGCCGTGGGAGGAGCGGTGGACGAGGAGACGGGCCCGCCGTCCCAGGAGCGCGAGGTCCCGGGGGCCGATCCGCCAGCGCGGGCCGGTCAGCAGCCGGACCAGGGAGGCGTTGGCGCCGGGGTCCTGGAGCACTTCGCAGACCGCGACGAGGTCGGCGACCTCCGGGAGGTGCAGCAGGCCGGACAGACCGACGACCTCGACCGGGACGTCCCTGGCGACGAGGGCGGCCTGGATCCGGGGGAAGTCCCCGGCGGTCCGGCACAGGACGGCGATCTCCCCGGGCGGGGTGCCTGTCCGCACGAGGTGGGCGAGGGAGTCGCCGAGCCAGTCGATCTCCTCGGCGTGCGTGCGCAGCAGGGCGCACCGGACCGTGCCGTCCCGCTCGGCGCCGGGTGCGGGGCGCAGGGCCTCGACCCCCTCGTGCATGGCGCGCAGGGGGTCGGCGAGGCCGTTGGCGAGGTGCAGGAGGCGCCCGCCGCTGCGGCGGTTCTCGCTGAGGGAGTAGCGGGTGGCGGGGGTGCCGTCGGCGTGCGGGAAGTGGTGCGGGAAGTCGTCGAGGTTGGCGACCGACGCGCCGCGCCAGCCGTAGATCGCCTGGCACGGGTCGCCGACGGCGGTGACCGCGTGACCGGCCGTGCCTTCGCCCGACCCGCCGAACAGCCCGGCGAGGAGGAGGCGCTGGGCGACGGAGGTGTCCTGGTACTCGTCGAGCAGGACGACCCGGAATTCGTCGCGCAGGATCGCGCCGACCTCGGGCCGGGTGAGCGCCAGCTCGGCCGAGAGGGCGATCTGGTCGCCGAAGTCGAGGAGGTCGCGGCTGCGTTTGGCCGCCCGGTAGCGCCGGGTCAGTTCGAGGAGTTCACGGCGGGCCTGGGCCGTCTCGGGGATCTTGCGCAGCTCGGCGTTGGTGAGCCTGGCCGTTTCGAGCGTGTGGAGGAGCTCGGTGTCGTACTCCGCGAGCTCCTCGGGGCGTACGAGGTGCTCTGCGAGCTCGGCGTCCAGGGCCAGCAGGTCGCTGACGAGCGTGGGGAAGGACCTGGTCAGCGCGGGGTAGGGGCCGGGGGCCTCGCGCAGCACCCGGGCGGCGAGCTGGTAGCGGGTGGCGTCGGCGAGGAGGCGTGTGGTGGGTTCGAGACCGATCCGCAGACCGTGCTCGGTGAGCAGCCGTCCGGCGAAGGCGTGGTACGTGGAGATGCTGGGTTCGCCCGGCGGGTTGTCCGGGTCGATGACGTCGGGGTCGGTGACCCCGGCGGCGACGAGGGCCCTGCGGACCCGCTCGGAGAGCTCGCCCGCCGCCTTGTTCGTGAACGTCAGGCCGAGGACCTGCTCGGGGGCGACCTGCCCGGTGCCGACCAGCCAGACCACCCGGGCGGCCATCACGGTGGTCTTCCCGGAACCGGCTCCGGCCACGATCACCTGCGGGGCGGGCGGCGCGGTGATGCAGGCCGTCTGCTCCGGGGTGAACGGGATCCCCAGGAGCTCCTTGAGCTGCTCGGGGTCGGTGATACGCGGGGACACCCCAGAGAGGCTAACCGGAAACACTGACAGAGCCGCCCTGACCGGACGTCACCCGAAGCCCCGCCCGCCGGCCCGGACGTCACCCGCAGCCCCGCCGGCCCGTGCGGACTCCGGCGCCCCGCCCGCCGCCCCGTGCGGGGCGGGCGTCACTCGATGACCTGTCGGCCTTCCGGCTGTGCGCTGCACGAGGCACGGAATGTGCAGTGGCCGCAGTGCTGGCCGGTCGTGGGCGTGAACCGTTCGTCCAGGACCTTGCCGGCCGCCGTCGCCAGCAGGCCCGAGACCCACTCCCCCGACAGGGGTTCCTGGGCCTGCACCTTGGGAAAGGCGTCGCCACCCTCCTTCTTCGGGGCCGGCTGGCGCAGCTGTACGAGTTCGGCGCCGCCGGACTCGGGGCGGTGGCCGTCGAAGACCTCGTCCACGGCCCCTTCCCTGACCGCGAGCTGGTACACGGCGAGCTGGGGGTGCGCGGCCACCTCGTCCTTGGTCGGCGCACCCTTCCCGGTCTTGAAGTCGACGACGTACGCCCGGCCCTCGGTGTCCTGCTCGACCCGGTCCATGGAGCCCCGGATGCGTACGGCGTACTCACCCGCCTCGAGGGTGACGTCGAAGTCGTGCTCGCTGGCGGCGGCGGTCCGGCCGGACCGGTCCATGACGTGCCAGCGCAGGAAGCGCTCCAGGGCGGCGCGCGCCTGGTCCTTCTCCTGCCGGGACTTCCAGGGGGCGTCGAAGACCAGGCCGTTCCACACGGAGTCCAGGCGCTCCATCAGGACGTCGAGATCGGCGGCGGTACGCCCGGAGGCCACCTCGTCGGCGAGCACGTGGACGACGTTGCCGAAGCCCTGCGCGGCCGTCGCCGGGGCGTCGGCCTTCACCTCACGGCCGAGGAACCACTGGAGGGCGCAGGTGTTGGCGAGCTGGTCGAGCGCGCTCCCGGAGAGCGCGACGGGGTGGTCGCGGTCGCGCAGCGGGATCTCGGAGCGGGTCGGCTCGTCGAGTCCCCACCAGCGGTACGGGTGGGCCGCGGGCACGAGCGGCTGGTCCTCGTCGTCGGTGAGTGCGGCGAGCCGCGCGAGCCGGTGGGCGGCGGCGTCGCGCAGGGCGGCCGAGGCCCCGGGGTCGACGGTCGTCGCCCTGAGCTCGGCGACGAGCGCGGCCACGGCCAGGGGGCGCCGCGGCCGGCCGGTGACGTCGCGGGGCTCGGCCCCGAGTTCGGTGAGGAAGCGGGAGGGCTGGTCGCCGTCGTCGGCGGGGGCCTTGACCGCGGTGACGACGAGACGTTCCCGGGCACGGGTCGCCGCGACGTAGAAGAGGCGCCGCTCCTCGGCCAGGAGCGCTCCCGGGGTGAGCGGTTCGGCCAGTCCGTCGCGCCCGATCCGGTCCGCCTCCAGGAGCGAGCCGCGGCGGCGCAGGTCGGGCCAGAGGCCTTCCTGGAGGCCTGCCACGACGACCAGACGCCACTCCAGCCCCTTGGAACGGTGCGCGGTCATCAGACGTACGGCGTCGGGGCGCACATGGCGACGGGACAGGGTGTCGGCCGCGATGTCCTGGGCGTCGACCTCTTCCAGGAAGTTGAGTGCGCCGCGTCCCCCGGTGCGTTCCTCGGCACGGGCCGCGGTCTCGAAGAGGGCGCAGACGGCGTCGAGGTCCCGGTCGGCGTTCCGGCCGCCGGCACCGCCGCGCAGCGCGGCCCGCTCCAGCCTGCCCGGCCAGGGGGTGCCGTTCCACAGGGTCCACAGGGCTTCCTCGGCGGTGCCGCCGCCCTCCAGGAGTTCACGGGCCTTGCGCAGGAGTGCGCCGAGGCGCTGGGCGCCGCGGGCGTACGCCGGATCGTGCGTGACGAGCCGCTCGGGCTCGGCGAGCGCCCGGGCCAGCAGTTGTCCGGAGGGCGGCGGTACGCGGTTGCCGGCGGCCCGTTCCTCGTCGCGCAGCGCCCGGCCGAGACGGCGCAGGTCGGCGGCGTCCATGGAGCCGAGGGGCGAGGTGAGGAGTGTGAGAGCGGTCTCGGTGTCGAACAAGCTCGTGGCCGCATCCGGACCCGCGCCCCCGTCCGGGTCCGCGACCCCGTCCGGGTCCGCGACCGTGGCCTCGCCGGGATCCACGCCGGGTTCCCCACCCGAGTCGCCGTCGGACGACACCGCACCGGCATCGACGACCGCACCGGCCGACCCGCCCGTACCGTTCAGGGCCGCCGTGGCGACCGTGCGCAGCGCGGTCAGCAGCGGGGCGACCGCCGGCTCGTGGCGCAGCGGGAGATCGTCACCGTCCACCTCCAACGGCACGCCCGCGGAGGTGAGCGCCCGGCGCACGGCGGGGATCGAACGCCCGCCGGCGCGTACGAGGACGGCCATGTCCCGCCACGGCACACCGTCCTCGAGGTGCGCGCGCCGCAGCAGGTCGGCGATGTTCTCCAGCTCGGTGGAGGCCGTCGGGTAGGTGTACGCCTCGACGCGGCCGCCGTCCCGCACGGCGGTCAGCTCACGGTGGGCACGGACCTTGTCCGAGGGCAGGCGCGTGAGCGGCATCCGGCGGGTGAGCAGCCGGGTGGCGGCGACAAGCCGGGCGCCGGAGCGCCGCGAGGTGGTGAGGACACCGACCGGGGCGGGCGCGCCGTCGGCCCTGCGGAAGGTGTCGGGGAAGTCGAGGATGCCGTTCACGTCGGCACCCCGGAACGCGTAGATCGACTGGTCGGGGTCGCCGAAGGCGATCAGGGTCCGGCCTCCCCCGGTGCCCGGGCCCCTTCCCCGGTTGCCGGCCAGCGCGTGCAGCAGCCGCACCTGGGCCGGGTCCGTGTCCTGGTACTCGTCGACGAACACGGCGTCGTAGCTCCGGGCCAGCAGCGACGCCACCTCGGGCCGTTCGGCGAGCAGGACCGCCCGGTGGACCAGTTCCGCGTAGTCCAGCACTCCCTGGGCGTCGAGGATGTCCAGGTACTCGGCGAGGAACTGCGCGGCGGCGCTCCAGTCCGGCCGGCCGGTGCGGCGGGCGAAGGCGGCGAGGGCGTCCGGGCCGAGGCCCAGTTCGCGGCTGCGGGCCAGCACGGCACGTACCTCGTCGGCGAAGCCCCGGGTGGTCAGGCAGGCCCGCAGCTCGTCGGGCCAACGGACGTGGGCGAGCCCCGCCTTTTCCAGGCCGAGCTGTCCGGCGAGCAGTTCACGGACCGTGACGTCCTGTTCCGGTCCGGAGAGCAGGCGCAGCGGGTCGGCGAACAGGTCGGCGTCCTGGTGGGCGCGGACGAGGGCGTAGCAGTACGAGTGGAAGGTGGTGGCCTGCGGGCCACGGGTGCCGCCCATCCGGGAGGCCATCCGGTCCCGCAGCTCGACCGCCGCCTTGCGACTGAAGGTGAGGACCAGGATGCGGGCGGGATCGGTACCCGCGGCCACCCGCGCCGCGACCGCCTCGACGAGCGTCGTGGTCTTGCCCGTGCCCGGTCCGGCGAGGACCAGCAGCGGGCCGTCCCGGTGATCAACCACCGCGCGTTGCGGTGCGTCCAGGAGAGGGGGGTCCACCGAACCCGGCGGCGTACGCACCAGCCGGTACGCGCCCGGGGCCCGCCGCCGTGTCTGACGGTGCGGGCTGTTCCGGGTGGTGGAGGAGGAGCTCACGTGGATCGCCGGTCCTGGTGGGTGTGCGAGGGTCTGCCGCCGGGTCTGCTCGGTCGCCGGACACGCCGCTACGGCGGGTGGCCGGGACGACGGGCGCGCGGGGAGACGAACGGAACCGATGGAACGAACGGTACGAGGGTGGGGAGCGCGGTGCGCGTGGACGACGCTACGCCAGCGGCGGGGCGGAACGCGGTGGATGCGCCGCGTCGCTCGTCACGTGCGCGTGCCGACAACCCCCGGCGTTCCCCGTACCGGCCCGGCGCCCGGCCCGGTGGGGTCCGATGGCCGAAGCTGTCAGGTGTGAGCTTCCTCGCCCCCGTCCGGACCGTCTCCGCCGTCCCACCTGGCGCGTTTCATGTCGAGGCGCGGCAGGTGCCCGTCCGCGCCCGGCGGGGCTTCGCGCAACGGCGTGCCCTCCGCGCGGTAGTGGTCCAGCGCCCGCAGCTCGTGTCCCGGCAGGAGCGCCCCGTCGGCCCGCACCACGCGCCACCACGGCACCGCGGAGCCGTACAGCGCCATGACCCGGCCGACCTGTCTCGGTCCGCCGTCCCCGAGCCACTCCGCGACATCGCCGTACGTCATCACGCGGCCGGCCGGGATCAGGTCGGCGACGTCCAGGACCCGCTCGGCGTACGGAGGCAGCTCGGCGGTCTCCGGGGCCGCGGGTGCGGCGTCCGCGGATCCGCCGCTCTTCCGGTTCTCGCTCATCCGCCCCATCCTGCCGTACGCCACCGACAGTCGTACCGGTTCGGTATCACCCTGGTCACGCAGCGTGCGCGCGGGAGTGAAGCAGCGTATGTTGCCCATCTCGCGCCCGCGCAATGCACCCTGATGCCCCCCTCTGTCTGCAGGCCGTGCCACCATCATGCGGGCGGTGACCGGTGATACGAGAACACGAAGACCAATCAGAGGCGACGAAGGAGCAGGGCGTGCAGCCACCGAAGGCGGCCGACGCCTCTGACGCCGAGCCGCGTCCGACGGGCGCGGACACCCCGGGCGCCGGGAGCGCTTCCGAGGAGTCGGAGGAGCACCTCGCGGGCTCGACCCTGGCATCGGCCGACGGGGCGCTGACGGACCGGGTGTCGGGCGACGAGCCGCTGCTGCCCGCCCGGGTGCACCGCCCCTCCGATCTGCTGCGGCTCCTGGTCGGTGTCCTCGCGATCGCCCTGCTCTTCTCCATCGCGGCCTTCGCCCAGGGCACCACCACCGGCCTCGAGGACGACATCTCCAAGGGCACGGACCAGGCGCCCGACCTGCTGATCAAGCTCGCCGGGCTGGTGTCCAGCATCGCCGTGCTGCTCGTGCCGGTCGCCTTCGCGATCGAGCGGCTCGTCAAACGTGACGGGCTGCGCATCGCGGACGGCGTGCTCGCCGCCGTACTGGCCCACGGGGTGACCCTGGCCACCGATCTCTGGGTCGCCAGGTCGGCCTCCGGGACGATCAGGGACGCGCTGACCCAGCCCCAGCCCGGTGACGCGCTCACCGACCCCGTGCACGGCTATCTCGCGCCCGTCATCGCCTACATGACGGCGGTCGGGATGGCCCGCAGACCGCGGTGGCGGGTCGTGCTGTGGGTGGTGCTGCTGCTGGACGCCTTCGCGATGCTGGTCGGCGGGTACACCACACCGTTCTCGATCGTCCTCACCGTGCTGATCGGCTGGACGGTGGCGTACGGCACGCTCTACGCGGTCGGCTCGCCGAACGTCCGGCCGACCGGCCAGCACCTGATGGCCGGTCTGCGCCACGTCGGTTTCCGTCCGGTCGCCGCGATGCGCACCGAGGACGCGCCCGACAACATCGACCAGATCGACCGGGGCCGCAGCTATCTGGTCACCCTGGAGGACGGTCCACCGCTGGACGTGACGGTCGTCGACCGTGAACAGCAGGCCCAGGGCTTCTTCTACCGGGTGTGGCGCAGGCTCACCCTGCGCAGCATCACCCAGCGCCGCTCCATCCAGTCGCTGCGCCAGGCCCTGGAGCAGGAGGCGCTGCTCGCGTACGCGGCGATCGCCGCCGGGGCCAACGCGCCCAAGCTCATCGCCACGTCCGAGCTGGGCCCCGACGCCGTGATGCTGGTGTACGAGCACATCGGCGGGCGTTCGCTGGACGCCATGGAGGACGAGGAGATCACCGACGAGCTGCTGCGGGGCGCCTGGCGGCAGGTGCGGGCGCTGCAGTCGCGGCGGATCGCGCACCGCAGGCTCACCGGGGACGCGATTCTGGTGGATCGTTCCGGCACGGTGTTCGTCACGGACCTGCGCGGCGGGGAGATCGCCGCCGGTGACCTGATCCTGCGCATGGACGTCGCCCAGCTGCTCACCACCACCGGGCTGCGGGTGGGCGCCGAACGGGCCGTCGCGGGCGCCCTCGCGGTGCTCGGGCCGGACGCCGTCGCCGACTCCCTGCCCCTGCTCCAGCCGATCGCGCTCAGCCGTTCCACCCGGGCGACGCTGCGCCGGACCGCCCGGGAGCGCTCGCAGCGCGAGCGGGAGGCCGTGCTGGAGGCGTCGCAGGCCACCAAGCAGGCGAAGGCGGGGGAGCACGGGGCGGCCGGCGACGACCGCAAGACGGCACGCAAGTCGCTGCGCACGGAGAAGCAGGCCGAGAAGCGGGCGATCGACGATGCCCTGGACGAGGCGCGCGAAGAGGATCTGCTCGCCCAGATCCGCCGGGAGGTACTGCTGATCCGGCCGCAGGCGCCGGTCGAACCGGTGCGGCTCGAACGCATCAAACCACGCACCCTGTTCAGTTTCATCGCAGGTTCGATCGCCGCGTACTTCCTGATCTCACAGGTCACCGAGGCGAACTTCAGCACGGTCGTGGAGCAGGCGGAGTGGGGCTGGGTGGCGGCGGCACTGGGCTTCTCGGCCCTGAGCTACATCGCCGCGGCCATGAGCCTGCTGGGCTTCGTGCCCGAGCGGGTGCCGTTCAGGAAGACCGTGGTGGCACAGGTCGCCGGGTCCTTCGTGAAGATCGTCGCGCCGGCCGCGGTCGGAGGCGTGGCGCTGAACACGCGCTTCCTGCAACGCGCCGGAGTGCGCCCGGGGCTCGCCGTCGCGAGTGTCGGCGCCTCCCAGCTGTTCGGCCTCGGCTGCCACATCCTGCTGCTGGCCCTGTTCGGTTATCTGACCGGTACGGAGAGGACACCGGACTCGCTCACCCCGTCGAGAACGGTCATCGCGGGGCTGCTCACCGCCGCGGTGCTCGTGCTGGTGGTGACCGCGATCCCCTTCCTGCGGAAGTTCGTCGTGACCCGGGTGCGGTCGCTGTTCGCCGGGGTCGTACCGCGCATGCTCGACGTCGTGCAGCGCCCGCAGAAGCTGGTCACCGGCATCGGCGGCATGCTGCTGCTGACCGGCCTGTTCGTCCTCTGCCTGGACGCGTCGATCCGCGCGTTCAGCGGTCCCGATGTGCCGCAGCTCAGTTATGCCAGCATCGCGGTGGTCTTCCTCGCGGGCAACGCCATCGGGTCGGCGGCACCCACCCCGGGCGGTATGGGCGCGGTCGAGGGCGCGCTGACCCTGGGGCTGATCGCGGTCGGCCTGCCGAGCGAAGTCGCGGCGCCGGCGGTGCTGCTGTACCGCGTGATGACGCTGTGGCTGCCGGTGCTCCCGGGCTGGATCTGTTTCAACCAGCTGACGCGCAAGGGAGAGCTCTAGGACCGACGGAGCGGGCGCGCGGGCCACTCGCATGGACCGCGCCCCGCGCGGTCCCCGGCGCCCCGCCGCACGATGGGGTCATGAGGACCTCCCCCGCCCTGCGCGCCGCTGCCCTCGCCGCCACCACCGCCGTGCTCCTGCCCCTGGCCGGCTGTTCGGACGGAGACGACGGCGGGGGTACGGACCGGGACACACCCTCCGCCGCGTCGACGGCGTCCCCCACCGCGACACCGCGGAAGCTGGCGGACCAGAAGCTCGACTGGGAGCCCTGCACCGCCCCGAGCGAGGCCCAGGGCAGCGGCACCACGCCCTCCCCCCTGCCGGGCGGCACGACCTGGGAGTGCTCCTTCATGGACGCGCCGCTGGACTACGGGGATCCGGACGGCAGGACCATCGAGCTGGCGCTCATCCGCGCCGCGGCCAGGAACCAGGACCGGCGGATCGGCTCCCTCGTCTTCAACTTCGGCGGTCCGGGCGCCTCCGGTGTCGCCACGCTGCCGTCCTTCAACACCGCGTACGACTCGCTCCGCACCCGGTACGACCTGGTGAGCTTCGACCCGCGTGGGGTCGGCCGCAGCGAGGGAGTCGAATGCTCGGACGACGACGCGCTCGACGCGCGGTACGAGAGCGACGGCACCCCGGACGACGCGAAGGAGGAGCAGGCCTTCGTCGACGACCTGAAGTCCTACATCGCGGACTGCGAGGAGAACTCCGGGGACGAACTGCCCTACGTCGGCACGACGAACGCCGCCCGGGACATGGACCTGATGCGCCATGTGCTCGGCGACGACAAGCTGTACTACTTCGGGATCTCGTACGGCACCGAACTGGGCGGTGTCTACGCCCATCTGTTCCCCCGGAACGTCGGCCGCGCCGTCCTGGACGCCGTCGTCGACCCCACGGAGGACTCCGAACAGTCCTCGCTCGGCCAGGCCGAGGGCTTCCAGCTCGCCCTGGACAACTTCACCGCCGACTGCGCGGAGCGCGACGACTGCAAGCTCCCCGGAACCACGGCGCAGGAGGTCCAGGAGTGGATCGCCGATCTCCTGGCCGAGCTGGAGAAGAACCCGGTCCCGGGGCTCGGCGAACGGGAACTGACGCAGACCCAGGCCACCACCGGCATCGCGTCCGCCCTGTACTCGAAGGAGACCTGGCCGCTGCTCGAACAAGGTCTCGACGAGGCGGACGGTGACAACGGCGGGCTGCTGCTGGCCCTCGCCGACTCGCTGAACGGCCGCACCCAGGACGGCCACTACGACAATTCGAGCGCCGCCAACGTGGCTGTCAACTGCGCCGACTCCGAGCAGCGGTTCACGCTGGAGCAGACGAGGGCGGCACTTCCCGCCTTCCGGAAGGCGTCCCCCGTCTTCGGCGACTACCTGGGCTGGGGGCTGATGTCCTGCACCGGCTGGCCCGTCGCCGGCGCCTGGGAGACCCCGGACGTCAGCGCCCCGGGCTCGGCCCCGATCCTCGTCATCGGCAACACCGGGGACCCGGCGACCCCGTACGCGGGCGCGAGGGCGATGGCCGCGGAGCTGGGCAAGGGGGTCGGGATCGAGCTCACGTACAAGGGCGAGGGCCACGGCGCCTACAACGGGGGCAGTGCCTGCGTGCAGAAGGCCGTGGACGGCTATCTGCTGGAGGGTGAGGTACCGGCCTCGGGCACGGTCTGCGAGTGAGCCCCCGCACCCGGCCGTCACCAGTGGACCGTCGCTGTCGGTAGCGGCGATTAGCATGACCGGACGTCGGTAGCGCCCGGTACCCGTCCCACCGCCCAGGCGGTACCGGCCATCGGGCATCGGGGAGGGAACGCACATGCGCGTACACGGACGGGCGAGCCGGGTCGCGGTCCTGACCGGAGCGGCCCTGCTGGTGACGGGGGTTCTCGCCGGGTGCGACAGCCTTGCCCCGCCGCGGTCCGGCTCGTCCGGTGCCGGGCAGCTGGACTGGAAGCGCTGCGAGGCCCCGGAGGGTGGCAGGGAGCCCGGCGCGGACTGGCGGTGCACCACCGTCGAGGTGCCGTTGGACCACGCGAAGCCGGACGGTGACACGATCGGCATCGCGCTGATCCGCAAACAGGCGACGCGCGGGAGCGAGCGGATCGGGTCGCTCCTCTTCAACTTCGGCGGGCCCGGTGGTTCGGGCGTCGACATCCTGCCGCGCGCCGCCGGTTCGTACGGGGACCTCAACACGCGCTATGACCTGGTGAGTTTCGACCCGCGCGGTGTCGCGGGCAGCAGCGGGGTGCGCTGCCGCAGCGACGAGGAGCAGGAGCGGGCCTCCCGGGCGATCGACATGACCCCGGACACACCGGCGGAGGAGGCCGCGTTCGTCGAGGACGGCGCGGACTTCGGCGCCGGCTGCGAGCGCCTGTCCGGCACGGTGCTCCCGCACGTCGGCACGACGAACGCCGCCCGGGACATGGACGCGATCCGCGAAGCGCTCGGCGACCGGAAGCTGTCGTACTTCGGCGTCTCGTACGGTACGGAGCTCGGCGGGACGTACGCCCATCTCTTCCCGGAGAAGGTGGGACGGGTCGTGCTGGACGCCGTCGTCGATCCGACCGCCGACACGGTGGGCCATGCGCGCAACCAGGCGAGGGGCTTCCAGCGGGCGCTGGAGAACTACCTGAAGGACCGCGGTCAGGACCCCGGGGCGGGTACGCGGCGGATCACGGACCTGCTGCGGGAGATCGACCGGGCCCCGCTGCCGACCTCCTCCGGCCGGCGGCTCAACGAGACCCTCGCCCTCACCGGCATCGTGACGCCCCTCTACTCCGAGAGCAGTTGGCCACAGCTGACGAAGGCACTCGACGAGGCCGGGAACAGCGGTACGGGCGACGGACTGCTCCAGCTGGCCGACTCGTACAACGGCCGTGACGAGAGCGGGCACTACGACACCCAAAGCCACTCCCAGCGTGCGATCTCCTGTGCCGACACCAAGGCGAGGCCGACGGCGGCCGAGGCCCGGGCGCTGCTCCCCGAATTCCGGGAACTGTCGCCGGTCTTCGGCCCGTTCCTGGCGTGGGACACGGCCGGCTGGTGTGCCGACTGGCCGGTCGACGGGGAGCACGACACCCCGGAGGCGAGCGCCCCGGGGGCCGCTCCGGTACTCGTCGTCGGCACGACCGGTGACCCGGCGACACCGTACGAGGGGGCGCGGAAGATGGCCGACGAGCTGGGCGAGGGTGTCGGTGTGATGCTGACCAACGAGGGCGAGGGGCACGGCTCGTACGGCGGCAGCGATTGCGTGACGTCACTCGTGGACGCCTACCTCCTGGACGGGAAGGTCCCGGCGGACGGGCGGACCTGCTCCTGACGGTCCGCCGCACGCGGAAGGCGCGCGAACGCGGGAAGGGGCCGGCTCCCTGCGGAGCCGGCCCCTTCCCGTGCTGGTGGCGTGGTTCTAGTAGACCGGCTTCTCGGGCTCGATCTGGTGGACCCAGCCGATCACGCCGCCGCCGACGTGCACCGCGTCGGCGAAGCCCGCCGACTTGAGGACCGCGAGGACCTCGGCACTGCGGACACCGGTCTTGCAGTGCAGGACGATGCGCCTGTCCTGCGGCATGTCCTGCAGGGCGCTGCCCATCAGGAACTCGTTCTTCGGGATCAGCTTGGCGCCCGGGATCGAGACGATCTCGTACTCGTTCGGCTCGCGGACGTCGATGATCTCGATCTTCTCGTCCCCGTCGATCCACTCCTTGAGCTGCTTGGGAGTGATCGTGGAGCCGGCCGCCGCCTCCTGGGCCTCCTCGGACACGACGCCGCAGAAGGCCTCGTAGTCGATGAGCTCGGTGACGGTCGGGTTCTCGCCGCAGACCGCGCAGTCGGGGTCCTTGCGGACCTTCACCTGGCGGTACTGCATCTCCAGGGCGTCGTAGATCATCAGCCGGCCGACCAGCGGGTCACCGATACCGGCGAGCAGCTTGATGGCCTCGTTGACCTGGATGGAGCCGATGGACGCGCAGAGCACGCCCAGGACACCGCCCTCGGCGCAGGACGGGACCATGCCGGGGGGCGGCGGCTCCGGGTAGAGGCAGCGGTAGCAGGGACCGTGCTCGGACCAGAAGACGGACGCCTGGCCGTCGAAGCGGTAGATCGAACCCCACACGTAGGGCTTGTTCAGCAGGACCGCGGCGTCGTTGACGAGATAGCGGGTGGCGAAGTTGTCCGTGCCGTCCACGATCAGGTCGTACTGGGCGAAGATGTCCATCACGTTGTCGGCTTCGAGCCGCACCTCGTGAAGGATCACGTTCACCAGGGGATTGATCCCCTGCACGGTCTCCTTGGCCGACTGGGCCTTGGACTTGCCGATGTCGGCCTGGCTGTGGATGATCTGGCGCTGCAGGTTCGACTCGTCGACCTCGTCGAACTCGACGATGCCGAGCGTGCCGACACCGGCCGCGGCCATGTACATCAGGGCCGGCGAGCCGAGGCCGCCGGCACCGACACAGAGCACCTTCGCGTTCTTCAGCCGCTTCTGCCCGTCCATCCCGACATCCGGGATGATCAGGTGGCGGGAGTACCTGCGGACCTCGTCGACGGTGAGCTCAGCAGCTGGCTCGACCAAGGGTGGCAGCGACACAGGAACCTCAACAATGCAGGTGGTCGGTTTCTACGTACTTCATCTACGTACGGTTGTTTTCCCGTAACACTGCCACGCCCCTCCTCATTCCGAGATACCGGGTCCGATCCGCGAGACGAATTCGTCCCAGTAGCTGGGCAGTGCCTCGAATGGATCGGTTTGTCCCCGCGCGCCGTCCCGGTCCGTGAAGAAGATCGTGCCCGCGCCCTGCCACCGGGCGATGCGCAGGGCCTCCTCCAGGTGGGTGCGCGCGACCCCGTGGACGAAGTGCGCGAAGCGGCCGGGTTCGTACGCCGCCGTCCACTCGGGCACCTGCGCCCAGCGGTAGTCCGTCCAGGGGCCCCGGAAGGTGACCAACTGGTCGGCGGCCTCGGCGTAGCCCGGGTACGGGTGCGTGCCGTGCGCCAGGACCAGCCTGCCGCCCTCCTCGTCCGCGCTGTCGCTGTCCTCCAGGAGCGCGGCGAGGGTTGCGGTGAGCCGGCGGACGGCGTGGAGCCCGGCGCGCTCGGCCGGGCAGCGGTCGAGGTAGAAGCCGCCGACCCGGTACCAGTCGAGGAAGGACCGGGCGTCGGCGATCAGTTCGTCGAAGGGCCGGCTGCCGAAGGCCAGGTCGAGGTGGCCGAGCAGCCTGCCGCCCGCCGCCCGGACGGCGTCGTCCGGGGCCTCGCCGTGCAGGGCCCGCGCGCGGGCGTTGCGGAGCCGGCCGGCCGCCTCCAGGCAGTGCGGGTCGGGGCGGGCGCCCGGCCCGTCGTCGATGTTGAGCACCGCCCAGTGCAGCGGTGTGCCGGGGCGGCTGAGCCCCGCCCACTCGGTGGGGGCGAGCAGCGGATGGGCGTAGCCGGGGACACCGACGCCGAACCGCTCGGCGCCGCTGGTCCGCACGGCGGCACCGGCACTGGTCAGATACGGCATGCCGCCTCCATCCAGATGTCGGCGAGCGACTCCTCCAGGTTGATCCGGGGGCGCCAGCCGAGGCGGTCCCGGGCCGTGCGGACATCCGCCTGCTGCCAGGCGCCGCAGCCGTCCGGGTAGGGGGACGGGGTCGCCGAGAGGTGCTCGACGACGGACTCCGTGGAGGCGCGGGGGGCGCCGATGGGCAGCCGGGCGGGCGGCGTGTCCAGCTCGTGGAGTGCGCCCGTGTATCCGGCGACCCGGGCAAGGACGGCTGCCGCGTCCCGCAGCCGTACGGCCCGGCCGGTGCCGATGTTGACGACGCCCTGCGCGGCGGAGAGCGAAGCGGCGTGCACGGCGCGCGCCACGTCCCGTACGTCGACGAAGTCGCGCTGCACGCCGAGGCCGCTGAGCCTGAGTTCGGGATCGCCGCACTGCATGGCGCGGCGCATCGTCTCGGCGAGCCGGCCGAGCGGGGAGCCCGCCGGGGTGCCGGGGCCGACCGGGGAGAAGACCCGCAGGACGACCGCGTCCAGGCCCGAGCCGAGGACGAGTTCGGTGGCGGCGAGCTTGCTCACGCCGTACGGGCCCCCGGGCCTGGGCACGGCGTCCTCGGCGGTGGACGAGCCGGGCTGGGAGGGCCCGTACTCGGAGGCACAGCCGACCTGGACGAGCCGGGCGCTGCAGCCGCTGCGGCGCATGGCCTCGCAGACCGTGGCGACGGCGACGGTGTTGTGCCGGGTCAGGTCCCGGGCGCCCCCGCGGGTGGCACCCGCGCAGTTGACGACGACGCCGGGGTGGACCGCGTCCAGGAAGCGGGTGAGCGCCCCCGGGCTGCCGCCTGCGAGGTCGAACCGTACGTCGGCGTCGTCGCCGCGGCCGAGCGCCGTGAGGTGTACGGCGGGGTCGGCGAGCAGGCGGTCGGCGACGAAGCGGCCGAGGAATCCGTTGGCTCCGAGCAGCAGAACCCTCATCGCGCGCCCCCTCGGTGCCGACGGCGGCCTGCCGGTGCGGGGGATTGGGGGGTCATGTCCGGTGTCTCCTTGAGGAAGGGGTGTGCGGTACGGGGGTCCGCGGCGTCGGCTCCGCGGCGTGGGTGGGCGGTTCCGGCTACGCCGTGGCGTGTGCGGAGGCCCGGGAGAGGGTCACGGATGCGTGGATCAGCAGCCCGAGGGCCGCGGTGCCGCAGGCGAGCGCGGGTACGCCGCCGGTGCCCGCCACCGCCACGACTGCCTCGACCGGCCGGGCGAGGAGGTCGAGGCCGGGCAGGCGCCCGGCCAGGACGAGGAACGGGGCGGCCACTTCGACGGCGCAGGCGGCGGCGAGCCCGGTGGCGGCGGGTTCGGGGAAGCCGTGGACGGCGAGGAGCCGGGCCAGGAAGAGCAGGACGCCCAGGGCGGCCGGGGCCACGGGGGCACCGTCGCCTCCGTAGCCGAGATCGGCGAGGAGGAGCAGCGCGGCCAGGGCACACAGGAAGAGCGTGACGATGCCGAACAGCAGGGGGCGCACGCCGGCGCCGAACTCCGCCAGTACATGGCTTCCGGCCAGCCTGTGGCGCGCGTGGACCGCGAACAGGTGTGCGCACCAGGCGGCGGGGGCCACGGCGAGGGCCAGCCCGAGCAGCGGGGCGGGTGCGGCGGTCCAGTGGCCGTCGGTGCCGCCGCTGATGACCTGGGCGAGCAGGTCGTCGCCGTAGACGACATAGCCGAGGAGCCAGCAGACGTAGGGCGTGACGGTGCCGATGTCCGCCTGGGCGCGCAGGGGGCCGCTGCGGAGACAGAGCCGGAGCGCGAGGAGGACGAGCAGCGCTCCGACGGCGGTCGTCGCGAGCCGGGCCTCTCCGCCGAGGACCCCTTCGGTGCTCCGGAGCACGCCGGCGGTCGCGAGGCAGGCGGCGCCGGGCAGCAGGGCGAGCAGCGTCCATCCGGCGCGCGCCGCCGTGTCGGGCCCCGGGCCCGGCCGCGGGGGACGGGCAGCCTCGGACCGGTCGGCGCCGGGGACGCGGGCGTAGAGCTCCTCGGCCAGCGAGAAGACGTCACGGTGCCGGTAGCGGGCGGCCGTGCGGTCGGTGAGCCCGTGCGCCTCCAGGCCGGCGGCGATCTCCAGCGGGTCGACGGCCCGTTCGCAGAGTTCCCGGTGGCGGTGCATGAGCACCTTCACGGGGTCGGCCGGTCCGCGCCGCGCGGCGGGCCGACGTGCCGGGTGGTAGGCGATCTCGGGGGCGCGGACAGCGGCGGTCGCGCCTCCGGTGCGCGCCCCGGACGCGCCGTCGGCCGTCCGGGGCGCGTCCGCGGGACCGAGCTCCGGCTCGTGCCCGGTCGCACTCCCGCCGCCGGAGGCCGGAGCCGGGACGGCCGGGGGGTCGTTCGGTCTCCCCATGGGGGCTCCTCCGTGGTCATGGCCGGTCATGTCGTCACGCATCGCCGTCCCCCGCTCCGTGTGCGCCCGCGCACACGCCGTCGGCGCCCACGGCCCAGCTGGGCAGCCGTGCGGCGCCGGAGCCGACGGGTGCGGGTGACAGGTGGCCCAGCACATGGGCCTCGGGGGGTGTGGCGAACGGGCGCGGCGGGCCCTCGTGGTCCCCCACGCGCACGTCCGCCGTCCACCTGGCCGGGGCGTGCGCCACCAGGTCCAGGTAGATGCCGCGAAATGCCACCAGATTCTGTTCGACGGTGAAGAGTTCGAGCGCCCGGGCGCGCGCCGCCGCGCCGAGGCGTGCGCGGCGCTCGGGGTCGCGCAGCAGCGTGACGCAGGCGTCGGCGAGCGCCCGCGGGTTGCGCGGGGGCACCACGAGCCCCGTACCGCCGACGACTTCCACCACGGCGCCCACGTCGGTCGAGACGGTGGCCCGGCCGCAGAACATCGCCTCGACCAGGCTGATGGGGAAGCCCTCGACCACACTGGACAGGACCACGACACCGCCCGCCGCATAGGCCCCCGCGAGATCGGGCGCCTCGGGGCCGCCGACCTCCTCGAAGGTGACCGGGTCGTCGCCGACCGCGTGCGCGTCGGTGGCCGCGTCGGGGAAGAGCTGGGCGGCGAGTGCCCTGCAGTGGGCGAGGTACGCGTCGCCCTCGCCTCCCTGTACCGGCGCGCCGAAGATCCGCAGCCGGGCGTCCGGTTCGGCCCGGCGCACCTCGGCGAAGGCGTGCAGCAGCGCGATCAGGTCCTTGGCCGGCTCGACGCGCCCGATCCACACGAGCGTGTCAGGACCGCCGCCGTCGTCGCCCTCCCCCACCGGCCCGAAGCGCTCGGCCTCCATGCCCGGGTAGACCGTGCGCAGCTTCGCGCGGTCCGCCCCGCAGCGCTCCTGCCACCGGCGTACGTGGGCGTTGCCGGGGGTGATGACCGCGGCCTGGCGGTACACCTCGGAGGCCAGCCGTCCGTGGAAGTTCGCGAGCAGGGCGCGCACCGGCGCGCTGAACGGCGCGTCGGGCGCCGCGAGATAGTGCGCCCGCAGCGGCACACCGTGCTCCGTCACCAGCAGCGGCACTCCGAAGAAGCGTTTGGCCAGCAGTCCCGGCAGGGCAGCGGCGCCTCCGGAAGCCGCGTGGCAGAGGTCCACGGCGCCGAGGCTCGACTCGTCGTACCAGTCGAGGGAGAGGGGGCGCAGGGCGCGTTCGAGTTCGGCCGCGAAGGCGAGGTGGTCGGGGACGGTGGCGCCGTGGACGGTCCGGCCGGCTCCGGGGGCACGGCAGGCCGACTCCACCAGGCGCGCGGTCGCCTCCGAGCGCAGGGCCGCGTGCAGACCACCGCGCTCCCTGGCCAGTTCGGCGAGGCCGTAGAGGCCCTCCGTGAAGAGGTCCGCCCCGGCGCCCTCGGAGCGCCCGGGGCCCGTACCCGCGCAGACCGCGCCGACGAGCGCCGTCACGTGCGCCGTGAAGCGCCGTCGGTCACGCCGTCCGTACGAGCGCCCCAGGCCGGTCGCGAGCCGGCTCGGCAGGCCTCTCGGGCGCGCTGGGTGCGTGTCCGCGTCGTGCGCCCACAGCGGCGCGGTACGCACCCGGCCGACCCGGTCCGGGAGCCTGACCCTGCCCTGTTGTTCCTGGTGGGCGGAGCGGCTGAGCGCGAAGAGGTCGAACTCGTGCTGAGGGAGGCCGCGCACCAGACGGTCGCACCAGAGCCTGGACTCACCGGTCGCATACGGATAGCCACCGTCCGTGAGGAGTCCGATCCGCACGAGCACACCCCTCGATCTCCCTTGTGAGCAGCCACCGTTGATCGGCGACTCGCAGCGGGACGACCGTAAGCGGACGCACCGGTGGCGCGACGGACGGTTGTCCGTCGCACCACCGAAAGGGGTGAACCGTCGTAACTTTCCCGCCCCGGTAGCGTTCTGTCGCGATAGGGGGGACGGGAGTTACGCAGGGTCAGGCTGCGGCCAGATCCTTGCGGGCCGCGCGGCGCACCCCGCCGAGGGCCGGGACGGCGGCCAGGAGCTGTCGCGTGTAGGGGTCCTGCGGCGATCCGTACACCTCGCCGACCGCGCCCCGCTCGACGATGCGGCCCTGTCGCATCACCGCCACCCGGTCGCCGACCTGGCGTACGACCGCGAGGTCGTGGGCGATGAGGACGAGGCCGCCGCCCAGCTCACACCGGAGCTCCGGCAGGAGGGCGATCACCTGCGCCCGGGTCGTGACGTCGGGCGCGGAGACCGGTTCGTCGCACACGATCGGCTTCGGTTCGGCGGCGAGCGCACGGGCGATCCCGACCCGTCGCCGCCTCCCGCCGCTGTATTCGCGCGGGTAGCGGTCGTACGTCGTTCCGGTCGGCGTCGACCCCGACCCGTACCAGCGGTGCGCGCACCCGGTCCCGGATCCGGGTCTCGCCGCCCTCCCCCGCCACGCGGAGCGGACCGGCCACGGACTCGCCGATCCCCGTTACCGACGCGGAACGAGACGCTCGTCCCACGATGCGGACCGAGCGGCCCATCCGCCGGTCGCCGGCGACCCCGGCCGCCCGGCCCTCCGAAGCATCAGCTACCCGGATACACCCAGGGGTTGGGACGGCATTTGATGCCCTCGATCTCCAGCGTCTTGGTCTGCTGCTGCATCACGGGAGCCAGTGCGCCCGGAGTGCCACAGCTCACGTGGTTGTGCCCGAGCCGGTGCCCGACCTCGTGGTTGATGAGCATCTGACGGTAGGCCAGGAGTTTGTCGGGGCCGAATGTCGAGGCGCCCTGCGCCCATCGATAGGCGTTGATCATGACGCGGTCGGTCGCGGCGGAATCACAGGAGACGTTGTCCTCCGTGGTGTCCAGGCCGGATTTCTCGCACCAGACCCCGGTGGTGCCGGGACTGGCGAGCGTGATGACGAAAGCGGGTTCCCCGGAGGAGATCCGCTCGAAGGTCATGGCGCCGTCGTGCGCCCAACTGCGGTCGTCGTTCAGCGTCTTCTGCACGGCTTCGGCGAACAGCCCCGCATCGAGACCGAGGCCCTTCTCGACATCGATCCGGTACTTGTACTTCTGCCCCTTGCCCGGCGCCTTCGCCAGCCCGGGAACCGCTTCGAACGACCCGGTCGCCTCGAGGTCGGGAGCCAGCGGATAGGCCTTGGCCATCTTCTCCGCGTACGACATCGGCTTGACCTGCGGCTGCGGCACCTGCGGCGTCGCGCGTTCCACCGAGCGGGAGGCGTCCTCGGCGTCCTCGCGGTCGACACCCGCGGCCTGCGGGACGACCGAACCGCCGGAGTCCTGCGCCACCTGCCCGGCCACCACGACCGCGAGCACGGTGGTCACCGCGGCTGCGGCGATCCCCGTGAAGGTGCGGCCCCTGCCCGCCCTGCCGTCCCGGTCGCCGTCGAGGGCGGCCTCGTCAGGCCCGGGGGGTACGCCGTCGCCCTCGGAGCCTGCGGGTGGTGCGGGTCGCGACGGTTTGGTGTCGAACGCGTCGACGAATTCCCTGCGCGGGCCCGGTATCAGCGGGACGCCGCCGGTCCGCTGACCGCCGGGTCCCGGCGCACGCCGCTCGGCGGCACGCTGCGCGGCCTGTTGGGCCGACAGCTGCCGCGCCACGGCCTGCCGCGTGTAGGCGTCCCGGGCGGCACCCTCCGGGCCCTGCCCGCCGTCGTACCGCGGCTGCGGGCCGGTTCCCCATCCGCCGCCGGGCTCACGCTGTTCGGGATGGCCGCCCCGCGTGTGCGGGACATCGCGGAACGGCGTGTGGCCCTCCCCGGAGGGCGGTGCGGCGGAATCGCGTCTGCGCCGGCCGCCGCCGGACCCGGAACGAGGCGTGCCGCGTTCGCCGTCGCCGACGGCGGCCCCGGTGTCGCGCCCTTTGGCCTCGGCGCCCTTTCGGCTGTGTCGTCCCACGCCCCGGATCAGCTCCTGCCGCGTTCGTCGAGCAGATCCCGGAACGCCTGGGCGACCGTTTCCGGGTACTCCATCATCGCCACGTGCCCGGCATCGGGCAGTGTCAGCAGACGCGAGTCGCGGAAGGCCGCGCACGCTCTGCGTGCCATCCGGAACGAGACGAGCTGGTCCCGTCCGCCGTACACCAGCAGGGTCGGTGCGAGCACCCGCTCGCACTGGCGCCACAACCCGTGCTGCCCGCCCAGTGTGTAGGCATCGACGATGCCCCGTGCCGAGCGTGTCATGGCGTCCCAGAAGTACGGCAGCTCCAGCCGTCGCTCCATCTCGGCCACCGCATGGCGGAAGGCCTCCTCGGAGATCCGTGCCGGATCGCCGTAACAGAGTGCCATGACCCCGCGTGTGCGCTGCTCCGCGGTCCACTCCCGGGTGAGCCGGGAGAACAGGGATGCGACGCCCGGGAGTGCCAGCAGCCCCGTCGGTACGGCCGGCCGCTGCACCCGGATCTCGGGCAGGGCCGGTGAGACCAGCGTCAGGGTGCGCACCAGGTCGGGGCGTGCCGCCGCGACCCGGGTGGCAACGGCGCCGCCCAGAGAGTTGCCGAAAAGGTGAACGGGCCCCCGCCGCCCCGCGTCGAGCAGCCGGATCACCGCCCGGGCGTGTCCGGTGACCGAGTAGTTGCCGTCGTCCGGCGGCGGGGAGTCCCCGAAACCCGGCAGGTCGACCGCCTCCCCGTCGACCACGTCGGCCAGCATCGGCATCAGCGCCGACCAGTTCTGGGAGGAGCCGCCCAGGCCGTGCACATAGAGGGCGGGCGCGAGCCCGGCCGTCCGCGCGGGGCGGGCCCGCAGCGTCAGGGTGAGCCCCGGCAGCTCGACGGAGCGCAGCTTCTCACCCTCCGCGACCCGGACGGCACTGACCGTGGGCGCCACCGCGGCGGCGGCGGCGCGGATACCCGGCAGCTCGGTCGAAGACATGCGGCGATGTTACGAGACGATCACGCGCCGGTTCATGTGTTCGCGCTCACAGGCCGCATAGCGCCTGTGGAGGGATGCTCCTAGGCTTCAAGGGAAGGAAGGGAGCCACCATGACGGTCGACCCGAGCGACCCGGACACCTTCGAGGACACCGAGGACGTCCAGCCCGAGGAACGGGACCACGAGGCGCCCGAGGCGGACTCCGCCGAACAGCGCGCCGAGGTCCTGCAGAAGCGCGACGAACCGCTCACGGACATCGACCGGGACAGGGCCGACGAGGCGGACGCGGCGGAACAGGCGCGCGTCGTCGCACAGGATGAGGACGATTACCGGTAGTCCGCCCCGCTTTGCGGCATCGGTCGGCCCGCCCGTGGCTACCGGAGTGGTCCGGTCCGTGAAATTCTGCGTCCGCGCCGCGCACACCCGGGTTACTCAAAAGTACGATGGCCCGACGGCGCAGCGTGCACGGTACGACTGTGTTCGATCACGAATTTGGGAGGCGGCGTGACAGCCATCGAGCAGACAGAGGCAGCGCGCCCGCGGGGCACTCGCCTGCCCCGCCGTGCCCGACGCAATCAGCTGCTGGGCGCCGCGCAGGAGGTCTTCGTCGCGCAGGGCTACCACTCCGCCGCGATGGACGACATCGCCGAGCGGGCGGGCGTCAGCAAGCCTGTGCTCTACCAGCACTTCCCCGGGAAGCTGGAGCTCTACCTGGCGCTGCTCGACCAGCACTGCGAGTCGCTGCTGCAGGCGGTCCGCACGGCGCTCGCCTCGACGACGGACAACAAGCTGCGCGTCGAGGCGACGATGGACGCCTACTTCGCGTACGTGGAGGACGAGGGCGGCGCCTTCCGTCTGGTCTTCGAGTCCGACCTGACCAACGAGCCGGCCGTGCGCGAGCGGGTCGACCGGGTCTCGCTGCAGTGCGCGGAGGCCATCTCCGACGTGATCGCCGGCGACACGGGCCTGTCCAAGGAGGAGTCGATGCTCCTCGCGGTCGGTCTCGGCGGTGTCTCCCAGGTGGTGGCGCGCTACTGGCTGTCCAGCCGGTCCGCCATTCCGCGTGACACGGCGGTGCAGCTGCTGACCTCGCTCGCGTGGCGGGGCATCGCGGGATTCCCGCTGCACGGCATCGATCAGCACTGATCTCCGGCACCGGCGCGGACGGGTGCGGCGGCGGTGTTCGCTGCGGGCGTTGCCGGTCGACCCGTGGTCCGTCCCTTCACCGGGCTAATGTGTGCTGCGTACGGCGCGGTTCACCGCGCAGAGACGGACCGTCGGAGGGACATAGCCGTGGAGGTCAAGATCGGGGTGCAGCACACGCCCCGGGAGATCGTTCTGGAGAGCGGGCTTTCCGCCGAAGAGGTCGAGAGCGCGGTCGGCGAGGCGCTCAACGGCAAGGCGCAGCTGCTCAGCCTCACGGACGACAAGGGCCGCAAGGTTCTGGTGCCGGCCGACCGGATCGCGTACGTGGAGATCGGCGAGCCCAGCACCCGGCGGGTGGGGTTCGGCGCGCTGTAGGTCGCGCGACGCAAGGACAGAGGTGGAGGCCCGGCGGATGTCCGCCGGGCCTCCACCTTCTTTTCACCGGATCTTCCCTCGGGAGGGTTCCCGGGGACCCGGGGAGGGTTGTATTCCGCAGGCCCCGGGTAGTAGCGCCTTCGACCGAACTGCCCGCCGCGCAATCAAGCGAGGTGACCTTCTGTGCTCTGGGAATCCATCAGCTCCGTCGTGCTCGGACTCGCCCTTTCATGGGTGGCCTTCCGCACCCTGCCGGGCCGGCTCCCGTCCCACCGCACGGTGCTCGTCACCGGTACGCTCGGCGCCCTGTTCGGCGCGTATCTGACGCATTCGACGCTGGGCTCCGGCCACGTCATGGCGACGCCGACCGGTGCCCTGCTGGTCGGGGCGGTGACCCTCTCCCTGCTGATCCGTCCACGCGGCAGCCGACCGGTGCGGTCCGCACCGGCCCAGTAGGGCGGCCGGTCAGGCCGCGAGACCGAGTGCGGCCATCCGCTTGGTGTGGGCCTCGGTGATCCTGGAGAACATCCGGCCGACCTCGGCCAGGTCGAAGCCGTCGGCCACACCGCCCACCAGCATCGTCGACAGGGCGTCGCGGTCGGCGACCACGCGCTGGGCCTGCGAGAGCGCCTCACCCATCAGCCTGCGTGCCCACAGGGCGAGCCTTCCGCCGACCCGGGGCTCCGCCTCGATGGCGGCGCGCACCTTCTCGACCGCGAAGTTCCCGTGTCCCGTGTCGTCGAGCACGGCCAGGACGAGGGAGCGGGTGTCGATGTCGAGGCGGGCCGCGATCTCGCGGTAGAAGTCGCTGGCGATCGAATCGCCGACGTACGCCTTGACCAGGCCCTCCAGCCAGTCCGACGGGGCGGTCTGGCGGTGGAAGTCGTCCAGCGCCTTGGCGAAGGGCTCCATGGCCGCCGTCGGCTCCTCGCCGATCGCCGTCAGCCGGTCGGTCAGCGTCTCGAAATGATGGAATTCGGCGGACGCCATCTTTGCCAGTGCCGCCTTGTCGCCCAGTGTCGGCGCGAGTTTCGCGTCCTCGGCGAGCCGCTCGAAGGCCGCCAGTTCCCCGTAGGCGAGTGCGCCGAGCAGATCCACGACCGCGGCGCGGTACTGCGGCTCGGCGGACGCGGTCACCCAGTCCTGGGCGGCGATTCCGGTGGGTGCGGGCGCTTCGTCGGTTGCTTCATTGGCGTTGTCAGGCGTCTCCATGGAGCGCAGAATAGCCCGCTTGTGGGAGGGTGGAAGGGCCTGGCCGACCGAAGACATCACACCCTTCCGATGAATTCGCCCAACACACATGCGCGAATCCGGGGTACAGTGGTATTGCGCTTACTGAGCATTTTCTTGTGCCAGGAGCGCGATCTTGAATGAGGATGCCCGGTCGGTGGCCCGATCGGCTCCGACCCGACAGCCCTCCACGCGGTGTGTGCGATAGGCACGATCCGCAGATGAGGGGCCCCCTCAGCGGCACGAGCGCTCGAGCGACGGCAGTGGTCCCGCGCCACCCGGCCCATCCACGGCCGGATGACCAACCCCGGCACGGTACGACCCCCAGCGTTCGCCTCGGGCCGCGTCTCACAGAAGAGGCAGCACCCTGACTACGTTCCGCGACCTCGGAATCCTTACCGAGACGGCCGAAGCCCTCGAGGCGGTCGGCATCATGTCCCCCTTCCCCATCCAGGAGATGACGCTCCCCGTAGCGCTCTCCGGCTCCGACGTCATCGGCCAGGCCAAGACAGGCACCGGCAAGACGCTCGGCTTCGGTCTTCCGCTCCTGGAGCGTGTGACCGTCCCCGCCGACGTCGAGGCGGGCCGGGCCGCGCCCGACAAGCTGACGGACGCGCCGCAGGCCCTGATCGTCGTTCCCACCCGCGAGCTGTGCCAGCAGGTCACCAACGACCTGCTCACCGCCGGCAAGGTGCGTAACGTCCGCGTTCTCGCGATCTACGGCGGCCGTGCCTACGAACCCCAGGTCGAGGCACTCAAGAAGGGCGTCGACGTGATCGTCGGCACCCCGGGCCGTCTGCTCGACCTGGCGGGCCAGCGCAAGCTCGACCTGTCGCACATCCGGGTCCTCGTCCTCGACGAGGCCGACGAGATGCTGGACCTGGGCTTCCTGCCCGACGTCGAGCGCATCATCACCATGCTGCCGCCGAAGCGCCAGACCATGCTGTTCTCGGCCACCATGCCGGGTGCGGTCATCAGTCTCGCGCGTCGCTACATGTCGCAGCCGACCCACATCAACGCGACCTCGCCCGACGACGAGGGCACGACCGTCAAGAACACGGCGCAGTACGTCTACCGCGCCCACTCGATGGACAAGCCCGAGATGGTCTCGCGCATCCTGCAGGCCGACGGCCGCGGGCTCGCGATGATCTTCTGCCGTACGAAGCGGACGGCGGCCGACATCGCCGAGCAGCTGGAGAAGCGCGGCTTCGCGTCCGGCGCGGTCCACGGCGACCTGGGCCAGGGCGCCCGCGAGCAGGCGCTGCGCGCCTTCCGCAACGGCAAGGTGGACGTCCTCGTCTGCACCGATGTCGCCGCGCGCGGCATCGACGTCGAGGGTGTGACCCATGTCATCAACTACCAGTCGCCGGAGGACGAGAAGACGTACCTCCACCGCATCGGCCGTACCGGCCGCGCGGGCGCCAAGGGCATCGCGATCACACTGGTGGACTGGGACGACATCCCGCGCTGGCAGCTGATCAACAAGGCCCTGGACCTGAAGTTCCCGGACCCGCCGGAGACGTACTCCACGTCCCCGCACCTGTACGAGGAGCTCAGCATCCCGGCCGGCACCAAGGGTGTCCTGCCGCGCATCGAGCGGACCCGTGCGGGTCTGCGCGCGGAGGAGATCGAGGACCTCGGCGAGACGGGCGGCCGTGGCCGCAAGTCCGCCGCGCCCGCGGCGGCGGCCCCCCGTGAGGAGCGTCCGCCGCGCACGCCGCGTCAGCGTCGTCGCACGCGGAGCGGCAGCACCCCCGAAGAGGGCGCCGTGACGGTGCCCGCACCGTCCACCGAGGTGTCGGGCGACGATCCGGCGGAGCCGCGTACCCCGCGTCGCCGTCGGCGTACCCGCGCCGTGGTGCCCGAGGCCGCCGTCGAGGCCGCGGTGGCCGTGGCCGAGGCTCCTGCCGTCCCCGAGGCCGCGCCCGTGGCCGAGGCGGAGCCTGTGGCCGAGGCGGAGCCTGTGGCCGACGCGAAGCCGCGCCGCCGCCGGGCCCGCGCCACGGCCGTGCAGCCGGCCGACGAGGCGGGGGCTCCGGCCCCGGCCGCCGAGCCGGTGGTCGACTTCCAGACCGTGGCCCTCGCCGACCCGGTGGCGGAGCCCGTGGTCACCAAGCCGCGTCGTCGCACCCGGGTGGTCAAGCCGGCCGACGAGGTCGACTTCCAGATCGCTCCGGTGTCCGAGCCCGTGGTCGAGACGAAGCAGCGACGCCGGCCCCGTGCCGCCGTCAAGCCGAAGACCGAGGCGGTGGACGCGGTGACCGCGTCCCCGGCGGGGTCCGAGGACGCGGCGGAGGCCAAGCCGCGCCGCCGTCGGCCGCGCGCCGCCGTGAAGGTGGAGACGGCCGCGGTGTCCGAGGCCGTGACGGCCGAGGACGCGGCCGCCAAGCCGCGCCGCCGCCGGGCCCGCGCCGCGTCGACCGCCGAGGCGACCGAGGCCTGATCCGGCCGCAGTACCACGGTGCCTACGGCCCCGGTCCCCGCGAGTGCGGGGGCCGGGGCCGTAGGCCTGCCCGGGCAGGGTCCGGTCCCCGGCGATAGCCTCGCTCCATGAGCCGGCCGCCCACTTTCACCCCGCCACCCTGTGCCCGTGCCCGCGTGCTGCACACCGAGCGCGGCGACTTCGCCGTGCTGGACGCCGCACCGCCCGCCGGGGCGCACTCCACCGCCCTCCTGCTGCCCGGGTACACCGGCAGCAAGGAGGACTTCATCGCGATGCTCGGCCCGCTGGCCGCCGCCGGCTACCGGGTGGTCTCCGTCGACGGCCGCGGCCAGTACGAGACCGAGGGGACGGGCCGTCAGGAGTCGTACGCCCAGGGCGAGTTGGCCCGTGACGTACTGGCCCAGGCCGCCGCGCTCGACGGCGCGGGCGGACCCGGCGGCATCCATCTGCTCGGACACTCGCTGGGTGGCCAGATCGCCCGCGCGGCGATGCTGACCGACGCCGGGCCGTTCCGTTCACTGACCCTGATGTCGTCCGGACCCGCCGAGATCACCACCGACCAGCAGAAGAAGGTACAGCTGCTCGGCGACGCCCTCTCCCGCTGGACCATGGCCGAGGTCTGGGAGGCGATGCGCGCCCTGGACCCGCCCGAGGACGCGGACACCGGCGGCGAGGAACTGCGCCGCCGGTGGATGCTCCACGACCCGGCGCAGCTGATCGCCACCGGCGCGCAGCTGTCCGCCGAGCCCGACCGGGTGGCCGAGCTCGCCGCCCTTCCCCTCCCCTTCCACGTGATGTCGGGCGAGAGGGACGACGTCTGGCCCGTGCCCCTGCTGGACGACATGGCCCGGCGCCTGGGGGCCCGCCGGACCGTGATCGGGGGAGCCGAGCACTCCCCCAACACGGCACGGCCGCTGGAGACGGCGGCGGCCCTCGTCGCGTTCTGGGACAGCCTCTGACCCCGTGGGATCAGAACTGCGCCTGCAGGTGCTGCCAGAAGCCGTCACGCAGTGCGCGGCGCAGCGGGGCGTGGCCGCGCAGCGAGTGCTGGAGGAGCCGTTCGGCCTCGACGAGGAGGTCCTGGTCGACGGAGCCCGGCAGGTAGGGGTGTCCGGGAAGCAGGTCGGCGAGGGATTCACGGCCGCGCGAGGAGAGCCAGGTGGCGGCGATCTGCGCGCCGACGAAGCGGACGTCCTCGCGCGCCGGGGCCGGGCCGTCGTCCTCGTACATCGTGACGGAGCGGCGGGTCACGTAGGGGCGCCAGAAGTCGAGGTCGAAGGTGCGCTGGCTGTCGACCTCCCAGAGCAGCGGCTCGGCCTGGTTGCGCCCCTCGCCGGCTTCGATGCCCCAGAGGTGGACGCGGGCTCCGTAACCCTGCGCGGCCTCGACGGCCGACACCAGGTCCTCGTCGCCGCCGACGAGTGCCGCGTCGCTGATCGCGCGGTGGCGGGCGAGTGATTCCAGGTCGGTGCGGATGAGTGAGTCGACGCCCTTCTGCTGGTTGTTGGCGTTGAGGTTGCCGAGCCTGACCTTGACGTCGGGGAGCTCGGCGATGGACTGCTGCTCGACGGTGTGGATCCGGCGCCGGGCACCGTCGTACCAGTAGACCCGCAGCAGCCGGCTGTCCGCGAAGATCGTGCGGGCCTTGTCGATGAAGGCATCGATCAGCCCTTCCGCGTCGAGGTCGAAGGACCGGCGGTCCTCGGTGCCGGTGACGAGCAGTCCGGCCGCGGCGTACACATAGCCCGCGTCCACGAAGATCGCGTGGGTGGAGGGGGTCTTCGACACCTCCGCGAGCACGCGCTGGAGCAGCTCGTTGGTGCGGTCCAACTGCTCCCGGATGCCCGGTCCTTCGTCCGGCTGTGTGTCCACGTGATTCATACGGACCTCGTTGTCTGCGTATGTTCCATTACCGGCGGGTACTTAGACATCCAAAAAATTTCCTTAGCGTAGGGAATGTTTGCAGAGGGCAAGCCGTTGAACCCCCTGTGGAGCACGAGGCGCCGACGCCTCGCGCTCCCCGACCTTTTCGGACGGCCAGCCCGTCCTACAAGCAGTTCTCCAGCAGGAGGATCAGACGAAGGGAAGCCATATGCGCTTCGAGATCATGCGACTCGACGATGTCGACGGTACCGCCGTGGACAGCACCGTCGTGGACGCCGCCTCCGTCAACCGGATCGTGCAGCAGGCCGCCTCCATAGGCCAGCGCATCTACATCCGGCCGGCCGACGCGTCGGCTTCGTAACGCCTTATATCGCTTTGCGCCGCTGAAAAGATGCGCCCCCGCACGGAAGGTCCGTGCGGGGGCGTCGTGCTGTCCGGGCGTCAGGAGTTCTGGATCACCTGTGTGACGCCGTTGATGATCTGCTGGACGGCGATGGCCGAGAGCATCATTCCGGCGAGGCGGGTCACCAGCACCACGCCGCCGTCCTTGATCACGCGGATGATCAGCAGCGAGTACCGCATGGCCAGCCAGAGCACGAGGTGCATGACGAGGATCGCGGACCAGACCGCGATCTGACCGCTGACGCCGTCGGCGTTCTGCACCGCCAGGATGACCGAGACGATCGCACCGGGTCCGGCGAGCAGCGGCATGCCCAGCGGCACGAGGGCCACGTTGACGTCCTTGGTCTGCGTCGGTTCGTCCGTCTTGCCGGTGAGCAGGTCCAGCGCGATCAGCAGCAGGAGGAGCCCGCCCGCGATCATCAGCGCCGGTACGGAGACATGCAGGTAGTCGAGAATCTGCTGGCCGAGCAGACCGAAGACGGCGATCACACCGAAGGCGACGGCGACCGCCTGCAGAGCCATCCTGCGCTGCACCTTGGCGGGGCGGCCCGCGGTGAGGGCCAGGAAGATCGGGGTGATTCCGGGCGGATCCATAATCACAAAAAGGGTGAGAAAGAGGGATCCGAAGACAGCGACGTCGAACACAGTGAGCCTTGCGAGAGAAGAGCGGGGTGAACAGGGGGCGCGCGGCCACGACGGCGG
Source organism: Streptomyces sp. NPDC058637 (assembly GCF_042717325.1). NCBI lineage: Bacteria > Bacillati > Actinomycetota > Actinomycetes > Kitasatosporales > Streptomycetaceae > Streptomyces > Streptomyces sp. NPDC058637. The sequence goes on along the minus strand of NZ_JBHXRD010000012.1, from coordinate 94,442 downwards.
CATGCGCGGGTGCGCGCCGGGGTACGGCGCAGAACGGGAAAGGAGTCGCGCGGGAGCGCGTTACGCGAGGAGCGCTCCGCCGGCGCCCGGCACGGGGAACGCTCCCGTGGCGCGCCGGGTGATCTCGCCGTAGATCTCGGGGTCGGTGGTGTACTCCCCGAGCCGGACGGTCTTGCGGGTGCCGTGGTAGTCGCTGGACCCGGTGGGCAGCAGCCCCAGTTCGGCCGCGAGCCCGCGCAGCCGGGCCCTGGTGGGCTCGTCGTGGTCCATGTGATCCACTTCGATGCCGTCGAGGCCCGCGGCCGTCAGGCGGGCGATCACGGCTTCGGGGACCACTTCGCCGCGCTTGACGGCGAGGGGGTGGGCGAAGACGGTGACGCCACCGGCGGCCTTGACCAGCCGGATCGCGTCGAACGGGTCGAGTTCGTGCTTCTCGGCGTACGCGCGGCCACCGTCGGCGAGCCAGTCGGAGGTGAAGGCGTCGGAGACCGAACCGACGACGCCGAGCTCCACGAGCGCGGTGGCGATGTGCGGGCGGCCGACCGAGCCGTCCCCGGCGATCCGCGCGACCTGCTCCCAGGCGACCGGGACGCCGAGCTCCTGCAGCTTGCGCACCATGGCCTGCGCGCGGGGCACCCGGTCGTCCCGGACCAGCTCGCGCTCACGGGCCAGTTCGGGCTCGGAGGGGTCGAAGAGGTAGGCCAGCATGTGCAGACCGACGCCGTCGATACGGCAGGAGAGCTCGGCACCCGTGACGAGGGTCAGCCCCTCGGGCAGCGCGGCGACCGCTTCCGCGTGGCCGCGCACGGTGTCGTGGTCCGTGAGGGCGACGACGTCCAGACCCGCCGCGGCGGCGTTGGCCACCAGCTCGGCGGGGGTGTCCGTGCCGTCCGACGCGGTGGAGTGGGTGTGCAGATCGATGCGCACGACGCGTACTCCAGTGCTGGGGACGGAAAGGGGACGCTCCAGGATAACCGGCGGCCACCGTGCCCCCGGCCCTCTTCGCCCATTCCCCCAGCCCTCCCTGCCCGAGCCCCCGGGCCGTCGTCGCCCCGGCCGGTCGCCCGCTCAGGGCGTCGTGAGCAGCCGGGGGGTGAGCGCCCCGCACGGCAGGAGGTCCACCTCTCCGCCGGCGTCACGCAGATCGGTCAGCACCAGTTCGTCGTACATCAGGAGTCCGGACTGTTCGGGCCAGACGATCGCCCAGAGCCACAGGCCGCGCGCCTCCCCCGCGAAGACCGCCCGGTCGGCCGGGGCGTCCTTGACGTGCCAGAGCGGGGTGGGGCGTCCGGCGGCGAGCACCTTGGCGTCCGGTGCCCCGTCGGCGCACAGTCCGGAGCCGGGGTCGGGGCCGTCGATGCCGGCGTAGCGGGCACCGAGCCCCACGCCGAGCTCCTCGGCGACCAGCAGCAGCTCACCCATGCCTCCGAGGGGCGCCGGCCCGGAGCAGGCCACGGCCGTCGCCCGGCCGCCGCTGCGGTCGTCGCCCGCGTACGCCGCGCCCGTGAACAGCCAGCCCACCGGGAGCGGCCAGGGCATCCACACCGGCACTCTCGCCCGGTGCACGACCACACCGAGCGCCTCGACGCCGGGCGGGATCACCGGCTGCATCGGGTACACCTGGCCGTGCGCGGAGCACTGCCAGGCATCGGCGAAGAGACCGGGCGCCCTGACCCGGCCACCGCACTTCGGGCAACTGGGTTCGCCCCTCATACCCCCCAACGGTCCTCTTCGGGCGTCGTGCCGTCAAGGACGATCACCCGTCCGCAGCGCGCCGCCCCGCGGGAGGGCTCAGTCGAGGGCGACGGAGGCGCGCAGCGGGTCCCGCAGATCCGTGCCCTGCGACAGCCAGCGCTCCTGGAGTTCCTGGGCTCCCCTGACCCGCTTCCAGGCGGCCTCGTTGTGCGTCATCGGCAGGAGCGGCAGGAAGCGGACCGGGTCCATCGGGGCGTCCAGCTCCAGGTCCTCGACGAGACCGCCCGGCTCGGCGACCAGGACGGAGCTGAAGGGTGCCCCGGACCAGAGCGGCGTGCCGAGGTCCAGCGACGCCCCGGGGGCCACGATCAGCCCTTCGACCTGCGGGGACGCGGCCAGTACGGCGAGGGGCCTGAGCACCTCGTCGGTGGCGGCGAGCCCCATCCGTACGGACAGGAAGAGCTCCGCGCGCGGGCCCTTTACGGGGTCGGCCAGCGGCGAGGTGGGGTCGGCCATCGGCTGGGCGGACATGCCCAGCGTGGCGTAGCGCACCACGTCGCCGTCGACGAAGCGGAGCACCTCGATGCGGTCCGTGCCGAGGAAGGTCACATCGGCGCGCGCGTCCGGCTCCCCCAGGGCCGTGCGGAGCCGGGCCTCGACCAGATCAAGAATTTCTCCCATGCCGCGAGCATAGAACGGGTCTCCAACGGGCAAGGAAAGGGATTGACCCCGAGTCGACTGATAGCCTGGGCCGTCGGTCGGGACAGCACGCCAAGCGTCGCTCTCAGTCCCGACAACACGTGATCCCCCACGGGGGACCGGCCGGAGGAGGTGGGGCTGCGGTGGATCCAAGTCGACCGTGCAGTACCAACCGCCCTTCCGCGCGACACCGTCCTTCCGTGATCTGACGCCCTCCCAGGACGTATTCGCGGCAGTTCGCGCACCGGAAGAGCCCCTCGTTTTTGCCTGTCTGTAGCGAACGCCGTCATCGCGCCCGCGCGGTGCCGCCCGCTTTGCGGACGTGAGCGCACGTCCCCATTCCGGGCTGTTCCACGCCCCGCCGACGGCCCTCCGTGAAGGAGTCAGCCTTGTCGATGATCCGCGACCTGCGCGCCGCCGTGCGCCCGTCCCTACGCAAGAGCAACACCCCGTACAACAGCTACGACACCACCCGTGACCCGACCGTCTCCAGCGCGGTCGTCGACTGCGCGGTCTACCGGGACGGGAGCCGTCTCGCGGCCGACGCCTGCCAGACCCCGCATGAGGCGATGCTGCGCGTGCGGGAGGGCGGCGGCTTCGCCTGGATCGGACTGCACGAGCCGACCGAGGAGGAATTCGCCGGTATCGCAAGGGAGTTCGGCCTCCACCCGCTCGCCGTGGAGGACGCCGTCCACGCCCACCAGCGGCCCAAGCTTGAGCGGTACGACGACACGCTGTTCACCGTCTTCAAGACGATCCACTACGTCGAGCACGCCGAGCTGACCGCGACCAGCGAGGTGGTGGAGACGGGTGAGGTGATGTGCTTCACCGGACGGGACTTCGTCATCACCGTCCGGCACGGCGGGCAGGGCTCGCTCCGCGCCCTGCGCCAGCGGCTCCAGGACGACCCGGAGCTGCTCGCCAAGGGCCCCTCGGCCGTGCTGCACTCGATCGCCGACCATGTCGTCGACGGGTACATCGCGGTGGCGGCCTCCGTGCAGGACGACATCGACGAGGTGGAGATCGACGTGTTCTCCACCCCGGCGAAGGGCGGTCCGCGCGGTTCGGACGCGGGGCGGATCTACCAGCTGAAGCGCGAGGTGCTGGAGTTCAAGCGCGCCGTCTCGCCGCTGCTGCGGCCGATGCAGCTGCTGAGCGAGCGCCCCATGCGGCTGATCGATCCCGACATCCAGAAGTACTTCCGCGATGTGGCCGACCACCTGGCCCGGGTGCACGAAGAGGTCATCGGATTCGACGAGTTGCTGAACTCGATCCTCCAGGCCAACCTGGCACAGGCCACCGTCACGCAGAACGAGGACATGCGCAAGATCACGTCCTGGGCGGCCATCATCGCCGTACCGACGATGATCTGCGGCGTCTACGGCATGAACTTCGACCACATGCCTGAACTGCGGTGGACCTACGGTTATCCGATGGTGCTGGCCGTCATCGGCGTCGTCTGTTTCTCCATCCACCGCACCCTCAAGCGCAACGGCTGGCTCTAATAGAGTGCGGGCATGACTGCTGCAGACGTGTTGCTGGGCCGGGCTCTCGTCGAGGAGGCCACCAAGAAGTCCGGCCTGATCTGGGTGCGGGGCTCCGGCTCCGCCCGGGCCCTGTGGCACGTGTGGCACGAGGGTGCGGCCCTGCTCGTCGGCGACGGGCCCGGGGAGCAGCCGCTGTCCGCGGGGCTGGACGCGGGCGGCACCGCCGAGGTGACGGTGCGCAGCAAGGACAAGGGCGGCCGGCTCGTCGCCTGGACCGCCGCCGTCGCCGTCCTGGAGCCGCACTCCGAGGAGTGGGAGGCAGCCGTCGCCGAGCTCAAGGGCAAGCGGCTGAACGCGCCGGACGCCGAGCGGATGACCGAGCGCTGGGCGCGTGAGTGCCGGGTCGTACGGCTGACGCCCGGCGCGTCCCGTACGGATCTGCCGGATACCTCGCTGGCCGCGGTGCCGCTGCCCACGGGGGCGACCACGCGCCGCCCCGCACCCGCCGCACTCCCCCGGCTGCTGCTGAAGCGCCGCGGGAGGAAGTGACGGACGCCTTCCGTCAGCCGGAGGACTTGGGCAGCTGCCCGCCGTAGTCGACGGTGTCGTCCTCGGCCGGCGGCTCCAGCACGAAGTCCTGGCCCCAGTCGGCGAGGGTGACGGTGCCGCCTCCCCCGCCGCGGGCCACCCGCAGGGGATAGGGCGTGCCCTTCAGGGAGACGTGGAGTGCGCCGCCCTCACCCTTTCCGCCCGTGATCTGCACGGTGCGGATCCCGCCGATCGTGCTCCGGTCACCCTTGTTGATCGTGCCGTGCAGGGTGAGCATTCCGTCGAGCAGCGTCTTCTTCTCGGTGAAGCCGCGCAGCTGCTTGTAGGTGGGGTCGTCCTCGGGGACCTTCACGTACTTGCCCTGGAGCTTGTCGGCGGCGGCCTTGTCGCTCGCGTCGTCGCCGTCGGCCGTGTCGTCCGTGGCATGGTTCCAGAAGCCCGCGTCGGCCTTGAGGAAGAGCTCGTCACCGATCCGCAGCAGCGCGAACGTGCTCTGCTTGGAGGTGACCGATCCGGTGCCGCCCTCGGCGCTGAGCTGCATGTTCAGCGTGTACGTGCCGCCCTTGCTGACCAGTTTGCCCGTCAGCCGCACCGCGTCGGAGGCGTCCGCGGCGGCCCGTGTCCTCTTGTCGATCTGCGCCGCGGTCAGCTTGCCGACGCCGTTGGTCCCCTTGTCCGGGTCCTCCTCGGCACAGGCCGTGAGCGCGGCGGTCAGCCCCGCGCAGAGCACAGCGGCGAGAGCGGTCCTGCGACGGGCGCGGACGGCCGGGGCGGAAGAGGTCACGGGCGCACTGCCTCTCGTCTGTGTGTCGGGGGGTGGCAGACGGCAGCGTACCCGTGCCGCGTACGCCTTTCGGCAGAGCACCGTACGGACGGTCCGCCGGGGCGGCGCGGAGCGGGACGGGCTAGCCTGATCTCGGCAAAGGAGGACGTCGGGGTACAGGGAGGCGCACGGAATGGCGGCAGGCGCACCCAGGGTCTTCGTCTCGCACCTGTCCGGGGTACCGGTGTTCGACCCCATCGGTGACCAGGTGGGCCGGGTCCGCGACTTCGTGGCGATGCTCCGGGTCGGCGGCAAGCCGCCGAGGCTCCTCGGCATGGTCGTCGAGGTGGTCAGCCGGCGGCGGATCTTCCTGCCGATGATCCGGGTGACCGGGGTCGAGTCGGGCCAGGTGATCACGACCGGGGTCGTCAACATGCGGCGCTTCGAGCAGCGCCCGACCGAGCGACTCGTGCTGGGCGAGATCCTTGACCGGCGGGTGCGCCTCGTGGACACCGACGAGGAGGTCACCGTCCTCGATGTGGCCATCCAGCAGCTTCCGGCCCGCCGGGACTGGGAGATCGACAAGTTCTTCGTACGCAAGGGCCGGGGCGGTGCGCTGCGTCGCAAGGGCGAGACGTTGACGGTGGAGTGGTCGGCGGTCAGCGGCTTCTCCCTGGAGGAGCACGGGCAGGGTGCCGAGAGCCTGGTCGCCACCTTCGAGCGGCTGCGCCCCACGGACGTCGCCAACGCCCTGCACCACCTGTCGCCCAAGCGCCGGGCCGAGGTGGCCGCCGCGCTGGACGACGACCGGCTCGCGGACGTCCTGGAGGAGCTCCCCGAGGACGACCAGGTGGAGATCATCGGCAAGCTCAAGGAGGACCGCGCGGCGGACGTCCTGGAGGCGATGGACCCCGACGACGCGGCCGACCTGCTGTCGGAGCTGCCGGAGGCGGACAAGGAACGGCTGCTGGCTCTGATGCGGCCCGACGACGCCGCCGACGTACGGCGGCTGATGTCGTACGAGGAGCGGACCGCGGGCGGGCTGATGACGACCGAGCCGATCATCCTGCGGCCGGACGCGACGGTCGCCGACGCGCTGGCCCGGGTCCGCCAGCAGGACCTCTCGCCCGCGCTGGCCGCCCAGGTGTACGTCTGCCGGTCGCCCGACGAGACGCCGACCGGCAAGTACCTGGGCACCGTGCACTTCCAGCGCCTGCTGCGCGATCCCCCGTTCACCCTGGTCAGCTCGCTCGTCGACAGCGATCTCGTACCGCTGACACCGGACACCCCGCTGCCCGCCGTGACCAGCTACCTGGCCGCGTACAACATGGTCTCGGTGCCGGTGGTCGACGAGAGCGGCTCGCTGCTCGGCGCGGTGACCGTCGACGACGTGCTGGACCACCTGCTTCCCGACGACTGGCGCGAGACCGACTTCCAGGGCGAGGAGGGGATCGCCGATGGCCGCTGAGGACCGTTCGAAAGCGGCGTCGACCGGCGCGTCCGGCATCGTGCGCCCCCCTCGGCCGCGGCTCGACCAGCCGAGGGCCCCGCGGCGCCGGCTGCTGCCCGAGTACGACCCCGAGGCGTTCGGCCGGTTCTCCGAGCGGATCGCCCGGTTCCTGGGCACGGGACGGTTCATCGTCTGGATGACGCTGATCATCATCCTGTGGGTGGTGTGGAACATCTTCGCGCCCGAGGAACTGCGGTTCGACCAGTACCCCTTCATCTTCCTGACGCTGATGCTGTCCCTCCAGGCGTCGTACGCGGCCCCGCTGATCCTGCTCGCGCAGAACCGCCAGGACGACCGCGACCGGGTCACCCACGAGCAGGACCGCAAGCAGAACGAGCGCTCGATCGCGGACACCGAGTACCTCACCCGGGAGATCGCGGCCCTGCGGATGGGCCTCGGCGAGGTGGCCACCCGGGACTGGATCCGCTCCGAGCTGGAGGCCATGGTCAAGGACATGGAGGAGCGCAGGGTGCTCTTCCCCGTCGAGAGTGACGAAGGCGACCGCTGAAGGGCTACCCGCGCGTACGCACCGGCGCCGTACCATCGTCGGTATGGCTACGGAAGACGCGGTGCGTGAAGCACTGGCGACAGTGAACGACCCGGAGATCCACCGACCGATCACCGAGCTGGGCATGGTGAAATCGGTCGAGATCGATCCTGACGGTGTAGTCGCTGTCACCGTGTACCTCACGGTTTCCGGCTGCCCCATGCGCGAGACGATCACCAAGAACGTCACCGACGCGGTGGCCCGTGTCGAGGGGGTGTCCCGCGTCGAGGTCACCCTCGACGTGATGAGCGACGAGCAGCGCAAGGAGCTCGCCTCCTCGCTCCGCGGCGGCACGGCGGAACGGGAGGTGCCGTTCGCCAAGCCCGGTTCGCTGACCAGGGTCTACGCGGTCGCGTCCGGCAAGGGCGGCGTCGGCAAGTCCTCGGTGACGGTGAACCTCGCGGCGGCGATGGCGGCCGACGGACTCAAGGTCGGTGTCGTGGACGCGGACATCTACGGGCACAGCGTGCCCCGGATGCTCGGGGCGGACGGCAAGCCCACCCAGGTCGAGAACATGATCATGCCGCCGTCCGCGCACGGCGTGAAGGTGATCTCCATCGGCATGTTCACGCCGGGCAACGCCCCGGTGGTGTGGCGCGGGCCGATGCTGCACCGCGCACTCCAGCAGTTCCTCGCCGATGTGTACTGGGGCGACCTGGACGTCCTGCTGCTCGACCTGCCGCCGGGCACGGGTGACATCGCGATCTCCGTGGCGCAGCTCGTGCCGAACGCCGAGATCCTGGTCGTCACGACTCCCCAGCAGGCCGCGGCCGAGGTGGCCGAGCGGGCCGGTTCCATCGCCGTGCAGACCCACCAGAAGATCGTCGGTGTCGTCGAGAACATGTCGGGCATGCCGTGCCCGCACTGCGACGAGATGGTCGACGTGTTCGGCTCGGGCGGCGGACAGCGGGTCGCGGACGGTCTGACGAAGACGGTCGGCGCCGAGGTGCCGGTCCTGGGCACCATCCCGATCGACCTCCGGCTGCGCGAGGGCGGCGACGAGGGCAAGCCCGTCGTCCTGTCCGACCCGGACTCCCCGGCCGGCGCGGCCCTGCGGTCCATCGCGGAGAAGCTGGGCGGCCGTCAGCGCGGCCTGTCCGGCATGTCGTTGGGGCTCACCCCGCGCAACAAGTTCTGAAGTCCTGTACGCGAGGGGCGGCCTCCGTGGAGGCCCCGCCCCTCGCGTACGCGCGCTCAGGCCTCGTACGTCCTGATGTCGCCGATCACCGCGAAGCCCAGCCCGTAGGCGCTCATCCCGCGCCCGTACGCGCCGATGTGCACACCGTCCGGCGCCGAACCGGCGAGGACCCAGCCGAACTCGGACTCGCGGTAGTGGAATTCGACCGGCACGCCGTCCACCGGGAGCGACAGCGTCGACCAGGGAGCCTGCCCCAGGTCGTCGGCCAGCTCGAACGCGGTCTCCGTCTGCTGGTTCAGCCATTCGCCACGCAGCGTGTGGTCCATCTGCGGGGGCCATGTGTACGCCGGCAGCCCGGAGCCCGCCAGCCAGGCCGCCGAGGACACCGTGGTGGCGTCCAGGACACCCGTGCCGTCGCCGGTGTGGCGTACCGGGCTGCTGGCCACCGTCACGACCACCGCGAAGCGCGCCTTCTCCGCTCCCGCGTCGGTCCGCACCACGGGCTCCTCACCGTGTCCGGTGGAGCCGTGCTGCACCGTGCCGTCCGCGGCGGCGGCGACCTGCATCAGCCAGCGCGGGCCCGTGAATGCCTCGTCCAGCCCGTACCAGGGGAACGGCGCCTTGAGATAGCCGTCGACAGTACGCCGGGCCGTCGGCACCCCCTCTGCGGTGCCCTTGCTGGGCGCACCGTCCGCCCCTACCCGACTCGTCGTCTCCATCTGCCCGGCCGCCTCCTCGATCCCTCAGATCCGGCGCGGCCCTCCCCCCTCGGGCGTGGGCAACCTCGCGACCGGACAGATGGAGAATAGCCATACCGTCCGGACGAGCCGGGATTGACGGGTCTCAGGTGGCGTCTGCGTCGAAGGGCGGGCGCTCGTCCTTCGCGGGCTGAGCGGGCTTCTTGAGGAGGTCGGGCGTGCCGGCCGCGGCCGGCACGGCGGCGGCCGTGCCGGTGGAGGGCGCGGCCTCGCGGCCGTTCACCGCGTCGGTGACCTCGGCCATCTCCTTGCGCAGGTCGAAGCTCTCGCGGATGTCCTTGAGCCCCAGGTCGTCGTTGCCGTCCATGAGCTGCTTGCGGACGAACGTCTTGGGGTTGAGGTCCTCGAACTCGAAGTCCTTGAACTGCGGGCCGAGCTCGGAACGGATGTCGTCCTTGGCACTGTCCGAGAACTCACGGATCTTCCGGATGGTGCGCGTGACGTCCTGGATGACCTTCGGCAGCTTCTCCGGGCCGAATACGAGCACGGCGAGAACCACGAGCGTCACCAGCTCGAGTGCGCCTATGTCATTGAACACCTTGCTGCTCCTCGTGTTCTCTGCGTGTTCTCCGCGGTTCTTCGCCACCTGGGCCGCCGGGGCCGGACCGGCTCCACGGTACCCGTCGAAGCTGTCCGGGCGGTACCTGCCGGTTGCGGTCAGGTGCCGCTCGACGAGCCCAGGGTCAATGTCACGGACAGCTCCTTGCCATCGCGCGTCAGCCCGAGTTCGAGCCGGTCTCCGGGCCGGTGGGCACGGATCTTGACGATCAGCTCCTCGCCGCTGTGCACCCGCCGGCCGTCCACCTCGGTGATGATGTCGCCCGCCTCGATGCCCGCCTTGTCCGCCGGACCGTCCGCGGTGACCGCCGACCCGCCGTCTGCTCCCTTGCCGCCGACCTTGGCCCCGTCGCCGGTGTACTGCATGTCGAGTGTGACACCGATCACCGGGTGGGTGGCCTTGCCGGTGTTGATCAGCTCCTCGGCGACCCGCTTGCCCTGGTTGATCGGTATCGCGAAGCCCAGTCCGATGGAACCGGACTGTCCGCCGTCAAGGCCGGATCCGCTGTCGGCGGCCCGGATGGCGCTGTTGATGCCGATGACCCGGGCGTCCGCGTCGACCAGCGGGCCGCCGGAGTTGCCCGGGTTGATCGGGGCGTCGGTCTGCAGGGCGTCGACGTAGCTGACGTCGGTGCCGTCGCCCTTCTCGCCGCCGGCGGTGATGGGGCGCTGCTTGGCGCTGATGATGCCGGAGGTGACCGTGTTGGACAGGTCGAACGGGGCGCCGATGGCCACCACCGGGTCGCCGACCCGCACGTTGTCGGAATTGCCGAGCGCCAGGGGCTTGAGGCCCGAGACGCCGGTGACCTTGACGACCGCCAGGTCGTAGCCGCTGTCCTGGCCGACGACCTCGGCCGGCGCGGTCTCGCCGCCGCTGAAGGTGACGGTGATGTCGCCGGCGGAGCCCGCGGGGGCCACCACGTGGTTGTTGGTGAGGATGTGGCCCCTGTTGTCGAGGACGAAGCCGGTGCCCGTGCCGGACTCGGCGGAGCCGCTGACATGCAGGGTGACGACGCTGGGCAGGGCGCTGGAGGCGATTCCCGCGACGCTGTCGGGAGCGCGGCCTGCGCTGTCCCGGCCGGCCTGGGGCAGCTCGACCGTGGTCAGGCCGCCGTTGCGCTCGACGTAGGCGCCGATGCCGCCGCCGATGCCTCCCGCGACGAGGGCGAGCAGCGCCGCGCCGACGAGGACGGATCCCCGGCGGCCCTTGCGGCGCGGCCCGGCGTCGGGCCCGAGGGCGGGTCCGGGGTGACTCAGGGGCTGCTGGGGCGCGCCCCACGGGTCGTAGCGCAGCCACTGCGAGGCCTGCAGCGGACCGGGGGGCGTCGGGGGCGCGCCGTGCTGATGGGGCACCAGGTGCGGCTGGGGCGCGAGTGCGTAGGCGTCGGCGGGTGCGGGGGCCTGGCCGGGTACGGGCGCCGGGGCCTGGGCGGGCGGGTGGACGGCCGTCCCGTGGATGTCCGTCCCGTGGCCGTTCGTCCCGTCGTAGGGCGGGGGTACGGGGGTGCCGTGGGCCGGGGTCGGCTGCGGGCGCTGGACGGGCGGCGCGGGCGCCCACGGCCCCGGGCCGCCGTAGGGCGGGGTGCTGTACTCGTCGGGCGCGTGCAGCGGCCGCGTCCCCGGTCCGGGCGTGAAGGGCTCACCCGCCGGTGCCGGTACTGCCTCACCTGCGGCCGGTACGGGCACGGCCTCCGCCGGGGCGGGCGGGAACGGCTCGGCGGCCGCGGCTTCGCCGACGGGCGTTCCGGGGTCGGGGTCCGCCGTGGGTGTACCGGCGTGGAACGCGGTGGCCTCGGCCCGGTCCGTGGCGGGCTTCGCATCCTCCGGCCCGGCGGATCCGGTACGTCCCGCCGAGGGACGGCTCCACCACTTCGCCTTCGGCCCGCTGGGCTTCCCGTCGTCCATGCTCTCCCCGCCACTGGCCTCTGCACGCCCCCACAGAGGCGTCCCTCCCGGAATTCAACCAGGTTTGCGAATCCGTGCGCAGGGTCCCGGTCAGCGCAGTGGCGAAAGAGGCATCGCGCGGTCGCGCAGCGCCGGCGGGGTGGACGCCGTCGCCGACGGCTCGGCCTGCTTCGGCCTCTCCCCGCTCCCGAGCGCGGCCGTCAGCAGCGGACCCGCGTCGGTCGGACGTATCAGTGGTGGAACGGACACGTTCAGCACCGGGAACGCGAACGTGTGCCCGGTGAGTGCCGTGGTGCTGATCAGCGAGGGCGCGGCGGCGAGGACCGGCCGCGCGGACGAGGACGGTGCGGCGGTCGGTACGGCGGTGGGTGCGCCGGGGCGTTCTCCGACGGAGAGGGCCCCGCCGCCGCCACGGCTGGCCGCGGCGCTCGCGGTCCGCGCCTCGGCGTCGAGCGGTGTCCCGCTGCTGCCGGCGCCCTCGGCGCGGAGCGGGGCGTCGGGTCCGTACTGCAGGGGCAGGGCGCCGCCGAGGGCGATGGCCGCCAGCGACACGGCACTGGCGGCGGCGAACGCGAAGCGCCGGGCGCGCCAGGGCGACCGGTCGGTCTCACGGCCCACGTCGTGGATGCGGAAGGCGGACGACGGGCCGCCGGGCAGTACGGCGGTCGACCCGTGCGCGGTGGGCAGGTAGCCGAAGCCGTCGAGCGGCGAGGGGCCGGAACCCGGTTCCGAGCCACGGCCGGGGGTCGTGAGGTCGGGGAAGAGCCCTTCCCCGAAGCGACGGCCGCCACGGAAGGGTCCGCCCGAGCTGTCGCCGTCGCCTCCGGGACCCCCGGGGAGGCCCTGCAGGCGGGCCAGGAAACCCTCGGAGGGTGACGGAGGGGTGGCGGTCGCGAAGGCACTCTTCAGGCGCCGCTGGGCATCGGCCTCGGCCTTGCACCTCGAACAGGTCGCCAGGTGGGCGAGGACTCGCTCCCGGGCGTCGTGTTTGAGCTCACCGTCGACGAGCGCGGCGAGACGGTCCCCCAGATGCTGTTCCGCGGGGGTCGGACCTGTGCCACTCACGCCGTTCCGCCCTCCCCTGCCAGGACCGCGTCCGCCAGGGAACGCTGCTCGGCGCGGGCCTCGGGCGAGCGGTGCTGCAGGGCCTTGCGCAGGTGCGAGCGTCCGCGGTGGATGCGGCTGCGCACGGTGCCGAGCTTCACGCCGAGCGTGGCGGCGATCTCCTCGTACGAGAGGCCCTCGATGTCGCAGAGCACGACGGCGGCACGGAATTCGGGCGCGAGGGTGTCCAGCGCCTGCTGCACGTCCGCGTCGAAGTGGGTGTCGTTGAAGGCCTGCTGCGGGGACGGCTCACGGCTCGGCAGCCGCTCGGCGGCGTCGTCACCGAGGGAGTCGAAACGGATCCGCTGCTTGCGGCGGACCATGTCCAGGAAGAGATTCGTCGTGATCCTGTGCAGCCAGCCCTCGAAAGTGCCGGGTGTGTAGGTCGACAGCGACCGGAAGACACGCACGAAGACTTCCTGCGTGAGGTCCTCGGCGTCGTGCTGATTACCTGTCAGCCGGTAGGCGAGGCGGTACACGCGACCGCTGTGCGTGCTGACGATCTCTTCCCATGAGGGCGGGGTCCACGCCTGAGAATCCGCATCTGAGGCGAAGGTCGCGGTCGGTGCGGAATCGTTGGAAGAACGGTCAGCGATGTTGGTCACGGATTTCGGCTCACCCGCCGACCTGAGAAAGCGCCGCAGCACTCCTCCCCGATCCACAGGCGCAGCCGCACCTCCCCTATCGGCTCTGGTGGTGTCCAGTGGAGCCCCTACCATAGCCACCTCGCCCGTTAGCTCCGGATAAGCCTTTTCCCTGCTGGTGCCCGGGTGTCCCCCGGGAGCAAGGGGCACATTCCGGGCCCGGTGAGAGGGCCCGATCCATGTGTTTTCCCCTGCCCCCTCCTAACGCCCGGTCCCATCTGCGGGTTCCCGGGTTCAGCGGATACAGTCACCGTTGCGCCAACTACGGGGACAGGAGAGGGTCATTACCGCCAACCGGCAGACGAGCTGGGCGTTCGCCGACGCCTTTGTCGCCGAGGAAGAAGCTCTGCTCTGGGCCCGGGACCGGGCCCACGAGGCGGGGCTCCGCTCGGTGTCACCAGGCACCGGCGCCGCGCTGCGCCTGCTCGCTGCCACCGCGGACGCCAAAGCGGTGGCCGAGATCGGCACCGGCACCGGCGTGTCCGGCATCTATCTGCTGCAGGGAATGCGCCCGGACGGCGTACTGACCACCGTCGACCCCGAACCGGAGCGCCAGCAGTTCGCCCGTGAGGCGTTCCGCGCGGCGGGCTTCGCGACGAACAGGTCGCGGTTCATCCCCGGGCGTGCCCTCGACGTACTGCCGCGGCTCGCGGACGGCGGATACGACCTCGTCTTCTGCGACGGCGACCGGCTCGAGAGCATGGACTGCCTCGCCGAATCGTTGCGCCTGCTGCGGCCCGGCGGCCTCGTCTGCTTCGAGGGCGTCTTCGCGGACGGCCGCACGATCGACTCCGCGGCCCAGCCGGCCGAGGTGCTGCGGCTGCGTGAGCTGCTCCGGGCCGTGCGGGAGAGCCAGGAGCTCATGGCGACGCTGCTGCCGGTGGGCGACGGCCTGCTGTGCGCGGTGCGGCGCGGCTGACCCCGCGGAGACGCACGACTGCCCCGGCACGGATTCCGTGCCGGGGCAGTCGTGAAGTGTGGGCGCCTTCCGCCTCAGCCGACGACCTTCTTCAGCGCGTCGCCGAGTGCATCGGCCTCGTCCGGAGTCAGCTCGACGACAAGCCGACCGCCGCCTTCGAGCGGAACGCGCATGACGATGCCCCGCCCCTCCTTTGTCACCTCGAGCGGGCCGTCGCCCGTCCGCGGCTTCATGGCCGCCATGCTCGTTCCCCTTCCTGAAACCAGCTCATCGCAACCGGCGGCCCCATGACAGGCGCTGCCTCACCGGCGTCGAACACAATGCTTCCTCCGCATTATCCCGCATGGGAGACCCCGATGACCAACATCGGTCGGCATCGCTTACGCAACGCGCTCTCTCAAAACCACCCAATTCGGCGATCCGGCTGCGATACTGCGCCGCCATCGGCCCTCAGCCGAGAGCCAATTGTTAGACGCAGGTCACATATCCGGGTCGCCCGGAGTCGGCCATGCTTGCCTGGACAGGCACAATGCCGGAGCCGTAAGGAGACCCTGCGATGGCCGACACGGCCGACACCATGGCTGACACCGTGTTCACGGACGTGAGCGACGGGCTCGCGACGATCACGATCAACCGCCCCGACGCGATGAACGCCATGAACACCGCGGCCAAGGTCGCGCTCCGTGACGCGCTGCTCGCCGTCGCGGACGACACCGCCGTACGGGCGGTTCTGCTCACCGCGACCGGGCGCGCGTTCTGCGTGGGCCAGGACCTCAAGGAGCACGTCGCCAAGCTCACCGAGGCCCGCGAGGCGGACGGCGGCAACGCGCTGAGCACCGTGCGGGAGCACTACAACCCGATCGTGCGGGCGATCACCGAGATGGAGAAGCCCGTGGTCGCGGGGGTCAACGGGGTCGCCGCGGGGGCGGGCTTCGGCTTCGCGCTCGCCGCCGACTACCGGGTGGTCGCCGATACGGCCGCCTTCAACACGTCCTTCGCGGGCGTGGCGCTGACCGCCGACTCGGGCGTCTCCTGGACGCTGCCCCGGCTGATCGGTGCGAGCCGCGCCGCCGACCTGCTGTTCTTCCCGCGTTCGATCTCCGCGCAGGAGGCGTACGAGCTGGGGATCGCGAACAAGGTGGTGCCGGCCGCCGACCTGGCGAAGGAGGCCCTCGCGGTGGCGCGCGCCCTGGCGGACGGCCCGACGGTGGCGTACGCGGCGCTGAAGGCGTCCGTGGCGTACGGCGCCGGGCACACGCTCGCCGAGTCGCTGGAGAAGGAGGACGAACTGCAGACGAGGGCGGGCGCGTCGCAGGACCACACGATCGCGGTCGAGGCGTTCCTCGCGAAGCGGCGGCCGAAGTATCTGGGCCGCTGAGGGGCCGTGCCGGGGTCGCTAGCGGCCCCGGGCCACGCAGTCGGCCAGATGGTCGTCGACCAGCCCGCAGGCCTGCATCAGGGCGTAGGCGGTCGTGGGGCCGACGAAGCGGATCGACCGCTTCTTGAGCTCCTTGGCCAGCGCCGTGGACTCCGGGGTGACGGCCGGTACGTCAGCGGTGGTGCGCGGAGCGGGACGGGCGGCCGGATCGGGAGCGTGCGACCAGACGAGCGCGTCCAGTTCCCCCGGGGCCCAGCCGGCCAGCACCTCGGCGTTGGCCAGCGTCGCGTCGATCTTCGCGCGGTTGCGGATGATTCCGGCGTCGGCGAGCAGGCGCTCCTTGTCGGCTTCGGTGAACTCCGCGACGGCGGAGATGCTGAACCCGGCGAAGGCTCTGCGAAAGCCTTCTCGGCGGCGCAGGATCGTCAGCCACGAGAGACCGGACTGGAACGCCTCCAGGCAGAGCCGCTCGAAGAGGGCGTCGTCGCCGTGGACGGGCTTGCCCCACTCGGTGTCGTGATAGGCGAGGTAGTCCTCCGTGGACAGGCCCCACGGGCAGCGCAGATCTCCGTCCGCGGCGGGTTCGGCGCCGCTCATCGCGTGTCCTCGTCCGGCGCCCGGCCGTTCTCCCCGGTCAGCGGCTCTCCCGGCCGCTTGAACAGGTCGGGGCCGGTCACCGTGGCCGCCTGGGCACCGGCGAGCGCGGACTCCAGCTCGGCGATACGGGCGTCCCGCTCGGCGAGCTCGGCGCCGAGGCGGCCCAGCGCCTCGTCCACGTCCGTCATGCGGTAGCCCCGCACGGCCATGGGCAGCCGGAGGACCTCGACGTCGGCGCGGCCGACGGGGCGGTTCGCCGGCAGCGGGTCGGTGAGCCGCTCGGGCTCCACGTCCTGCAGCACCGCGCTTCCGCCTCCGCCTACCACCGCCATCGTGACCGCGGCCACCACCACGGCCATCGTGAGCAGCAAGAACCAGAACACGTGCATCTCCCCGGGAGCGGAAACCTGTCCGGGTCAGATCGTGCCATGCGCCACCGACAGTTAGGGTCGCAGGCGACCTACCGAGGAGGAACACAGGGATGCGAAGCGATGCGCTCAGGCTGGGGCGGCGGGAGTTCGGACCGCACGAACCGGTGATCATGGCGATCGTGAACCGGACCCCGGACTCCTTCTACGACCAGGGGGCGACGTTCCGCGACGAACCCGCGCTCGCCCGGGTCGAACAGGCCGTGGCGGAGGGCGCCGCGATCATCGACATCGGCGGGGTGAAGGCCGGCCCCGGTGAGGAGGTGACGGCCGCGGAGGAGGCGCGCCGCACGGTCGGCTTCGTCGCGGAGGTACGCCGGCGTCACCCGGACGTGGTGATCAGTGTGGACACCTGGCGGCACGATGTGGGTGAGGCCGTCTGCGAGGCGGGGGCGGACGTCCTGAACGACGCGTGGGGCGGCGTCGACCCGAAGCTCGCGGAGGTCGCCGCGCGGTACGGGGCGGGGCTCGTGTGCACGCACGCGGGGGG